>CALDBJ010000044.1 GCA_937937835.1 uncultured Collinsella sp.
GTTGGGGCCTTTTTTCATATAGGAATACAAGGTCAAAGGCGGCACCATGATCCTCCTGGTCGACAAGATCGAAAAAAGCTTCGGCGCGCGCGTCCTCTTTAGCGGCGCGTCCTTCCAGATCAACCCCGGCGAGCGCTTCGCGCTCGTGGGCCCCAACGGCGCCGGCAAAACCACCATGCTCAAGATCATCATGGGCATCGACAGCCCCGACGCCGGCCAGGTCCAGTACGCCAAGGACTGCCAAGTGGGCTACCTAGAGCAGGAAACCAACCTGGAGCAAAAGGACACCACCATCCTTGCCGAGGTCATGGCCGCCGCCAAGGAAATCCGCCGCATGGGCGAGCGCGCCAACGAGCTGCAGGCCCAGATCACCGAGCTCTCCGAGCAGGGCAAGGACGTTGACGCACTCCTTAACGAGTACGGTCAGGTCCAAGACCGCTTTGAGCACCTGGGCGGCTACGAGCTCGAGAGCAACGCCCGCAAGATCCTGTCCGGCCTGGGCTTCAAAGTCACCGACTTTGAGCGCCCGTGCTCCGAGTTCTCGGGCGGCTGGCAGATGCGCATCGCGCTCGCTAAGCTCTTCCTGCGCCATCCCGACTTGCTGCTTCTGGACGAGCCCACCAACCACCTGGACCTCGAAAGCGTCCAGTGGCTGCGCGGCTTTATCGCGAACTACGATGGCGCCGTCCTCATCGTCAGCCACGACCGCGCCTTCATGGACGCCTGCGTCGACCACGTCGCCGCCCTCGAAAACCGCCGCGTGACCACCTACACCGGCAACTACAGCAGCTACCTCAAGCAGCGCGAGGACAACCTGGAGCAGATGCGCGCCAAGCGCGCCGCGCAGGAGCGCGACATCGCCCATATGCAGGTCTTCGTCGACAAGTTCCGCTACAAGCCCACCAAGGCCGCCCAGGCGCAGGAGCGCATCCGCAAGATCGAGCAAATCAAAAAGGAGCTCGTCATCCTGCCCGAGGGCCACAAGCACATCGACTTTAAGTTTCCCGACCCGCCGCGCTCGGGCGATATGGTCGTGGGCTTGGAGGGCGTCTCCAAGTCCTACGGCGACAAGCACATCTACAGCGACATCGACCTCAAACTCTACCGCGGCGAGCATGTGGCGCTCGTCGGCCCCAACGGCGCCGGCAAGTCCACCCTCATGAAGATCCTCGCCGGCCTGGAACCGCCCACCACCGGCACCCGCGACCTGGGCACCAACGTGGGTGTGGCCTACTACGCCCAGCACGCGCTCGAGGGCATGACCGAGTCCAACACCGTCCTGCAAGAGATCGACACCGTCACGCCCAAGTGGACCGTGCCGCAGCAGCGCAGCCTGCTGGGCGCCTTCTTATTTAGCGACAACGACTCCATCGAGAAGCAGGTCCGTGTCCTCTCCGGCGGCGAAAAGGCGCGTCTGGCGCTTGCCAAGATGCTCGTGGCCCCCGAGGCGCTCCTGTGCCTGGACGAGCCCACCAACCACCTGGACATCGACTCGGTAGACATGCTCGAGAACGCCCTGCAAAACTTCCCCGGCACCATCGTGCTGATCAGCCACGACGAGCACCTGGTACGCGCATCATTGACATCCGCGATGGCAAGGTCACGGTCTACGACGGCGACTACGACTACTACCTCTACAAGCGCGAGGACCTCGCAGCCCGCGCCGCGGCCGATGCGGCAGGGGAGAGCGCACCGGCCGCGACCAAGTCCGCTAAGGTCACCGCGGCCCAGCCCGACACCCCCGCCACCGCCTCCAAGCCCGCCGAGGGCAAAAAGACCAAGGAGCAAAAGCGCGCCGAGGCCCAGGCCCGCGCCGCGCTCAACAAAAAGCTCAAGGGCGTGCGCAACCAGCTCAAGAAGATCGAGGCCGAGCTCGACAAAAAGCGCGCCCGCTATGACGAGCTTATGGAATTGATGGCGAGCGAAGAGCTTTATGCCGATCAGGACAAGTTCAACGCCGCGCTGGGGGAATATAACGGCCTTAAGCAAGAGCTGCCCAAGCTCGAGGATGAATGGCTGGAGCTTTCCACCCAGATCGAAGAGGAGACCGCGCGTGAACTCTCGTAAGGCCACCGCCGTGGCGATGAGCATCATCGCCACCGCCTGTCGCATCTGCGGCATCTTTATGAGCGCGATGACCGTGCTGCTGTGTTTTAGCGGCCTCACCGCCAAGCTGCAGATCGTGGGCTTTGTCGTTGAGCTTTCGCGCGCACTGCCGAGCGCCATTGCAGGCTACGGCGTTATCACCTCGCCCTTTGGCGGCGTGTTCCGCCTGGATTATGCCATCGTCGCCGTCATTCTGTTTGTGGCCGACTACCTGCTCACGCGCGCCTCGCGCCGCGTCCGCTAGGAGAGTGCCATGTCCAGCAGCTACCTCATGAACCTGCTCGCCAGCGCCGTCGCCGTCATCGTCGGCATCGTTATCCACGAAAGTGCACACGCCGCCGCGGCCTGGGCACTCGGCGATAAGACAGCCCGTTCGCGCGGACGTGTCTCGCTCAACCCGCTCAACCATATCGACCCGTTTGGCACCATCATCTTGCCGCTGCTCATGCTTGCCGCCGGCGGCCCGGTGTTCGCCTTCGCCAAGCCCGTGCCCGTCTACCTCAACAACCTCAAGCACCCCAAGCGCGATGAGGTCCTGGTTAGCGCAGCCGGCCCCGCATCGAACATCGCCCTCGCGTGCCTTGCGGCCGCCCTCATGCACACGGCATACGGCAACCTCTACACCCGCATGTCCTTTGCCCTGGCGTCACAGATCATGAACTTCGGCGCCACGTTTATCGTAGTCAACCTGTCACTCGCGTTCTTCAACCTCATCCCGATCCCACCGCTCGACGGCTCTTCGATCATTGTGCCGTTCCTTAAAGGCAAGGCTCTCAACAACTATTATCGTCTGCAGCAATACGCTATGCCCATCCTCATCCTAGTGCTGTACCTGCTGCCCATGTGGACCGGCATCGACGTGATCGGCCGCTATTTCGACGTTACCGTGTATCCGCTTGCTGAGCAGCTGCTCAACTTCGCAATCGCCGGCATCTAAGGTAAACTTACAGGTCGACCGTGCAAAACGGTCGCAACATGCACCCAAACCGCGCCGCGAAGGCGCCGTCAAAGGAGGTCGAAGATGTCGTATCGCGTGTCGACGCAGGTCTACAGCGGACCGTTCGACCTGCTGCTGCAGCTGGTAACCCGCCAAAAAGTAGATATCGGCGCCATCTCCATCAGCGAGGTGGCCGAGCAATACCTTGCCGAGGCCGAGCGCATCGAGGCGCTGGACCTGGACGTGGCGAGCGACTTTTTGCTGGTCGCGGCAACACTTTTGGACATCAAGGCCGCCTCCTTGGTGCCGCAGGAGGCCCCGCGCAAAGTCGATGACGACGATGACGAGTTTGACGAAGACCTCGAGGAGCTCAGCGCGCTCGACGGCGACGCCCTGCGCGAGGTCCTGATCCAGCGCCTGATTGCCTACAAGCAGTTTAAAGGCGCGGCTGCGGCCCTCGGTGCCCGCATGCAGGCCGAAAGCCGCATGCATCCGCGCGTAGCCGGTCCCGACCCCGAGTTTTTAGGCCTTATGCCCGACTACCTGGCCGGCATTACTCTGCGCGGCCTCGCCGTCATCTGTGCCGACCTGGATGGCAAACGGCAGACCTTCCTGCTGGAAGCCGAACACGTGGCACCCCATCGCGTGCCGCTCGACCTGACGGTGGCCTCGGTCGACCGCTTTACCATGGCGCACCAAACCTGCACCTTCCGCGAGCTACTGGACGGCGACGCCACCACCGAGCAGCTCGTCGTCACCTTCCTGGCCATGCTGGAGCTCGCCAAACGCGGCTCGCTCACGCTGAGCCAAGATGAGATCTTTGGAACCATCTGCATCAACCGAGTCGAGGGAGCCGAGGCATACGTGCCCGGCGAGGGCCCCGAGCTCACCGAATAGGAGCCGCAACCATGTCAACCCTTTCCACGCTGGAGGCAAACAGCCTCAAAGGCGCTCTCGAGGCGCTGCTGCTGGTGTCGAGCGACCCGGTGAGTGCGCCCGCGCTGGCCGGCGCACTGGATATCGCCCCGGGCGAGTGCGCGTCGCTGCTCGCCGAGCTCAAGGTTGAGTACGAGGAGGCCAATCGCGGCTTTCAGCTGCGCGAGGTCGCCGGCGGCTGGCGCCTGTTCACGCATCCTGCCTACCACGACGTAGTCGAGGCCTATGTGTTGAGCTGGGACACGCAAAAGCTATCGCAGGCGGCGCTCGAAACCCTGGCCGTGATCGCATACCACCAGCCCGTAACGCGCGAGGTGGTCAAGGGCATCCGCGGCGTCAACTCAGACGGCGTCATCGCGTCGCTCGTGGACAAGGGTCTGGTGCGCGAGCTCGGCCGTGACCCCGAGCGCGGTCAGGCCATCATTTACGGCACGACCAACGCCTTCTTGGAAAAGTTCGGCCTGCGCTCCACCCGCGACCTACCCGATCTGGAGCAGTTTGCCCCCGACGAGCAGTCGCGCCAGTTTATCCGCGAGCGCCTGAGCGGCCGCAGTATTCAGTCCACGCTCGAGGAGCAAGCCGAGGACCTAGACGAAGAGCGCGAGCTGCTCGATACCGATATTGATGATGTCGAGGCGGTCGGTGGCGAGGAATTCCTGGCCACCGACGACACTGCGGAGGACACGCATGATGAGGACTAACGAAGTAGGGGAGACGTGCACCGCAAGTGCCACGGGCGCCACGACGCCCGCAGGCGACGCCCAGCCCGTCTATCCGCACACCATGCGCCTGCAGCGCTTTTTGGCGCGCGCGGGCGTGGCGAGCCGCCGCGGCTCGGAGGACCTGATGACCGCCGGCCGCGTGACCGTCAACGGCCAGGTCGCGACCGAACTGGGCACCAAGGTCGATGTCGACCACGATCACATCGAGGTCGACGGCATGCCCGTCAAGCTCAACCAGGGCGCCGTGTACCTGATGCTCTACAAGCCGACCGGCTACCTTACCACCATGAGCGATCCGCAGGAGCGCCCTTGCGTGGCTGATCTGGTCCCGCGCGACCGCTTTCCGGGACTATTCCCGGTTGGTCGCCTGGACCGCGACACCACGGGCCTTTTGCTCTTTACCACCGACGGCGACCTGTCTCAGGACCTGCTGCACCCGAGCAAACACGTCTACAAGACCTACCAGGCGCTTGTGGACGGAGACTTATCAGACCGCGATCTTACGCCGCTCCGCCGTGGCATCGAGCTCGACGACGGCCTGTGCCAGCCGGCAATCTGCCGTGTCATTAACGCGCGCGAGGCCGAGGCCGTGGCTCCGCAAGGTATCAAGCCCGGTACCACCGCCGTGGAGGTCATCATCCGCGAGGGCCGCAAAAATCAGGTCAAGCGCATGCTGAGCAAGATCCACCACCCGGTGATCCGCCTGCATCGCTGTAACTTTGCCGGTCTGGAGCTCAAGGACGTGGCCAAGGGCTCATGGCGCGAGCTCACCGACCGCGAGGTGCAGATCCTCAAAAGCGGCGGCATCCCGCCCAAGCAAGCGAGCGTCAAGCGCAACGGCGGCAAGCCCCAAGACACGCCCGCCAGCCGCACGCGCCACCACGGCAGCCACGGCTCCGCACCCAAGCGCAACACCTACCGCGAGCGCTACACGGGTTAGGCAACCCGCCGCGCCCCAACGCCTGCGAACCATACCAGCACGTCAACCATCGAAAGGAAGCATTGCATGATCGTCGCCATCGACGGCCCCGCCGGTTCCGGCAAGTCCACCATCGCCAAGGAGATCGCCCGCCAGCTGGGCTTTAACAAGCTCGACACGGGCGCCATGTATCGCGCCGTCACCTTCGCCGCGCTCGACCGCGGCATCGATCTGGACGACGAGGCGGCAATCGACGCCCTCGCCGAGCAGATCGAAATTCGCTTTACCAACGGCACCGGCGAGGATACGCGCCTGACCATTGACGGCCAGGACGCTTCGGCTGCCATCCGCACCCCTCAGGTCGACGCCAACGTGTCCAAGGTCTCGGCCTATCCGGGCGTGCGCGCCGCCATGCTCATCCACCAGCGCCGCGCCGCCGAGGACCGCGATATCGTGGCCGAGGGTCGCGACATCGGTACCGTCGTGTTCCCTAACGCGCAGGTCAAGGTCTTCCTAACCGCCGACCCGCGTGAGCGCGCCCGCCGCCGCGTGCTGCAGCGTCACCAAAACGACGCCCAGCCGCTCACGTCCGAGCAGCTCGAAGCCGAGGTCGACGAGACCCTCGACGCCCTTAAGCAGCGCGACAAGCTCGACAGCAGCCGCGTCCTCGCCCCGCTCGTGCCCGCCGAGGACGCCGTGCACGTCGACTCCACCGCCCACACCATCGATGAGGTCGTCTCGATAATCGAGGACCTCATCAACCAAAGGAGGTAGCCCATGCGCCTGTTTAAGCAGACGCCCGAGGACTATTACAACGCCCCCTACGCCGAGTTCCCGGCGCTCATCCGCGGCACCGTCGTCGTGGTCATGGCAATCCTTTGGGCCTTCTCCAAGCTCATGTGGCGCTGGAAGGTCGAGAATGCCGACCTGCTGTTTGAGCGCCAGGAAGGCCGCGGCAGCGTGGTCATCTGCAACCACACCTCGATGGCCGAGCTCTTGGCCGTGGAGACGGCGCTGTTCTTTGGGGGCCGCCGCATTCGTCCCATCTTTAAATCCGAGTTCGCCAAGAGCAAGATTGTGCGCTGGGCCTTTAGCCGCGTTGGCGGCATCCCCGTCGAGCGTGGTACTGCCGATATGAAGTGCCTACGTGCCGCCCAGCATGCGCTGCAGCGCGGTGAGGACGTTCTGATCTTCCCCGAGGGCACGCGCATCCGCTCGCGCGAGATCAAGCCCGAGGTCCACGGCGGCTTTGCGCTCATCGCTCAGATGGGCAAGGCACCTGTGAACCCGCTCGCCATCTGCGGCTGGTCCGACATCACGCCCGCGGGCAAAAAGATCATGCGACCCAAGAAGTGCTGGATCCGCGCCGGCAAGGCCGTCTCGCTTTCCGACGCACCGGCTGGGCTTAAGCGCACGGAGCGCCTGGAATGGTTTGAGGCCGAGGCCATGAACCGCGTCTACGCTATGCGAGACGAGCTGTGCGCCGAGCATCCGGGCAGGTTCTAGCCATGAGCGAGGATGTCATGAATACCGTCGAGGCCGTTGCCGGCAAGGCAGACGCCCCCACCATCGAGAT
This sequence comes from uncultured Collinsella sp., assembly GCA_937937835.1. Classification (GTDB taxonomy): domain Bacteria; phylum Actinomycetota; class Coriobacteriia; order Coriobacteriales; family Coriobacteriaceae; genus Collinsella. The sequence continues at coordinate 7,197 of CALDBJ010000044.1, forward strand.
CGCCGCCCACGCCGGCACCTGCTACGGTGTGCAGCGTGCGCTCGATATGGCCCTAGCGGCCGCCCCGCAGGCAGGGGAGTGCACTCAGGTCCATACCTTGGGTCCGCTCATCCATAACCCCATCGTGGTACGCGAGCTCGCCGAGGCAGGCGTTGGCTTGGCCGAAACCCTGGACGACGCCGCAACCGGCACCGTGATCATCCGCGCCCACGGTGTGGTGCCGCAGGTCATCGATGCTGCCCGCAAGCGCGGCCTCAACGTGATCGACGCCACCTGCCCTTACGTCAAGAAGGTCCACGTGGCCGCCGAGCGGCTGGTGCGCGAGGGCTATCGCGTACTCGTCGTGGGCGAACCGGGCCATCCCGAGGTGGAGGGCATCCTAGGCCACGCCGGCAATGATGCGCAGGTCGTGAGCTGTGCCGCCGATGCCAACGCCTTGTCGCTCAAGGGCAAGGTGGGCCTGGTTGTGCAGACCACCCAGACCGCGCAGAACCTCGCCGAGGTCGTGGCCGCTATCACCCCACGCGTGCAGGAGCTGCGTGTGATCAACACCATCTGCTCCGCCACGAGTGAGCGTCAACAGGCAGCAGCCACACTTGCCAACCGCTGCGACTGCATGGTCGTCGTGGGCGGCAAGAACTCGGGCAACACCCGCCGCCTGGCGCAGATTTGCGCAGACGCCTGCGAGCGCACGTATCACATCGAGGAAGCTTCTGAGCTCCAGGCCGCTTGGTTTGCCGACGCGCGCCACATCGGCATCACCGCCGGAGCCTCCACCCCGCAAGAACACATCGAACGCGCCGTCACGCGCATCAAGGAGCTTTGCCGCTAATCATGGACCAGACCGTACCCGCATACGCCGCCGAGGTGGCCGATTACGGGCGCAGCCGCGACCCCGAGCCGGGTGAGGGCGCGCTCGTTAAAAACGTGCGTCCCGAATCGCCCGCATGGGATGTGGGTATCGAGCCGGGCATGCGCGTGCTCACGGTTAACGGTGAGCAGCTCACCGACATGATTGTGTGGCTCTGGGAGGCCGATGACGATACCGTCGACCTCGAGGTTTTCGACCCGCGCGACGGCACCGTCACCCCCGTCGAGCTCGACCGCTTTCCCGGCGAGGATTGGGGTTTGGAGTTCGATGGCCCCATCTTCGACGGCATGCGTACCTGCGTAAACGCCTGCGTGTTCTGCTTTATGACCATGTTGCCCAAGGGCGGCCGCTCCACGCTCTATATTCGCGATGACGACTACCGTCTGAGCTTTTTGCAGGGCAACTTTGTCACGCTCACGAACCTCACCGACGAGGACGTGCAAAACGTCATCCAACGCAACATGAGTCCCATGAATGTGTCGGTCCATGCCGTAAGCCCCGACGTCCGCCGACGCATGATGGGCCGCAACGCCCAACGCGGCATGGACGTACTCGAGGCCATCATGGCCGCCGGCATCGAGATTCACGCGCAGGTCGTGTTGTGCCCCGGCATGAACGACGGCGAGGAGCTGGAAAAGACCCTGCGCTTTTGCGAGGAGCACGAGCAAATCACCAGCCTAGGCATTGTGCCGCTCGGTTTTACCAAGCATCAGAACCGTTTTAGCTGGTCCTACAGCGACAAACCCGAGCTAGCGCGCGAGACTATCGCCATGATTAGGCCCTTCCAGGACCGTGCCTATGAGCGCTTTGGCCGCCACACCTTCCAGATGAGCGACGAGTTCTATCTGGACGCCGGCATCGATCCTCCCGAGGCAGACTTTTACGACGGCTATCCGCAGTACTACGACGGCATCGGCATGATCCGCTCGTATCTGGATGAGACCGACGACGTGTTGACTACCGATGCCGAGCGACTGGCCCGCGTCCGCGCTGGTATCGCCGAGCGCAACCAGCGCCTTCTGTGCCTCTCCGGCGCCAGCGCGCGCGACACCGTAGCGCGTTTTGTGGAGTCGCCGCATGGTCTCGGCGGCGCCGTCACAGCCATCAAGAACCGCTACTTTGGCGGCAACGTGGACGTGACCGGCCTTATCGTCGCGTGTGACATTCTGGAGCAGCTGCCGCAGGACCTCTCTGGGGTTATGCTCTTTGTGCCTAAGCTCATGTTCAACGCTGACGGCATGACGCTTGACGAGTATCATCGTGACGATTTACTCGCAAGCCTTACCAGTCGCGGCGCCGAGGTTCATGTGGTGTCAACCATGCCGCATGAGCTGCTCGATACCCTGGAGCACATCCTTGGCATTGTGCCTGCCGACTCTAACACTTCCACTGACCCTACCCTTTAAAGGAGAGCAGATGAAACCTATCGTCGCCGTCGTCGGACGCCCCAACGTGGGCAAGTCCACGCTCGTTAACCGCCTGGCCCAGACCTCGGACGCCATCGTCCACGAGTCCCGCGGCGTTACGCGCGACCGCTCGTTTCACACGGCCGATTGGAACGGCCGCGAGTTCACCATCGTCGACACGGGCGGCATCGAGCCGCTCAAGAGCGATGACGTGTTTGCCACATCCATCCGCGACCAGGCCCTCGCCGCCGCCGAGGAAGCCGCCGTCATCCTGTTTGTGGTCGACGGCCGCACCGGCGTTACCGAGGAGGACGAGTCGGTCGCCCGCATGCTCAAGCGCTGCGACAAGCCGGTCTTTCTGCTGGTGAACAAGCTCGACAACCCCGATCGCGAGAACGACAGCATCTGGGAGTTCTATTCCCTCGGCATCGGCGAGCCCACGCCGCTCTCGGCCCTGCACGGCCACGGCACGGGCGACCTGCTCGACGACATCGTGGCCCTGCTTCCCGAGGAAGAGGACGAGGTCGCCGATGAGTTCCCCGATGCGTTGAACGTGGCCATCATCGGCCGCCCCAATGCCGGGAAGTCGTCGCTGTTCAACCGCATCCTGGGCGCCGACCGCTCCATCGTGTCCAACATTGCCGGCACCACGCGCGACGCCATCGACACGGTCGTCGAGCGAAACGGCAAGCACTACCGCATGGTCGACACTGCGGGCATTCGCAAGAAGAGCACCGTGTACGAAAGCATCGAGTACTACTCGATGGTCCGCGGCCTGCGCGCCATCGACCGCGCCGACGTGGCGCTGCTCGTCGTCGACGCCTCCGTGGGCGTTACCGAGCAGGACCAGAAGGTCATGGGCTTGGCCATCGAGCGCGGCTGCGCCATCGTAGTGCTGCTCAACAAGTGGGATCTGCTCGACGACGACCGTAAGCGCGAGGCCTGCATGGAGACCATCGACCGCCGTCTGGGCGTCATGGCTCCCTGGGCCCAGTACCTGCGCATCTCTGCCCTGACCGGCCGCAGCGTCGAGAAGATCTGGGCGATGGTCGACGCCGCCGAAAAGACGCGCTCGCAGAAGATTAGCACCTCGCGCCTCAACACGTTCCTCACCGACCTGCGCGAGTTCGGTCATACCGTGGTGGACGGCAAGCGCCGCCTGCGTATGCACTACGTGACCCAGACGGGCGTCAACCCGCCGACGTTCACGTTCTTCGTCAACCACAGCGACCTGGTCAACGACACCTACCAGCGCTACGTGGAGAACCGCATGCGCTCGACCTTCGACTTTGCTGGCACACCCATTCGACTCTTCTTTAGGAAGAAGGAGCAAAAGGATGCATAATCCGATTCTGCTGACCGCCATCTGCGCCGTGGTCTCGTTCTTTATCGGGGCGATTCCGTTTGGCCTGATCTTGGGCCGCGTGTTCAACCACACTGACATTCGCAAGGCTGGCTCCGGCAACATCGGCACCACCAACGCGCTGCGCGTGGCCGGTCCCAAGGTGGCCGCGCTCACGCTGCTGCTCGACTGCCTTAAGGGCGCCATCTGCATCCTTATCGCGCGTCCGCTCATCGCGGGCGTGGGCTATGGCTTCCCTGTAAGCATCATGGCGCCCGGAGCCCCCGGCGACTGGATGCTCGGCGTCATTTGCCTGGCAGCGGTGTGGGGGCACATCTTCTCGCCCTACCTCAACTTCCATGGCGGCAAGGGTATCGCCGTGGGCTTGGGCGTCATCCTCGCCTGGTACTGGCCCATCGGACTTTCGCTGCTGGGCATGTTTATCGTGGCCGTCGCCATCACCAAGTTTGTGTCGGTGGGCTCGCTTGCCGCTGCCATCGGCCTTCCCATCGCCGTCTGCGCGGTCTTTCCGTACGGCAGCCTGGGTCTCAAGTTTTGCATGGCGATGATCGGCATCACCGTGGTGTGGGCGCATCGCGCGAACATCAAAAAGCTCATGACGGGCAAGGAGTCCAAGCTCTCGTTTACCAAGCGCGTCACCGAGCCCGACGATAAGTAGGAGAGAGTCATGAATGTTGCGCTGATTGGCTCCGGCTCCTGGGGAACCGCCGTCGCCGGCCTTGCTGCCGCGCGAGCCGAGCGCGTGATAATGTGGGCCCATAGCGAGCAGACGGCCGCCGGCATTAACGGGGGGCATCGCAATCCCCGGTATTTGATGGACTACGAGCTGCCCGGCAACGTTGTCGCCACCACGGACCTATCGCAGGCGCTCGACGGCGCCGATGCCATTATCTTTGCCGTGCCCTCCACGCACCTGCGCAGTGTATGTCAGCAGGCAGCACACTTCATCGCCGCCGACGCCCCGGTACTCTGCCTCACCAAGGGTATTGAGCCCGAGTCCGGCCTGCTCATGAGCGAGGTCATCGCCAGCGAGATTGGCAACGAGACGCGCGTGGCGGCCCTCTCGGGCCCCAACCATGCCGAGGAGATCTGCCGCGGCGGACTTTCTGCCGCCGTCATCGCCAGCAAAGACGCGCAGGTAGGGGAGTCCTTTAAGGACCTGCTCCTATCCACGGCCTTCCGCATCTACCTGTCGCAGGACATGACCGGCGTCGAGGTTTGCGGCGCAATGAAGAATGTCATCGCCATCGTGTGCGGCATTTCCGCCGGCTCCGGCGCGGGCGACAACACGCTCGCCCTTATCATGACGCGCGGCCTGGCCGAGATCAGCCGACTGGTGCATGCCCGCGGCGGGCAGGCCATGACCTGCATGGGACTTGCCGGCATGGGCGACCTCATCGCCACCTGTACCTCGGAGCATTCGCGCAACCGCACCTTTGGCTACGAGTTTGCCCACGGCGTGTCGCTCGACGAGTACCAGGCACGCACGCACATGGTGGTCGAGGGCGCCGTCGCGGCCCGCAGCGTCAGCGAGCTAGCCCGTTCACTGGGCGTAGACATTCCGCTCACCTTTGCCGTGGAGCAAACGCTCTACAACGGTGTTACTTTAGATAGGGCGCTCGAAATTCTCACCGACCGCGTCCCATCGCAAGAGTTCTACGGACTCAACGACTAGTGCAGAAAGGCTACTACCATGGGTTCCATTAAAATCGCTCCGTCCGTCCTTTCGGCCGATATGGCCAACCTTAAGGGTGACCTCGACAAGATCGCCGGTGCTGACTTTGTGCACTTCGACGTGATGGACGGTCACTTTACTGGCAATCTCACCTTTGGCGTTGATATCCTCAAGGCCGTCAAGCGCTCCACCGACGTGCCGGTCGACGCTCACCTCATGGTGTCGAATCCCGACGAGACGGTCGATTGGTACGCCGACGCCGGCGCCGATATGATTACCGTGCACTACGAGGCCTCCACGCACCTGCACCGCACGCTCACGCACCTGCAGCAGCGCGGTGTCAAGGCTGGCGTGGTGCTCAACCCCGCAACGCCTGTCTGCGTGCTCGAGAGCATCATCGAGGTCGTCGATATCGTGCTGCTGATGAGTGTGAACCCGGGCTTTGGCGGCCAGAGCTTTATCCCGAGCACCATCGCTAAGCTCCACGAGCTCAAGGCCATGTGCGAACGCCACGGCGTGTCGCCCCTGATCGAGGTCGATGGCGGAATCTCTTCCAAGAACATCGCCGAGGTCGTCAAGGCCGGTGCCAACGTGCTCGTAGCCGGCTCCGCCGTATTTAAGTCCGAAGATCCCGCTGCCGAGGTTGCGCTGCTGCAGAAGCTGGGCAACGAGGCCGCACAGGAGGCATAAACCCTTATGACCGCAGGTCAAAACCGCATACCCGTGAATCTTGACTATGCCGCCTCGACGCCCATGCGCGCCGAGGCGCTCCTTGCGCAGCGCGAGTACGACGACAGCGAGCTTGCCGGCGTCAACCCCAACTCGCTGCACTCGCTTGGCCGCAAGGCCGCCGCGCGCCTGGAAGTCGCCCGTCGCGATATCGCCCGCAGCTTTGGCGCACGCGTTCGCCCGTCCGAGATTATCCTTACCAACGGCGGCACCGAGGCCAACCAGCTGGCGCTGCTCGGTCTTGCCGAGGGCGCCCGTCAGCGTGATCGCAAGCGCGACCGCGTGATCGTTTCGGCCATCGAGCACGATTCGATTCTGGACAATCTGCCGCTGCTGCGCGCCGCCGGCTTTACCGTCGACCTGGTGCAGCCCTGCCGTGCGGGCTACATCGAGCCTACCGCGCTGAGCGTCTTGCTCGGCGACGACGTCGCGCTCGTGAGCATCATGGCCGCCAACAACGAGACCGGCGTGGTGCAGCCCATCCGCGAGCTGGCCGCCGCCGCACATGCTGCCGGCGCCTTGTTTCATACCGATGCCATCCAAGGCTACTTACATATTCCGCTCGATGCCACCGAGCTGGGCGTCGATGCTATGACCGTTGCCGCGCACAAGATAGGCGGCCCTGTGGCATCCGGCGCGCTCTACCTTAAGAACCGCACGCCGCTGCGTCCGCGCATCTTTGGCGGTGGACAGGAAGCCGGCCGTCGCGCCGGTACGCAAGACCTGCGCACGCAGCTGGCTTTTGCCGCCGCCGCCTCCGCACTGACGCCCAACGTTGCCCAGGAGCGCGAGACGCTGCAGGCCCTGTCCGATAAGCTCTACGCCACGCTTACGGCCCATCCGCGCATTCATGCCACCATGGGCGACTACGCGCATGCCGACCGTCTGCCCGGCATGGCATCTATCTACATTGACGGCATGGACTCCGAGGAGCTCATCATCAAGCTCGACGCCGCCGGTTTTGAGGTGTCGGCTGGCTCGGCATGCTCGAGCGGCAGCATGGACCCCAGCCACGTTTTGAGCGCTATGGGCATCGGTCGCGAGCAGGCATTGGGCGCACTGCGCATCTCTTTCGATGACCGCGTGAATCCGGCCGATCTGGATGACTTTGCCCAGACGCTGCTCTCGATCGTAGGTGCCGCATGATCGTCGCCGAACTCGAGCGCGCCCTGCTTGCACGCTATCCTAAGACGGACGCCGAGCCCTGGGACCACGTAGGCTTATCCGTAGGCGACCCCGATGACGAAATCCGTGGCGTAGCCTGTGCGCTTGACGCTACCAGGGACAACGTGCAGCGTGCCTTGGAAGCTGGATCCAATGTGTTGCTCACGCATCATCCCATCTATATCAAGGCGCCCGAGGCCTTTTGCCCGCCCAGCGCGACGCGTCCCCAGTGCAGTGCGGCGCTCTACGAGGCTGCCCGCTGCGGGGTGAGCATTATCTCGCTCCACACCAACCTGGACCGCTCGCACGAGGCACGCGTTCGCCTGAGTGAGTTACTGGGCGCTGAGCCCATGAGCTCGCTGGAGCATATGAACGAGCCTGAGCTCACCGGTCTGGGTGCACTCGCGACCCTCCACGACTTCTGCAACCTGCGCGATCTTGCCGCCCGTGCTGCCACGGCCTTCGGAAGCGATCCACGCGTGTGGGGCGAGGCCGATCACCCGTGCCGCACCGTCGCCATTTTGGGCGGGTCCCTCGGCGACTTTGGTGAGCTTGCCATCGCCGCCGGTGCGGATGTCATCGTGACGGGCGAGGCGGGCTACCACGTGGCGCAAGACCTAGCCTTGCGCGGTCTGCCGGTGATTTTGCTCGGCCACGACCGCTCCGAGGAGCCGTTCGTTGATATCTTGATGAACTCTGCGGTTGGCGCCGGGGTCGACCCCCGTCATGCGATTAAAATACTGAACCCTTGCCAATGGTGGACTGTGACAAAAGGAGAGAACTTATGAGCGCCGGCGCTACGCTACTCAAGCTGCAACAGATCGATTTGGAGCTCGCCCGCAACAAGAGCGAACTTGCCAATATGCCGGAGCTCAAGGAGCTCGCTTCCAAGCGCAAGACCTACGTTAAGCTCAAGGCCGAGATGACCAAGCTTTACGCCCAACGCAAGGATCTTGACATTGAGCTCGACGATCTCAACACCACCGAGATTCAGACCAACAACGCCATCGAGGCTGCCAAGAAGCGCCACGTCGACGGTTCCGACTACCGCGAGGTACAGGACCTGGAGAACGAGCTCGCCACTCTGGCCAAGCGTCTGGACAAGATTGAGCACACCCGCAAGGACGTCGTTGTCGCTCATAAGGAGGCACTCGACCGCGAGACCCGCGCGCAGGCCATCATCGCCAAGTTCGAGGAGGGCGTTAAGGCCGATACCAAGGCCGCTCGCGCCAAGGCTGCCGACCTGCAGGCTCAGATTGACGCCGCCACTAAGGAGCGCACCGCGCTTGCTGCCACGCTGCCGGCCGACGTGCTCACCGACTACGAGCGTCTGCTCAAGCAGTTCCGCGGCCTGGCCGTCGAGACCATCCAGGGCAACATCCCCACGGTCTGCCACACCGCGCTGCAGGCATCGTCCATGAGCGACCTCAACCACGACGGCAGCGAGATTACGCACTGCCCGTACTGCCACCGCCTCCTGGTACTCCCCAGCAAGGAAGCCTAACGATGTCGGCGGCACCCAACAATTCAATGCAACTTGAGGGAAAAACGATCCTGCTGGGCATTACCGGCGGGATCGCCGCCTATAAGTCATGCAATATCGTGCGCCTGCTGCAAAAGCGCGGCGCGCGCGTCAAGGTCGTTATGAGCGAGCATGCCACGGAGTTTGTGGGCCCGCTCACCTTCCGTGCGCTCACCAACGAGCCCGTTGCTGTGGGCCTATTCGACGATCCCTCCGACCCCATCCACCACATTTCGCTTGCGCAGGAGCCCGATCTGGTGGTCGTGGCGCCCGCGACGGCTAATATCATCGCCAAGATGGCCAACGGCATCGCCGACGACCTCATCTCCACTACGCTGCTTGCGACGCCGCGACCCATCGTGATCGCGCCGGCCATGAACAACGGCATGTGGAAAGCGCCGGCTACACAGGCCAATATGACCACGCTGCGCGACCGTGGCGTGCGCGTGGTGGGACCCGGCAGCGGCTACCTTGCCTGCGGCGACGTGGACACGGGACGCATGAGCGAGCCCGAGGACATCGTCGAGGCTGTCTGTGAGGTGCTCAACCCCGCGCCTCAGGACCTGGCGGGCAAGCGCATCGTCATCACCGCCGGCCCCACGCACGAGCCGATCGACCCGGTGCGCTTCATTGGCAACCGTTCGTCGGGCAAGATGGGCATCGCCCTGGCGGGGGAGGCTGCTCGCCGCGGTGCCGAGGTCACGCTCGTGTTGGGACCGACATCGCTCGATGTGCCCGGCGGCATGGAGTGCGTGCGCGTGCAGACCGCCGCAGAGATGCTCCAAGCGGCCCTGAACGCCTTCCAGACGGCCGATGCGGCCATTTGCGCCGCTGCCGTCGCCGACTATACCCCGGCGGCCCCTGCAGACCATAAGCTCAAAAAGTCCAACGAACGCTTGGATCGAATCGAGCTTGTCGAGACGGTCGATATTTTGGCCGAGCTCTCGCGCCAGAAGGGCGAGCGATGCGTAATCGGATTTGCGGCCGAGACCGATAACGTTGTCGAGTACGCCGAGCGCAAATTGGCCCGCAAGGGCTGCGATGCCATTATCGCCAACGATGTCTCGCGCGCCGATTCGGGCTTTGGAACCGACACTAACAAGGCCTGGATTGTGAGCACAACGGGCACGCAAGAACTTCCCGTGCTAACAAAACCCCAGCTCGCAGATACAATTTTGGACTTGCTTCAAAATTTATAAAAAAGTTCTTGCACAAGTCTAAAGTTTCGGGTTAATATACTCCCTGTTGCAAGCGAGAGCAGAGCAACAAACATAAGCTTCGGGACGTGGCGCAGCTTGGTAGCGCACTTGACTGGGGGTCAAGGGGTCGCTGGTTCGAATCCAGTCGTCCCGACCAGAAGTTTGCAGGTCAGGCACCTAGTGTCTGACCTTTTTTGTTTTCAGTCATCATGATTAATTTGCTTAAAGCAACAACGTTCCCGATCGATGTAATCACCGAATCAAAACGTGTACATCAGCCACCAAAATCGACATTTTTCGACATGTTTGGAGGCAGATGTACACGAATGCGAAATCCCCCGCCTAATAGCGTCCTCCACATGTCTGGACTCTCTATGGCTGCGCTGGATAGACATCGCCGGAACGGGTATAGTATCGAAAGTTTTGTCGTTAACCAGCGGGGGAGTCCTGTGGGCATCAAAAAGAAGATCAAAAAGGAGCTTATCGGCACTTCCGATTACCCGTCGAATAAGATCTTTACGATCTCCAATTTCATCACCTTTACGCGCCTGATCCTCACCCTGGTATTTCTGTACCTGTTTGTGACGGATAACAACCGCGTCATCGCCATCGCAATCTACGCCGTTGCCGCCTCCACCGACTGGATGGACGGCCAGATCGCCCGCATGACTAAGACGGTCTCGTGGCTCGGCAAGGTCATGGATCCCATTTGCGACCGTGCGCTGCTGTTCACCGGCGTACTTGGACTGGTGGTTCGCGGAGAGCTGCCCATCTGGGTCTGCGTGCTCATTATTGGCCGCGACATCTATCTGGGCATCGGCACGCTTATCGTTCGTCATTATCACCGTCGACCCATCGATGTCGTCTTTCCCGGAAAGATTGCCACTGCGCTGCTCATGACCGGCTTCTCGCTCATGCTGCTCGGTTTCCCCGTTATTGACGGCCTGCATCTTTTACCTTCAACCCTTAAGGCCTTCCCGGGCCTCAACGGAAGCTCGGTGCCCCTCGGCATCTTCTTTGTGTACGGCGGCGTGATCTTCTCCATGCTCACGGCTGTCATCTACTCCATTAAGGGCGGAGTGGCCATTAAACAGGCTCTCGCGCATCCCGAGGACGAGGACATCGACTTTCTGAACCCTGAAATCGAAGACTGATTCGTTGGGGTATGATTACGTACGGTTCATTATTTGCGGCACGTCCGCGATAAGTTAGGGGTTGTCATGGACAACATGGTTAACAATATGCCTCAGAATGATAAGACTGCCGACGCTACCTGCGTATTCCGCGTGCCTTCAAGCGACGTCACCGTTCCCGATCTCATGGCCAACGTGCGCATCACCGCCCCCGTTCTGTCCATCGTCAAGGGTCCGCAGACTGGTGCCGCCTTTGAGCTCGAGGACGACGTGACCACCATCGGCCGCGATCCTGCGAACGGCATCTTCCTCAATGACATGACCGTTTCGCGCAGCCACGCGCGCATTATCCGCGAGGGCCTCGGCGCTCGCATCGAGGACTTGGGCTCGCTCAATGGCACCTGGGTCGACGGTGCCATCGTCAATGCAGCCCCGCTGCAAGACGGTTCTTCCGTCCAGATCGGTACGTTTACGCTCATCTACCACGAGAGCACGCCGGAGCGCATCGAAACCGGTGAGTAGGGCATGGCCGAACGCAACTATCTGAGTATCGGCCAAGTCGTCAACCTACTTCGAGGCGCATACCCCGATCTTTCGAACTCAAAAATTAGATTTCTAGAAGATGAGGGGCTCATTACCCCTCATCGTACGCCAAAGGGATACCGGCAGTACTCCAAGGAGGACGTTGATCGCCTGGAGGTCATTCTGCACCTGCAGAAGACTCGCTACATGCCGCTCAACGTGATTAAGCAGCGCTTGGAAAACGCCACGGACCTGTCAACGCTCGCCTACGAGGTTGGCTTGCTGTCCGATGTTCCGCTCAAGACTGAGCCCAAGGAGACTAAGCAAAAGCTGCATCCCATCGAGACCATTCCCGATATGTTGGGCGTCGAGAGTTCGTTTATCCGGTCGCTCGCCGAGAACGACCTCATTCGCATCATCAAGAGTCCGCAGAATCGCGAGCTTGTCGATGGCCGCGATTTTCCGATCATCCGCTACTGCTCCGAGCTGTCACGCTTCCATATCGAGCCGCGCAACCTGCGTCAGTACGTGTCTTCCGCCAACCGCGAGTCCTCGATGTTTGAGCAGGTGCTCGTGAGCATGCTCGGAATGGATACTTCCGATGACGAGCGCGACGCCAAGCTCGAGCGTGCGTTTAAGAAGCTTCACGACCTGACGGAAGGTGTGCACACTGCGCTGCTCAAGAACCGCGTTTTTGAGTCGCTCAACGCCGTGGTCGAGGACGCCGACATCGATGCACTCGATGAGGAAATCACTCGCTCCGAGTCCACCAAGGCCAAAAACGAAGAGGCAGACGCACCGGCTTCGCACGAGGATTCTCTCGTAAAGCCGCTCAAGGTCGTCGCCCCTTCGCACTCCGGCACCGCCACCGCGGCCAAATAACCTCTGCCGCTTATCCGGCAACCCATTGAAAGGTCATGCAATGTACGACTTCGAATCTCAAATCGTCGACATCCCCGACTATCCCGAGCCCGGAGTCATCTTTAAAGACATCACGCCGCTCTTCGGCAATCCCGAGGCGCTCAAAGCCATGACCGATGCCCTCGCCGAGCACTTTGCCGGCATGGGAATCACCAAGGTCGTGGGCCCAGAGGCTCGAGGCTTTATGGTAGGCGTACCGGTGGCTGTAGCCCTTGGCGCCGGCTTTGTTCCCGCACGTAAACCGGGTAAGCTGCCGCGCGAGACCGTGAGCCAGAGCTACGAGCTCGAGTACGGCACCGATTCAATTGAGATCCATGCCGACGCTATCAGCTCTAAAGATACCGTGTTGATTCTGGACGACTTGGTCGCGACGGGCGGAACCGTCGAGGCAACAGGTAAACTGGTGCGAGATATGGGCGCAAAGCTTGTCGGTTACGGTTGTATCCTTGAGCTTGCGTTTCTCAACCCGCGCGAGAAGCTCACGCCGTCTGATGACGATGTGGAGCTCTTTAGCCTGGTGACGGTGGACTAGCCGTTACCCTTAGTTACTGGAAAGGAAGCTACATGCGCACAGCAAACACGCATAAAAACATGGCACGCTGCGCTGCTACGGCAACCCTCGCTTGTGTTTTGGGCTTGGGCCTCGCGGCTCCTGCCTACGCCGATACCGCATCCGACCTTGCCGCTGCTCGTACTAAGCTCGAGCAGATCGGTACCCAAACCCAGCAGATTTACGATGAGCTCGCCACGCAGACGCAGGCGCTCGATCAGACTGCTGGCGAGATCACGCAAAAGCAGCAGGAGATCGCCGATGGTCAGTCCAAGCTGTCGACCTATGTCGCCGGCGAGTACAAAACCGGCGGCCTGAGCCTACTTCAGGTTCTGACGGGTGTCGATGACCTGAGCGATATGCTCAACCGTTTGTTCTACTACGGCAAAGTTTCCGATAAGCAGGCTCAGACCATTCAAGAGGTCAAGGAGCTTAAGCAGCAGCTCACCGATAAGCAGGCCGAGCAGGAGAAGAACGTCGCCACCACGCAAAAGAAGGTCGACGAGCTTAACGCCCAGCAGGCTGAAGCACAGAACGTCGTAAACTCCTTGGATTCGCAGCTGCAGGCCGAGCTTGCCGCAGAGGCCGAGGCCAACGCCGCGCTGCAGGCCGGCATCAACGCCAGCACCGCCGAGAAGGCCACGGTGAGCAACGAGACTGCCGGTACGACCGAGAACACCAACAACGGTGGTCAGACCAGCAATAACAACAACCAGGGCGGCAACACTCCGGCTCCTACGCCGGCACCTGCTCCGACGCCGCAGCCCTCTACGCCTGCTCCGGCTCCGACGCCTTCTGCTCCGAGCCAGTCCGTCGATGGCGGTTCTGTTGTCTCGCGTGCATACAGCAAGCTTGGTTGCGCTTATTCCTGGGGCGGAATTGGCCCGAACAGCTTCGACTGCTCTGGTTTCGTTAGCTATTGCCTCACTGGTCGCTATTGCCGCCTGGGCACCACGGGTACCTTTATGGGCTGGACGCGTGTGTCCGATCCGCAGCCCGGTGACGTTGTGGTCAACTCGTACCACACCGGCATTTACATCGGTGGTGGCCAGATGATTCATGCTTCCGACTACAACACGGGTGTTATCATCAGCTCCGTTGCCGCCGGCATGAACAACAACTATATCTTCGTGCGTTACTAAGTCATCTTACACAGCGTGTGAATGTGGACCCCGTGGCTTTAAGGCGCGAGGTCCATTCTTTTTTCTCTAATCTTGTACGGCTATCTAGTATTCAAAACTAGATAGCCGTACATTCAGTTTGCAAGATGGCTATAATTGTTGAAGAACAATTAGAAAGGACCCTCTATGAGCTGGGCACTTATCTCAGATTCAAGCTGTAACCTCCGCGATTGGCAACCGACCGCGCCCCATACCACCTTTGCATTTGCGCCCCTCAAAATTCGAGTGGGGGAGCGTGAATTCATCGATGACCTTTCGCTCGATGTTCATGAGCTCAACTGCGCTGTTCAGGCGGAGACGAACGCTTCTTCGAGCGCTTGTCCCAGCGTAGGGGAGTGGGCCGAGCTCTTCAAATTGGCAGACAAGACCATCTGCATGCCGATCTCTGAGGGCGTGTCGGGCAGCTACAACGCAGCAGCCACGGCTCGCGATATGGTTCTTGCCGAGGAGCCCGACCGGCAGATTCACCTAGTCAATTCGCGCGCAGCTGGCGGCAAAATGGACCTCATTTTCTTGCTGTTCGACCGCTATCTTGCAAGCAATCCGGATGTCTCATTCGAGGACGCTTGCGCATACTTCGATAGCCTTGAGCAGAACAGCAAAATCCTCTTCAGCTTGTGCAATTACGAAAACCTGGCCAAAGCCGGACGTATCCCTAAGGCAGCCGGCGTCATTGCCAACAAGCTCAATATCCGCATTTTGGGCACGGCGAGCGAGGCCGGTAAAATCGAACTCGTCGGGCACACGCGTGGCGAAAAGAAGATGCTCAACAAGATCATCGATACCATGGAAGCCGAGGGTTTTACGGGCGGCGAGGTCGTCATTGATCACGTTGAGAACGAAGCTGGAGCCCAAGCGCTTACTGACCGCATAGTCGAGCATTGGCCCGGCTCCAAGACCATCATCATGCCCTGCAACGGCCTGGATTCCTATTACGCCGAAATGCACGGCCTCATCATCGGCTACGGCATGGGCGTAGCTTCGGGCAAATAAAGTCCAACCAAGCAAAAAAACGGGCGGGACAAAGCGACAGATGGCTCTTTGTCCCGCCCGTTTAATACGTCGGCTAGCTATTAAACCCGTTGAACTTGAGATAGCTCATCAGGTACGCCTTCGAAACGAAGGACGATACCGCACTGCGCACAAGCAGCGACTCACGTGTGACCTGATGCGCTGTATCGGGTACAGGCGTCTGCTCGACGGAAAACGCCGCACGAATCGATGCCTCAAGTTGATCGACTACATAATCGAAAGCCGTCGGAGCATCGTAGCTCAAACGCTGAATATTAAAGAGCGCCTGGACCGCAGCGATGGGCAGCACCTGCTTAAAGATACAAATGGCGATGAGACGCGCAATCTGCTCGCGGCCATATTGCTTTTTGACCGGAGCAGGCACCAGGCCGACCTTCACGTAGTTATTGATCATCGATGGCGTAATGATAGGCTGCTCAACGCAAAGGGACAGCGGCTCCATCCACAGCGCAACATACTCAATGACCTGATCGCGGTAGAGCGTCACATTGGGCAACTGGTCATAGCGCGGCAGACTCAACGTATTAAGTTTGCGTACGATATCGGACTGAATAAATGCATCGGGCAGCACAGTGGGCTGAATATCCTCAGGCTTAATGCTAACCGATGTATCGGACATCGGGATAACGCGTTTGGCGTGGTTCATAAGGATCCTCCGTTCATTTATATATTGTATTCTACGTTATCTAGTTTTGCATACCACATAGTCGCCAAGTAAAAGTGGTTGGACAGCACATTGATACACCGTCCAACCACTTTGTTTTAAAGATAGCAACCTTACATAAGATATATTATCGTACTTATCCGCGTAGGAAAGCGTATGCGCTGGTTGCCGCTATAGCTCCGTCCGAAACAGCGGTCACAACCTGGCGTAAACGCTTGGAACGAATATCGCCGGCTGCGAATAATCCGGGTGTGCGGGTGGCCATGGAATCATCGGTGACAATGCCGCCGTCGGGAGCCAGATCGACTAGGTGCTCAACGAGCTCGGTATGTGGCTGCGTCCCCGTAAAGACAAAAATGCCAAACGAGCCAGGATCGAAGGACTCGGAATAGCTGCCACCGGTAGCGTTGTCCTTAAAGGTGATAGTCGCGGGCATGGCCTCGCCTGATAGTTCCACAATACTAGTTTGGTACCTAACTGTAATATTGTCCTTTTTGAGTACTTTCTGAACAACACCATCAGGCGCACGGAACTGGTCGCGGCGCAGCACGATGGTCACACTGCTGGCAATGTCTGACAGGAACAGTGCCTCTTCGCATGCCGAATTGCCACCACCGATTACAAAGACCTGTTTGCCGCGGAAGAACATGCCGTCACATGTTGCGCAATATGAAACGCCACGACCGCGATAGGTATCCTCGCCAGCGAAACCTGCCGGACGCGGCGTGGCACCCATGCAAGCGATAACGCTCGAGGCAAGCGTATCGCCCATATCGTGATGCACCGTAAACAGCGCTGCATCGGCATCGTAATCGATACCCGTAACCATGCTCCATGTAACCTGCGCTCCCAGCCCCTCTGCATGTTGCTGAAAACGCTCGCCGAGTTCGGCGCCACTCAAGAGCGGAATGCCCGGATAGTTCTCGACCTCATTGGTCGTGGCGATCTGTCCACCCGACATGCCCTGCTCAATCACGGTCGTCGTCAGGTTGGCACGCGCAGCGTAAATGGCGGCAGCATAGCCCGCGGGGCCTCCACCGATAATCGCAACATCAATCGGCTGATCGGTAGTCATGAAGAATCCTCTCGTCGAAACGTTGTCGTTCTTTGCGCTCATACCCAAATTTACGTGAACATGACACTCATGCACTACAATGATAAATCGCGTAACAAAGCTGAAGGGGAGTTATCGATGGATCAAACACAGACGAGCAATAGCGCTCCCCTGCCCATGCAAGCCACTCCCCAACCGGAGCAAATGACCGTTTTACCTGCACAAAAACCCCTGGTAACCATTGTGCACGCATCAGTTGGATCGGGCCACAAAGCCGCCGCCAACGCGATTGCACAAGCATTTGACCTTATCCGCGGCACCAAGGGAATCCCTGAGGATATTGAAATTGAAGTGCTCGATATCCTTGATTTTGGACGTATTATATTCGACGGCAATAAGACCGCGGCTTCTTTTACGGGAGCCACACGCCCCATTTACGACCTGACCTGGCGATATACGCTTACGGGGCATCTTCTCTGGGGTGGCGGCACGGCATGGTCGCGAATTATGTTCCCCGCCTTCAACGAATATATTCGTCGCCGCAGGCCTATAGCCGTGGTCGCAACGCACATCACAGCAGCCAATGTTGCCGTGGGTGCCCGCGTTATTACGGGTATCGATTATCCGGTCATCTGCGTACCAACAGACTATGAAGTCGAAGGCTTTTGGCCCCACAAGGACACCGACCTGTTCTGCGTGGCCAACGAGTTTATGGCCGAAACGCTGCGCCCCCGCAAAGTTCCCGAGTCAAAGATCCGCATAACGGGCATCCCCATCCGAGCCGGTTTCGATTCAAATTACGATCGCGAGGAAGAGCTGAGCAAGTTCAATCTCCCCATAGACAAAACCGTCGTATTGGTGATGGCCGGCGCCAGTTTGCCCCAACCATACGTGCGTTTCCGTGCCGCGATGGACCACACGCTCCCCTTCTTACGCAGCTTTGAGGACATGCACTTTGTCTTTTTACCGGGCAAGGATAAGGAATACGCCGCCCGACTCAAGACGCTCTTCGACGCCATGAAGCTCGACAACGTCACGGTTCTGGACTACGTGGACGACATGGCGGCCCTCATGCACGGCTGCGACCTGGCAATCCTCAAATCAGGCGGACTCACGGTCACCGAGTGCCTGTGCGCTCATCTGCCGATGATCCTGCTGGGCAAATCATACGGTCAGGAAAAGGCCAACACCACGATGCTTACCGGCATGGGCGCCAGCATGCACGTCACCACCGCACGCGAGCTCATCGTGACGCTTCGTCACCTGCACGACCACCCTGAGTCGCTCAAAGCGCTACTCATCAACGGCGAAGTACTACGCCGCCCCCACGCAGCCGAGGACATCGCCATCGCAACCATGGAGCTAGTAGGCAAACCCCAAAAGCGCAAACGAGCCTTCTGCCGCTTCTACTGGGGCGGAAAACCTGCTCATATCAGGTAGACGAAAGTCCGCTGCTCAGCGGGAGCCGCCCATATATCATTCCATGCTCAAACATTCTCGCTGCGCTGCGAAACTGCGCGTGGAACGATATATGGGCGGCTCCCGCTGAGCAGCTACGTTTACTTACTAGCAGCTACTTCGGTATCCCCTCCATTAGAACCTGCAAAGGTAAAACAGGAAAATATAAATAGAGTTAGTCGATGCGACAAAGGAGGCATCCCTTTATCGCATCGGCTAACTAGAAAGATTGTTTTATGTCAAGCATGTAGCCCTTTCGCCTGAGCCCCATACATATCGTCCCGCGCGCAGTTTCGCAGTGAAGCGAGAATGTTTGAGCACGGGATGATATGTATGGGGCTCAGGCGAAAGCGGGATCCGTGCGCCCCTGCGAAGCGAGAATGTTTGAGCATGGAATGATATGTGTGAGAGGCGGGCGGGAGAGATACGAGCGCCCTAGGCGACGCCGCTGGAGCCGAAGCCTCCGTTGCCTCGGTCGGTTTCGTCTAGTTCTTCTACTTCTATGAGGTTGACCGTGGGGACTTCTTGGATGACAAGTTGGGCTATGCGGTCGCCTTTGTTGATTTGGATGTTGTTGGAGGGATCCAGGTTAATGAGGATAACCTTGAGTTCTCCTCGGTAGTGGGCGTCGATGAGGCCCGGCGTATTGACTATAGACAGGCCCTGCTTGATGGCCAAGCCGCTGCGGGGCTGGACGAAGCCGGCGTAGCCATCGGGCAGGGCGATGGCCAGCCCGGTAGAGACCAGACGACGTTCGAAGGGCTTCAGGACGCAGTCCTCGTTGGAGCGCAGATCCAAGCCGGCATCGGTGGGATGGGCGTATTTGGGAAGCTCGACGGTGGGGTCGAGACGCTTTATGTTGACGGTAATGCAGGACATGGAATCACCTTAGCTTGTCGAGCTCTTGCAGAAACTCATCGACGTCTTTGAAATCGCGGTAGACCGAGGCAAAGCGAATGTACGCCACCTTATCGATCTTGGCCAAGCGCTTGAGCACCATGTCACCCAACTCATGCGACGTAACGGCCGTCAGCGTGCGAGAGCGCAGCTCGACCTCGATATCGTCGATAATCTCATTGAGCTTCTTAGTGTCGATATCGCGCTTGATGGTGGCACGCATCAAGCCGACGAGCAGCTTATTGCGATCGAACCGCTGCTTAGTTCCGTCCGATTTAATGACCTCAATTGGGTCTTCGCATCGCTCGAACGTTGTAAAGCGGTAGTTACACGAGCAACATTCGCGACGGCGTTTAATGGTGTTATTTGACTCCTGCATACGGGAATCAACGACGCGGGTATGTGCCTTGCCGCATTTAGGACAGCGCATGGTACCTCCTCTTAAACGATAACAAGAGTACCATGCGCAGCGCGATAATGATTACGAACGAGCAGGAACCTTAAGATGCGCACTGGCGGCGAGCGAACCATGCTCCAGATGATTGACGTTACGGATCATGTCGGAAGTCTCTTGCGTGGAAAGGCCTTCGATTGGATATTCCTCGGCAAGCGACCAAAGAGAATCACCAGGCTGAACGCGAATGGTCTCGTAGGTAACGTTGGAAACGGACTCGGCATACGCGGCGTGACGAGCGCTAAAGACCGACGTAGCGAGGACAAAAAAGAGCGTGAGCGCAACGGCGACGGCAACAATCGTCGAGACCTTCAGGGCAGCGGGAGTCGGCGCGGCAACAGCATACTGAGTGCGAGCAGACTTTACGGGCAAAGGCTGATAACCGGAACGTCCACCCTTGACAACAGTAAAAGCGGGCGCGGCAGGCGTCTCGAGCTTAAGGGCGAGGTTTCCCTGGACCATATTCGTTGCGTTCATCATGTTCTCCTCTCGCGTGTTTTGCTGAGAACAGTTTTATCAAGCCGCGCGGACAAAAATGTCTAGCGCGAGAACGAATGTTCGGTTATTATTATCTTCGAACAGTTGTTCCTGTCAAGCAAAATTCGAACATTTGTTTGACATGGGTAGAGAGGATGCCCTGATGGCTCGCAAAATTACCAAGCGTCAGCAGCAAATTTACGACTTCATCAAGGAATATCAGCAGGAGAAGGGTTATCCGCCCAGCGTGCGCGAGATGGCTTCTGCCGTGGGCCTATCCTCTCCCAGCACCGTGCACGCCCATCTCTCTGCCCTGGAGGCGCGCGGGCTACTCAAGCGCGATGCCACCAAACCGCGTGCCCTGGAACTCTTTAACGAGGACGGTTCCTCTGTCTCAATTTCTAAATCTGACGAGCCCACCGCACCTCGCGGAACGGTCTCGCTACCGCTCGTTGGTCGCGTCGCGGCTGGGATTCCCATTCTGGCCGAGCAGAATATCGAAGACACTTTTACTATCCCGACCGAAATCGCCACTGATCAGGGTTCCTTTATCCTTGAGGTGCATGGGAGCTCAATGATCAATGTCGGCATCTTCAATGGCGATTACATCATCGTCCGTGAACAAAAGAGTGCCATGAACGGCGAAATTGTCGTGGCCATGATTGATGGTTCAGCGACCGTCAAGACGTTCTACAAGGAGCAGGGACGCGTACGCCTGCAGCCCGAGAATGACACCATGGAGCCTATCTATGCAACGAATCCCATCATCTTGGGCAAAGTCGTCGGCTTAATGCGCCGGTTCTCGTAATGCAAAAACGCATCACCATCTTTGATACCGTCCGCGGGTTTACGATGATTTCAATGGCAGG
>CALDBJ010000045.1 GCA_937937835.1 uncultured Collinsella sp.
AATCAGGAGTGGATGCGCCTGCAAGCTGGTCGGCGGCGGGCTGATGATTCTTTTGAGTGGGATAAAAGGGCTCGGCATTTTCGGCCGTTGGAGACTGCTCCGTATGCTCGGGATTTTATAAAGCTGTTGGCGCTTGAGCCCGACGAGTCGGTGCTCGATATGGGGTGTGGGGCTGGGTCGATTGCTATTCCGCTTGCTCAAGACGGGCATCCCGTGATTGCCGCTGATTTTTCCCCTGCCATGTTGGGCACCCTTGATGCTGGCATTGAGTACTATGGGCTCGAGGACCTGATTACGCCACTTGAGCTTGCTTGGGATGATGATTGGGATTTGGTTGGACCGGTCGCGAAAGCGGTAGATGTTGCCTTTGCCAGTCGCTCTGTCACCACGAGCAACCTAAAAGATGCGCTTGCCAAGCTTGATCGTACGGCTCGCCGGCGTTGTGCTGTCACGATGGTCGCCAACTCCAGCCCGCGCTATGACCTGCACGTGATGAACGCCATCGGCGCCTCGGTTACCTGCAGTAATGGCTTTGTGTACGCCTTCAACATCCTCATTCAGATGGGTGCGTTGCCGCAGGTTACATACTTCGAATCGCCTCGTCGCGATACCTTCGATAGCCTTGAGGCGGGCGTGGCAGACTTCTCCCGCATGCTTGAGCATGGCAACGAGGATAAGGTCGACCGTCTGCGCGACTACATCGCCCAGCACATGATCGAGAATCCCCATGCCGGTGAGCCGGGCTCCAAGGGCGTGCCGCAGGGGCGCTATATGCTCGATCATGTCCGCAAGGTTCGTTGGGCGTTTATTGCATGGGAGCCGGTCTCTGCGCCCAGCTCATAGCCTGTTCGCAGCCCGCACCGCCCACTCACTCGGCATCCGCATTCTTTTTGAACTGGGCAAACGCGCTCCACACCGCGCCGTTCCTGCGCTATCGTGGGACAGCTCACGTAGATTAAGGCCCCGTCGCGGGGCGCCCCATACATAGAAAGCGAGAACCCATGGCACTGACAGGAGCACAGGTCAAGCAGCTTCGCAGCATGGCCCATCACCTCAACCCCGCCATCATCATCGGCAAGTCCGATATCAACGAGGGCACCGTCGAGCAGACGGTCGCCTACCTAGAGAAGCACGAGCTCGTTAAGTGCTCCGTGCTCGATGGCTCCAGCCTTTCCGCCCGCGAGGCCGCCGAGGAGCTCGCCGAGCGTTGCCACGCCGACGTCGTCCAGGTCATCGGCCGCAAGTTCTCGCTGTATCGCGAGTCCTCGCGCAAGGACATCGAGAAGATCAAGCTCGTCTAAGAGCCAATGATCCGGCGAGCCAACACATAGCAAGCTTACGGGTGCCCAAGTACTTCGGGCGCCCGTTTTTTATCGCTCGACCAGCACGCGATTGAGCCGCCCCTCCACCAAGCGCTCGTATAGACGCCGCGTCTCGGGCTCGGGCACGCCATTGACCTGCTCCCTCAGATGGTGCATATGCCCGCTGTACAGCTCGACGATATCGCGCCGCCGCCCCGCCGCGCTGTAGACACGCATGGCGCAGCGCACCATATCCTCACGCGCCGTTTCCTGCCGAAGCCCCGACTCCGCCAGCCAAATCGCCGACTGCAGGTCGTTTTCTTCTAGAGCGGCATTTGCTCCCTTAATCATGCAATCGATGTACTTTGACTGCATAATGCGCCGCATGCGCAAAAAGTAGGTGGGATTACAGCCATTGGGAACATACAACGGTCCGGCATAAAGCTGCTCAATCTTAAGGCACAACTCGACCAGATGGGGCCCGCGCGCACCCGTGCGATTTCCCAAAACCTCGCGGCTTATCTGGTCAAACAGCCGTACATCGGTCTTGACGTAGTCACCGTTGAGCCCAATGCATTCATTTTGGATGAGCACGCATGACTTGCCATCCGGCGTCGGCCCCAAAGCCGACCGCAAGCGCGATATCGTCGAGTACAGGTTGTTGCGGGCGCTATTGAACTCGGCATGGGGCCACAGCTCCATGGCCAGCGTCTCACGATCGACGAGCGCATCCATGCCCAGCGCAAGCCGCTCGGCAAGCGTCGCCGCCTTCTTGCGGCGCCACATTTTGTCCGTGATGGGAAACCCGTCGCGCTCGGCGCGAAACGCACCAAACATGCGAATCTCGATATGGTCGATGGTATCAACGGCTTTAACCTCGCCAGCCTGGAATAGGCGCTCGCTCTCCCCTTCCAAATCGTCGCGCAGCGAGTACCGCGACAGCTCGCGCACGGGAAGCTTCTTGCGTATCCTGGCCGCCGGCTCGCCCAGACAATGCATGGCAAGGCGCGCAAAGAGCCGATACGATTGCTCTAGAATCACCGCACGATTCATGGACATCCAGGCCGCAAGATCGCTGTCTCGGCCCGCACAGGCCAAATGCAGCGCCACCATCCAGGCTTCTGCGCCACCAACCTGCGTCTGGCTTATATCGAGTAGTTCCGCTTCCTCGCGCACCGAAACCATCGAGGTGTTACGCAGATATGCCGCGCGTTCCAGCAGCAATGCGTTATCGCGCATGTACGCAATCGACTCCTCGGCAAGTTTGAGCACTTGGACCGCACGGAACTTTGCATTAACCGGCCGTCCCTCTGCCAGCGACTGCCAGCCTTCTAGCAACAGGCCAAACAGCTGAATCTGGTTGTCGCGCATGCGCACAGCAAAACGATCGAGCTCGTTGAACGCCGCGTCGTCGGTTACCGGCAAGCCGGAAAGGAGCCGCCGTGCCGCCAACACCATGCGCACCCAGATAGCCATCGCCTTAAGCCCGCGTACGTCGAGCGCCTCCCGCACCACCGTCATCTCGTCGTCGCGCTCGTCGGTTCCCGCAAACGACCCGTCAAAGAGCTCCACCAGCATACTATCGGCCCGTATAACAATCCCCGCGATGTCGAGCTCGCAGTCGTAGGCCTTGCTCGTTTTGAGCTGCTGTAGAACGCCGCCGTCATCTCCCCGCTCGGTCAGGCACCGCTTGACCTCGATATGCGCAGACAACATATCGAGTGCGGTATGGGATGTCTCGATTTCTGGCACGGCCAGGTTCGTAGGAAGCCCAAGCCCGTTGTCCCCATAGCAAACAGCCGTCAGCGTCTGGGCCACCCTCCATGAAACAGGGTCTATTTCACAGGCCGCCCGTTCGCCCCCGCGCTCGATAACCGATGCCATATAGCGAGCGAGCTTTGTATTGGACACGCTGACCGCTGCCAGATATACGCCGAGTGCCTCGGCAGGCGTTGGCTCTGGAGCCGGATCGTCAGCATCGATCGTGCCCAGCGCTGCTCGGCAGATATCGGCCCCGTGCCCCGTCAGGGCCAAATCGACCCCATACTGCCCAGCAAGTTCAAGGACCGCTTCACGGTCCAAAAAGGCGTCCGCCAGGCCCATCGCCGCATCGCATCGGCCCGCCTTAAGCAAAATCCGGGCCGCCCTCGGAACAAGTTCGGGGCGAACCTCGGCCACCAACTTACGCAAACGCAAGCGTCCGTTATCCTCCGTGCCCAGACACGTAAAACTCCGCTCGGCGGGATCCAAGCCAAAGATCGGGTAGTCGCGCACAAAGTAGGACTGGTCGACCATCGACAACCTCACCCCGCAAGCCTCGAGTTCTGCGATATTGCCCTCGCCCATCAAAACCATGAGACATGCCACGCAAAACAGCGCATTATTGTCGAGCGAAGCCAGATCGGCAAGTGCCGCGCCATATACGTTGACAATCTCGTTTTCGAGCAGGCCGGCTACGTCGCCTTGGCCATACAGACCCGTCTGCAATGCCGAAACGAGCTCGGGCACGCCCTGCGTGAGCTGATAGAAGTCGAGCGATGTGCTGATCGAAAACGCCGATGCCCACGCCGAATACTCATAGGCATGCACCTTGAGCATCTGCGCATTGATCTTAACCGAATCGCCCAGCCCATGAATCAGCTGGCGATTCGAAGGACGGCAGCTCATAAAGACCCCAACCCCCATAGCACGCAGGCTTCGGATTCGGTCAATCAGCTCCTCGGTCTCGCTCTGGCTGAGGTTAGGCACGTTATCGATTGCAATCAGGGAGTGCGGCTTGTCCTTAAGCTCTTCGGTAACGACCTCGAGCTGCATAAACACCTCGCGCCCAATGGCGCGGTCTGCCTCGATGATTCGCACGGGACCTCGCGTCGGATCGCTTTTAACCTCTTGGGTATACTGCAGCAGCACCGAGGTTTTCCCAAAGCCATCAGGCGCGTAGAGGACTACGATGCCGGCCTTTCGGCCCTTGGCGATAAGTTCGTTCATCAAGCGATCGCGCCGCACCGTATAACTACTGCCCAGCGGCATAAGCTCGAGGTCGTCCGTATTACCCAAATCGTTAACCATGCCCGCTCCTCAACTCGACCACATGGACACCGTAACGCTAGACCATATGTATCGCTAGATGAATAGAGCGATGCTACGGTTTAGGATGTTTGTTGGTACGCAAATGGCAAGTTTTTGTTCAGCGTGGTCCGATTGAAACTTATCCCCCAACCAATCAGTCTTTGCGCAGGTCAATGCGCTTGCCAGCTTGTCCCATCCTTTGGCAGTGTACCTCAAATGAGCGCTGTTCAATTGTGTTGCGCAACTCACCTAACGCCAGCTACCGTCTGTGACCTTTTCATAGCATTTATGCATAGTATCTGTTATGGAATGAATCATGCTGCATCAGATGCACCCGTCAAGTTCGCTGCAAGATTTTCGTCAAGCACACGGCGCGCGCTCAGCAAAAAGGCCCCCGCAAAGCGGAGGCCTTAGGCAAGGTTATGTCGAGCCGCAGGATTCGCGCTACTCGCAGAGCGAAAGAGCGGCCTCGTCGGCAACGACAACGCAGTTGGTGTGCAGCTGCAGGATCGAAGCCGGGCACTCGGGTGTAACCGGACCATAGCACATGTCATGCACAGCCTGAGCCTTGGCCTCGCCGTTGGCGACGACCAGGATCATGCGGGCATACATGATGGTCTGGGTACCCATGGTGTAGGCCTGACGGGGAACATCGTCGATGCTGTCGAACAGGCGGCTGTTGGCCTGAATGGTACTCTCGGTGAGGTCGACGCAGTGCGTACCCTTGGAGAAGTGGTCATCGGGCTCGTTGAAGCCGATGTGGCCGTTGTTGCCAATGCCGAGCAGCTGCAGATCCGGGTAACCGGCGTCAGCGACGATCTTGTCGTACTCAGAGCACGCAGCGGCGGCGTCGGGGTTGGAACCGTCGGGCACATGCGTGTTGTTCAGGTCGATGTTGATGTGATCGAAGAAGTTCTCACGCATGAAGTAGTGATAGCTCTGGGGATCGTCGTGCGAAAGGCCGCGATACTCGTCCAGGTTGTAGGTGCTGACCTCGGCAAAGTCGACGTCGCCCTTCTCGTACCAAGCAGCGAGCTGCTTGTAGGCACCGATCGGGGTGGAGCCGGTGGCAAGGCCCAGCACACAGTCGGGCTTGAGGATAACCTGGGCCGAGATGATATTAGCGGCCTTGCGGCTCATATCCTCGTAGTCTTTAGCTTTAATGATCTTCATTACGCGTCCTTTCTCGTACAAGAGAGGCAAGGCTCCCTTACAAGCACTTGCCCGCGGCCCGCGTCGGCCGCAACCAACGTGTGCGGCCACCAGGGCGAGGTCGCGTAATGTATGTGTCTCGTGTCTAACCGCGTCGAGGCCCCTGCCCGTCCACGGTGACCCAAAGCTGTTTAGCCTCGGACAAATCCCATCTTGCCACGGAGGGCGTCCTCTTTCAAGGGCGCCCTCCGTAAACGTGTTTGAATTGTAGGCTAATGGCCACGTGCACTTGCTAGCGCTCGCGAGCAACGATGAGTTGGTCCATCTCTTCGACATGCACGCCAACGGAGCCCTTGATGCTTGAGAACTCAACGGAGTTGCACACCAAGATGGGAACCGTCACATCGTAGCCCTCGGCAGCAATTGCCTCGCGATCGAACTCAATGAGTACATCACCCTTATGGACGATGTCACCCACTTGCGCATGTACGGTAAAGTGCTTGCCCTCGAGCTGAACAGTGTCCAAACCAACGTGGATGAGCACGTCCAAGCCATCGACCGTGTTAAGCGCAACGGCGTGTCCCGTGGGAAAAATGGCCTCGACCTTGGCGTCTGCCGGCGCAATCACCCGCGTGCCGGTAGGCTGAATCGCCACGCCCTGGCCCAAAAGGCCGGTGGCAAACGTCTGGTCATTGACCTCGGACAACGGAATGACATCGCCCGAGATGGGAGCATCCAGCGTAAGGACTCGACCACGCATACCAAAAGACCTTAGGACTTTAGTGAACATGCTCCCCCTCGGACATACCAATCAATCAAAATAACCTTGTCAGTTTACCACTTGGCACCCGTTTTTGGCCATTAGGGAAGTTCGCGCTTGACAACCTCGACGATGTCGTCGACAACGCGCTGGGTCAGCTCGTGCGTCTCGGCCTCGGCCATCACGCGGACCAGCGGCTCGGTACCGCTCGGGCGTACCAGAATGCGGCCGCGGCCGTCAAGCTCCTTCTCGGCAGCAGCGACGGCATCCCAGATGGGCTGACAATCGTCCAAGCCGGCCTTGTTGTCGGAATGCACGTTGACGAGCACCTGCGGGTACTTCTTCATGATGCCGGCAAGATCGGTGAGGGTACGACCAGTGCGCTTGAGCACGGCCAGCAGCTGCAGAGCCGTCACCAGGCCGTCACCGGTGGTGTTGTGCTCCAGGAAGATGATGTGGCCGGACTGTTCGCCGCCGATGACGGCGCCGTCCGCGAGCATGCGCTCCAGAACGTAGCGGTCGCCCACGGCGGTCTGGACCATCTCGAAGCCCTGTTCCTTCATAGCGATGGAGAAGCCCAGGTTGCACATGACGGTCGAAACGATCTCGGAGTTGGCGAGCTTGCCGCGAGCGGCGAGATCAGAACCGCAGATAGCCAGGATGTAGTCACCGTCGATCTCATTGCCCTCGCTGTCCACGAACAGCACACGGTCGGCGTCGCCGTCGTGGGCCAGGCCGATGTCGGCGTGGGTGCGCAGCACGAGCTCGCGCAGTGGCTCAAGGTGAGTGGAGCCGCACTCAACGTTAATGTCAGTGCCGCAGTAATCGGTGTTGATGGCATGGACCGTGGCGCCCAGGCGCTGCAGCGCGGCGGGCGTAGTCTGGCAGGAAGCACCGTGGCCGCAGTCGACGGCAACGACCAGGCCGTCGAGCCTCAGGCCATCAAGCGTATCGATGGCGTGGTCGACGTATGCCTTGCGAGCGTCCTTCATCTTGATAATGTGGCCCACGCCGGCACCGGTCGGCAGCGTGTCGGCAGCCATGGCTTCCTCGGACATGACCCAGGCGCTGATCTCTTCCTCGACAGCATCGGGAAGCTTCATTCCTTTGCGGCTAAAGAACTTGATGCCGTTGAACTCCGGCGGATTGTGCGAAGCGGAGATGACGATGCCGCCGTCGAGCTCGTTTTGAACAGTGAGCAGTGCCACGGCAGGCGTGGGGATGACGCCGCAGCAGTGCGGACGGCCGCCCTCGGCCATGATGCCGGCGGTCAGAGCGCTCTCGAGCATGGTGCCCGAAAGACGCGTGTCGCGGCCGATGCAGATATCCGGACCAAGGAACTTGGTCGCCGCGCGGCCCAGGCGAAACGCGAGGTCGCACGAGAGGTCGGCATTGGCGACGCCACGGACACCGTCGGTACCGAAGATGTTCTGGGGCATAGGATCGCTCCTTCCCTAGCAGGCGATATGCAACCGCCCACCCTAGTCGAAAAAGAAAAGCGGGACCCGCCGAGGAATCGGCAGGCCCCGCTTGTACATTGTATCTCGAAAGGAGATAAAACCTTAGCGCTTGGAGAACTGGGGAGCGCGGCGGGCCTTCTTGAGGCCGTACTTCTTGCGCTCGACCACGCGAGCATCGCGCGTAAGGAAACCGGCCTTCTTGAGGTCAGCACGGTAGTCGCCGGCGTTCAGAAGAGCGCGAGCGATGCCCAGGCGCAGAGCGCCGGACTGACCGGAGATGCCGCCGCCATCGCACAGAGCGATAACGTCGAACTGACCGGCGGTGTCGGTCACCTTGAAGGGAGCAAGGGCGTTCTCAACGAGCTGATGACGGCCGAAATACTGCTCGGCGTCACGCTTGTTGATGGTCACCTTGCCGGTGCCGGGGACGAGACGGACGCGGGCGACGGCGTTCTTACGACGGCCGGTACCCTGGTAGACAACGGTGTTCTCAGCCATCTTTAAGCCTCCAGCTCAATCTTCGTGGGGTTCTGGGCAGCATGCGGATGCTCGGCACCAGCGTAGACCTTAAGCTTGGTCATCTGGGCACGGCCGAGGGTGGTCTTGGGCAGCATACCGCGAACGGCGCGCTCGATGACCTTCTCCGGGTGCTTCTCCATAGCCTGGCGGAAGCTCTCAGCCTTGAGGCCGCCGTTGTAGCCGCTGTGGCGATAATAGGTCTTCGTGTCGGCCTTGTTACCGGTAAGCTGGACCTTATCGGCGTTGATGACGACAACGAAGTCGCCGCAGTCGCTGTTGGGCGTGAACTGGGGCTTGTTCTTACCGCGCAGGATCATTGCGATCTGGGTGGCAAGACGGCCCAGGACAGCACCATCGGCGTCGACGAGAACCCAGTTGCGCTGGACCTCGCCCTGCTTGGCGTAGTGAGTCGATTTCGAAATCACTTAGACTCCTCCATGTACAGTACGTGTTGTTACAGAGATTCACGGGGCTCTGCAAGTAACCCGTCCATATTACCCCGCTCGCCGTACGAGTCAACAGGTATTTTGGCTCCGACCAGAGTTTCTGCACATGTCATCCATGGGTCATGACGTCGCGACACTAGCGCTCGACAAATGCCTCGATATCACTCAGTAGGCGCTTTGCCTCCTGGCGGCCCTGAATATACAGGTCGAGGAGCTTTGCCGAATCGTGCTCAACGTGACCGACCTCGACCGGCTTTTGCGGAGCAACGACCAGCGCGCGGCCCTCGCGCTCATACTTCCACAGATGCATGCGCTGAATGTTATAGCGGTCGTGGCGCGTCTCGATAGCCTCGAGCAGGTAGGGATAGTCGGCATAGCGGGCGCGTGCGGCGGGCATAAACTCGTAGGGCTTTTTCTCGTACGAGCGGTCCTGCGTGACAATGACAACCGCGCGATCGAAGCCCGCCTCCTCCAGCACGTGCTCGATAGGAACCGAATCGGCTACGCCGCCGTCGACGTATTTGTGCCCGTCAATCTCGACCGGCGGCGTCACCAGCGGCAGCGACGTCGAGGCGCGAACAGCGTCGAGGTCAAGTACGGCGCTTTTGACCGGCAGGTACGTGGCGGTTCCAAAAAGCATGTCCGTCGCGACGGCGTACATCTCGATGGGGCTCGCGTCGAACGTCTCGTTGTCAAAGGGATCCAGGCGGTCCTGGACATCGTTGAAGATAAAGTCGTAACCCACAATGGAACCCGTGGACGCAAACGATGCAGCGCCCATGAAGCGGCTGTCGTTGCAGAAAGCCAGGTTGATGCGGTTGGCACGGCCGATCTGGTGCGACTTGTAGTTCACGCCGTTGAGGGTGCCGGCCGATACGCCATATACCGCCGGAATCTCGACGCCAGCCTCCATGAGAACGTCGAGCACGCCCGCAGTAAACTGCCCGCGGAAGCTGCCGCCCTCCAAAACGAGCGCGACCTTGCCAGCGTTCTTTGCCTTATCTTCTGCAGTCATGTTGACCTCCTGCGATTGCGTTTTGGCTTTCTTCTACCCAGTTTTGGGATGGCGAGCGCGCAGGTTTTTCAAGGCGGCAGGTGAAGCGGAAAGTGTGTCCCAGTTTGAGGCGAGATTCCGGGATGCGCTTTCCGCTTGGACCGCCGCTGGGAAAGCGCGTCCCGTTCTGAGCGCGGATTCCGGGATGAACTTTCCGCTAGCCATTCATTTGGAAACTGCATCCCATTCCGAACGAGGATTCCGGGATGTACTTTCCGCTTGAGCTGCCATTGGGAAAGCATATCCCACTCTACGGCTCGATTCCGGGTCGCAGTTTCCGCTTGAGGCATCATCCGGAAACTACATCCCAGTCTGAGCGCGGATTCCGGGACGCGCTTTCCGCCTGGGCTGCCATCGGGAAAGCGCATCCCACCCTGCGTTGCTGCGGCATTTTCTTTACGTCCGCGCCCTGCACAGAGTTCGATTCTCCGCGGTGCGGGAGGGGATCCGTTGATGCGGCGCATGGCCGGCTGAGATTCGATAAACATCGCATCCATATTGAGCTGATAGTTTGCGCGGAGAATCCGCGTGTTCGCTTCGCGAACCCGCACCGGCTTCGGCCGCCTGCCGGCGTCCTCGCCCGCTCGCTACAAACGCTCCGCGTTTGTTTAACGCTCGCGCCCTGCACAGAGTTCGATTCTCCGCGGTACGGACTGGAAATAAAAAGGCAGGTAGATATAAGTATCTACCTGCCTGTAACTATTGGTGGAGGCGCGGAGAATCGAACTCCGGTCCACGAAAGCCCCCTGATTGGCATCTCCAAGCTCAGTCGCTGGTTTAGTCTCGGACGCTTTGCGCGCAGCGACACGCTCGCGGCGTCCTAACCGGTTCGGTCTTAGCCTGCGCCATACCGATTACGTGCGCAGGAGCATTCCCCTAAAATGACGTCGCGCCGGTGTCGGGGAAATCACCGGGTTGACGCGCCGCTATAAACTAAGCAGCGAGAGCCATAGGCTCAAAAGAAGAGTTGTTGTCAATTCAATTTGACGGTACCCCTGTTTAACGAGGCGAGGAGACCTCGGCTTGCTTCCTCTCTCAGAGCTATCGTGTCGAAACCAGTCGCCCCCGAATGTCGGGAAAGTCTGGATGGTATTGGGCACGAGCACCCAACACCCGTCGACTTTTCAAGGAACATACGGGGCGAGCCCCGCTTGTGGAGTGTTATCTTACCACGTTCTGAAAGCGGACAGCTGTTCTATGCACGAGCTGTGAAGACCCCAATGTGCGCCGCACTTCGCACTTTTGCTACCGATTGCGTCACGTATATTTTCGCCAAGCAAAATTGACCCGTCGAAAGGACCGTTATGGATACCAAGCAGCAACTCGTCAATGCCCTCGCAGGCCTGGGCTCAACCATTACCGAAGCTATGGATGTCATCGAAGGCTTTGTCCCCTGCGGACATCCCGCCCTCACGGTTTCGAACGCCCTTGTTGCGCTGGACGCTGACGATGATGCAGCTCTCGCCCAGCAGCTTGAGACCGTCGAGGGCTTTATCGACCACGTGAGCGAAAACCGCGGCGTGACCGCCTACCACGGCGTCGACGTCGAGCTCGCGGGTCCCAAAGCCGATCTGTTCGCAGCAATCCGCGAGGTAGGCGCCCTTATGCAGACCGCAGGCGTCAAGAACACCCAGGTCAATGAGTGGGTCTACCGCAGTCTGGCAGCACTCGACAGCTCCGACGAAAAGGCCGCCGAAAAGCTCGCAGAAAGTCCCGCCATCAAGGCCGAGCTTTTGTAAATAGCAGACGCGGGCCCCTTGGCGCATCGTCGTCCAAGAGGCCCGCAAACAGTTCGCGTCAACCGATAGCCGCGCCGCCGCGTTCGACCAAAGCCAGAATCGGCATCATTTGACGAGGTGTCTTTGCTGCAAGATCGGCATGTTCGAGCAGCTTGCGATCGTTAGTTACCAAGTAATCAACCTGGGCGCGTTTGCATGCGGCGAGTACCAAGTTGTCCTCGTAATCGCGATGGAGCGCTAAGTATTTGTCGGCCAGCCAAAGGTCCGACGCATCTACACCCACGGCCGTGGCGTTTTCGGTCATGTTCCGAACAAATGCCAGCGCCGCCTCGCCAATCGCGCGGGCAGAAGCCTCGTCGAGCGCTCCCCCGCTGGCAAGAACGCTACGCTTCAGCTCGTGTTGGACAACGTACAGCACGTCCTTGACAATATGCACCGGGAAGAACAGCAACGCCCCCGTCTCTGTCGCCTGCCCAATAAACGCACGCGCGGCAAGCGACTCGGCATGGTCGACGCAAAACGAATCAACCCATACGTTGGCGTCCACCATGATCTTGAGAGGCGTCCCACTCACTGGATCATCCCCTTTTGGCGATAATGCTCATCCATGGCTTCGGAATAGATTGTGTCCCAACCGCGATCGTCGGATACGGGCGACGTAGCGATGCCCAAATCTGCATAAAGCCGGTCTGCCGCTGCCCACGACGCGGCGAACGGAGTGTCGGGTGCGACGGTCTGTTGCCGGCCATCAACGGCAGACAGCACTTCCTCACACTGCCCGCCACCCTGTGCGACCTTGGCCACGACCTTTTTGATGAGCTCGGGCAGTGACCTGCCCGAAAGCTGTAGCGCTTCCTCGGCGCGCTCTTTAACCGAGCGATCTACGCGAACATTCACCTGCGCCATGCCGCTAACAGCACCCACGTCGATCCCGCTCCCTTCAATTGCTAGCCATGCTAGCACCACTTTATAGAGAAGCTAGCAAATGGTCAAATGCAAAAGGCCTGCGCCCGGACGACACCGATGCCGTCTGGGCGCAGGCCAGATAACGTGGGCGAACACGTCTGCTAACGCAGGTACGCCTTTGCGTTGCTCAGGCTGTAGGCGATCGTTGAGCCGTTGTGCAGCAGTGACGACGTCTGCGGAGTAATCATGCCGGTAATACCCAATGCCAACAGCGCCGAGTTGGTGAGCATCACCTTGGAATATGAACTCGTCAGACGGTCGATAAGCCCCTGGCTCATGCGGCGCAGGCGCACGATCGCGGCCAGATCCGTATCTGTCAGGATGATATCGGCGACCTCCTTGGCGATGTCGCTTCCGCCACCCATCGCCAGGCCCACGTCGGCCAAACCGAGCGCCGGCGAATCGTTGACGCCGTCGCCCACCATGGCAACGTGGCGCCCCTCGCTCTTAATGCGCTCCACATAAGCGTACTTATCCTCGGGCAGCAGCTCGGCCTTAAACTCGTCGACCCCCGCCTCTCGCGCAATGCGCTCGGCCGTGCGTTCGGAGTCGCCCGTAAGCATAACGACATGTTTGACGCCCAGCGAATGCAGATCGGCGATGGCCTCGCGCACTCCGGGCTTGAGCGGATCCTCGATACCGAGCACGCCCACAACGGTACCATCGACCGCCAGATACAGCGGCGACAGGCCCTGCATCTGGCGGTCGATTTGCTCCTTAATGTCGGACTCGAGCTGCGCGCCCTCATCGTCGAATACAAAGTGCGCGGAACCGATGATGGCGCGACGTCCTTCGATGGACGAAGCGATGCCGTGTGCCACGATGTACTCGACGGCAGCATGGCGCTCGCGGTGCTCGAGCCCGCGCTCGCGTGCCGCATTGACCACGGCGCGCGCCACCGGATGCGGGAAATGCTCCTCCAAGCAAGCGGAAAGGCGCAGGATCTCGTCCTCGCTCCAGCCATCGGTCGTGAGCACGCAAGCTAGACGCGGCTGCGCCTCGGTGAGCGTGCCGGTCTTATCAAACACAATGGTGTCGGCCTTGGCAAACGACTCAAAGTACTTGGCGCCCTTGACCATCACGCCCATCTTGGCGGCGTCGCTCATGGCAGTCATAACGGCGACGGAACCCGTGAGCTTGAGTGCGCACGAGTAGTCGACCATCAACGCCGCTGAGGTCTTGATGAGGCTACGGGTGGTGAGCGCGACAAGGCCCGCGAGCAGGAAGTTCCACGGGACGATCTTGTTGGCGAGGTCTTCCATGTGCGACTGGCCCTCGGACTTGAGCGAGTCGGCCGTCTGCACGAGCGAGACGATCGAGCGCAGTTTGGTTTGCGCCGTATTGGCGCGCACACGCACCAAGATGCTGCCGTCTTCCACGACGGTGCCGGCGAACACGTCGTCGCCTGCGCTGCGCTCGACGGCCAGCGGCTCGCCGGTCAGGGTCGCTTGGTTGACCATGGCGCTCCCCTGCTCGACCACGCCGTCGATGCAGATAGACATGCCGGTGCGCACGGCGACCAAATCGCCGGGCTCGAGCTCGGTCGCAGCAACGCTTACCTCGGTGTCGCCGACGACCTTTTGCGCCTTGTCGGGCACATCGAGCAGCGAGTTGATGAGCTCGTTTTCGCTCATGGCGCGGGTGTAGTCCTCGAGCAGCTCGCCCACGTTGAGCAGGAACATTGTCTGGCCCGCGGTGTCGACATCACGCTTGACGAACGAAATGCCGATGGCCGAAGCGTCGAGCACGGGAACGGTCAGGCGCGGCTGCGCCAGCTCATGAAGGGCAGCGCGCAAAAATGCCATGTAACCGGCCACGACAAATACCGCACGCAAAGGCGTCGGCAAGAACCAGCGACGTGCGTAATGAGCACCGACGAGTGTCGCCAGATCCATAACGAGTTTGTGCTTGCGCGGCTCGAGTTGCATCACGTAGCCCGACTTGGCATCGGCGATAGCTTGAGCATCGAGTGCGCCCAAGGCGTCGAGCACGCTCGCGCGGCGTGGCTCGTCGTACTCCAGCGCCATCTGGCCAATGCGGCCATACACGCGCACCCTGTGCACGCCGTCGATATCGCCGCTGAGCTTAAGAAGTGCATCGAGATCGCTCTCTGGCACAGGACCCGCCAATTGAAGACGGGTCCTGCCGGGGATCTCGCTAATAATCGAGAATCTCATAGTTTGTGCCTGGGAGCGTTACTCGGCTGCCTCGTCAGCAGCGGACTCGCTCTGGGTGATGTAGGCAGCCTCGGCAACCATGTCGTCGACATTAGCCTTGGCCTGCTCGACCATGTCCTGGTAGCCGTTCTTGATGCGCATGCCGCACGCGATACCCTGCACGCAGGCATTCTTGACCGGAGCGCTGGTAAGCAGCTTGATGCCGGCCGTGCCAAGCAGAAAACCGCCACCGACAAGCAGGGTATTGAACGTCGACTTCTTCATGTTGCTTCTCCCTTTTGCAGCATTGGACGCGGCACGGTGCCTCAGCACCCGAGTAAACAAGTTTGCTCGAGCACACTTTTGAGGCTAGTTTAGTATAATTATTTGGTCAACAACGGCTAACTTTTTGGAAACTATGGGGGTGAACTCAATATGACAAAGGGACTGTCCCTTTGTCACACTCCTACAGCTGCCAGGCAGCCGCTTCCTTTTGCAGCGCAACCATGCGGGCGAATTCTCCACCTGCCGTCTTGAGCTGCGCCGGAGTGCCCTGCTCGGCAACCACACCATCCTTGAGCACGACGATCTTGTCGGCATTTTCCACTGTACGCATACGGTGGGCAATAACAATAACCGTCTTACCTGCAAGCAGACGGGAAAGTGCCTGCTGTACCACGGTCTCGTTCTCCACATCCAAGCTCGCCGTCGCCTCGTCCAACAGCACGATGGGCGCGTCTTTGAGCAGCGCGCGGGCGATAGAGATGCGCTGGCGCTCGCCACCGGAGAGTTTGGATCCGTTCTCTCCGATCATAGTGTCATAGCCCTGCGGCATGCGGTTCACGAACTCGTCGCAGTTGGCGGCACGCGCGGCCGCAAGCACTTCCTCGTCGGTGGCATCACGACGACCGAGGCGGATGTTTCCCATCACCGTGTCATCAAAGAGCAGCACGTCTTGGAACACAATGGCGTAATCGCGCAGGAGCACCTCGGGATCGACGCTCGCAACATCCACACCGCCCACGGTAACCTTGCCCGCAGTGGCATCCCAAAAGCGTGCGGCCAGGCGGCTCACCGTAGACTTACCGGAACCCGAAGGACCGACCAGCGCCGTGACCTCGCCTTCCTTGGCGGTAAAGCTCACATCGGTAAGAACTTTATCGCCGGCGCGTCCGTCCTCGCCCGCACCATAGCCAAATGCCACGTGATCGAACACCACATCGTGGCCCACGGGCTCAAATTTCTCGCTGCCCCGCGCCACAGGCTCTTCCATGATGGAACGCATGCGCTTGGCAGACGACTC
Source organism: uncultured Collinsella sp. (assembly GCA_937937835.1). Classification (GTDB taxonomy): domain Bacteria; phylum Actinomycetota; class Coriobacteriia; order Coriobacteriales; family Coriobacteriaceae; genus Collinsella. The sequence goes on from CALDBJ010000045.1 coordinate 15,926, forward strand.
GGCGACAAACAGCTCGGACATTAACATTAACGCCTGGTCAAAGGGCGCATAGATACGACTCACCATAAGCAGGAAGGCAAACATCACCAAAAAGTCGACCTGCCCGGAGGCGACCATCGCGGCACCCGTGACCAGCGTGGTGGCAATGCCCAGACGCAGGATGGCAAAGGCGGAGTTGACCAAAAGCCCGTTAACGAGCTCGCCCTTGGTAGTCTCGCGCTCCTCGGCATCGATCACGGCGTTGAGCCCCTCAAGATAATGGGCCTCCTGGTTGGTGGCGCGGATCTCGCGAACGCAGTCGAGCGTCTCTTGAATTGCCTCGGTAACCTTGACCTTCTCGGCACGCACGCGATCGAACACCGGAGTCAGGGGGCCGCGCGTTAGATACAGCACGGCAAAGGCCGCGGGAACGCTCCAAAACGCCGCAATCGCCAGCTGCCAGCAAAAGAACAGCGACGCCACGAATACAATGGCGCTTGCGATGATGGCACCCCAAAGCTCTCCCAGCACGTGGCTGTAGGCGTGCTCCATGGCCTGGACGTCACCCATGATGGTCTCGGTTAAATCGGCCAGATCACGACGACCAAAAAACGACAGCGGCAGTTTGCGCAAGCGCTCGGCGATCTCCATACGCTGCTTGCCGCACTCCTCGTAAAAGATGCAGTAGGTGTAGTAATACTGCTGCCAGTTAGAGGCAAAGAGCATCACGAAAAAGACCAGGAGGCCGCCCACGATCGGCAGGGCATCCGGCAGGTCAGCCCCGCTGGCGAGATGCTCGACAAAGCCGGCCATAACCAGGAATAGAAAGCCCATGCCGGCCATGGTAATAAGATTGGTGAGCGTGGTCCAGAAGATGCCGCGTTTTACGCCGGCGATGCCTTTATCGGATAGGAAATACTTCTTTTGGAATGAGGCGAACATTTAGGCCTCGCCTCCCTTCGCGACGGCGGTATCCGCGGTCGTAGCAGTAATCTTCCAACTCGCGGCCTGCTCGTACTCAGCCCACATCTTGGCATACAGGCCGTTTTGGGACAGCAACTCGGCATGGGTACCCGACTCCTGCACGCTGCCCTGGTTGAGCACCACGATTTGGTCTGCGCCCACCACGGTCGAAAGCCGGTGCGCAATCATAATGACCGTGCGGCCCGCCGCCAGCTTGCTAAAGGCGCGCTGGATGAGCGCCTCGTTCTCGGGATCGGCAAACGCCGTGGCCTCGTCGAGCACCACGATAGGCGCGTCTTTAAGGATCGCGCGGGCGAGCGCCACGCGCTGGACCTCGCCGCCCGAAAGATATGCTCCGCCAGCGCCGAGCATGGTATTGATGCCCTGCGGGAGCTTGGCCACAATGTCGTCGCACTGAGCTGCGGAGAGGGCCGCACGCACTTCGTCGTCAGTGGCCGTAGGCTTGGAGGCGCGCACGTTGTCGGCAAGTGTTTGCCGGAACAGCTGGTTGGTCTGGAACACGAAGGCGACCTGGTCCATAAGCTCGTGCGGATCCATATCGCGAACGTCCACACCGCCTACGAGCACTCGACCCGAGGAAGCATCCCAAAAACGCGGGATCAGGCTTGCGCAGGTTGACTTACCGCCACCCGAGGGACCCACCAGGGCGAGGGTGCTACCCGCGGAAACGCTAAAGCTCACATGGCTAACGGCAGGTGTTTCGGCACCCTCGTAGGTAAAACTCACGTCCTCAAATCGCACGTCGCCACCGGCAGGGTGCTTGGGTTGGGCGGGCACGGAGAGCTGCTTGGAATCCATGACGCTTCGAATACGAGCCAGCGAATCGGCACTCATCTGAGAGGCCTCGCCCACAAACATGAGCTTGGTCATGGCCGTCGGCACCACGGCCGAAAATATCGCGTAAAACGTGAAGATGGCCATAAAATGCGCGAAGTCCGTCTCGCCCGGCGCCAACAGCAACGCCACGGGCAGCAGGAATGTCACAAGGCCATTGAGCGCGGTAAGGTTGAGCACCTGCGGACCTCGGCAGAACGTGCCCGCATAGTTTTGCGCCATGTCGGCGTATTCGGCGATCGCATCGTGGAAGGCCTTAAAGGAGTAGACCGTCTGCTGAAACACCTTGACCACGGGGATGCCTCGTACGTATTCGGTGCCGGTCTTGTTCATCTTGACCAGCGCTCCCATGTAGGCCTTCATGAACTCGGCGCCTTTGCCGCTCATCATGGTGGCCATGGCGCCAAACGAAATGGCCACCGAGATGAGGCATGCCGCGCCCAAGCGCCAATCGAGGGCGAAAAGCAGCACGAGCAAGCCCACGACCATGGCGACGGCGCCTGCGATATCGGGCAGCATGTGTGCGAGCAAAGTCTCGGTGGAGGCGGCACACCCGTCTACAATGCGGCGCAGCTCGCCGGTGGCATGCGTGTCGAAGTAGCCGAGCGGCAACTTAAGCAGGTGCTCGCTCGTAGCCTTACGGATATTGGACGCGCAGCGAAACGCGGACAGATGCGTGCACATGAGCCCCACGAAATAAGTTACGATGCTTGCCAGCGCAAACCCCACGGCCCACCAGCCATACATCGCGATGTCGCAGGCTTCGCTCCAGTTAGGCGCCACAGCGATCAGGTCGCGAGCGACAAGCCAAATGCACACGTACGGGCCAAAGCTCAGCAGCTGCGAGAGCGCCGAGAGCGCCATGCCCAAATACGTTAGGAATTTACGGTCACTGGCATACGCGAGCAACTCGCCGATGCCTCCACCTTCCCTTTTTGATCCCTTTGCCATGAGATTCCTTTCTAACGGCTTGAGAGTTAACCGTAATGAACTTATCATTGATGTGTTGGCCATGGCTCACAATCAAGCCAGGCGTGGACGTTTCTGCAAAGGAAAGGGACGCTTTTGCAAATACGGCGGGCAGCGACCGACATAACCGAGCTCTACGCACCACAGTTTGAGCAGTTTGGCCTGGAGCTTTCCGGCAAGGGCGCTGTCTTTACCGGCGAGGTGGCAAACGATCGGGCGCACGGACGCGCATGGATCATGCCCCTCTCCCCTGCCTGCATCGTCATGGAGCATTTCATCACCCCGACGCACGATATGTACCTGACCGAATACACACCCGAGCCATATGCCTGCGTGAGCGAGGTCAGCGCGCCCACACTTACATGCATGCCCGAGGCTGGCATAACGCCCGCGAACCTCAAACCATTGCATGGACCGTGGCCAAACAATGCCGTTTGCAGCTTTATCCAAGATAACTGTGGCGAGGAATTAAGCCCGCTGTTTGCGGGGGAGCTCTATCACTCGCGCTCGGTGCTCTTTTTGCCTGGATATTTTGACGAACTGGAGCACCGCTATCCCACCGAGTTCGCGGGAATCTTTGAGGCGTTTGCCGAGCCATGGCACGAGGAAGCGACGTCTGCCATCTGCCACACGCTGCGCCGGATTAACGAGGACCGCGCCCGCACCGTAGGCGGACACGTCTATATGCAGGGCATCGTGGAGACCATGGTCGCGGAGCTCGCCTGTTCGCGCGCGGCCCACAAGCAGGCGCGGCAGGCGGCAGACACACGCGTCAGCATAACCATTGCCGAAGAAGCAACGGCAATGATTGAGCGCGCGCTCGACAAAGGCAGACGTGTGGGTATCAACGAGGTGGCCGAGAGGCTCTACACAAGCCGCTCCAAACTATGCGCCACCTTTAAGGCCCAAACTGGCGAGTCCCTGGGCGCCTACATTCGCAGACGCCGTATGGAGCGAGCACAGGACCTTTTGGCCGATAGCGGGCTCACGATAGCGCAGGTAGCAGAGCGGCTCGACTACCCTCAGCAAGCCGCCTTCGCCCAAGCCTTCAAACAATACACCGGCACCACCCCCACCGCTTGGCGAAGCAAGCATCGCTAAGGCCCAAGCTCCCTGGCCGTAACGGAGCGATTAATTAGCCGCCGCCCGTCAGCTCACCCAGGATCTAAACGTCAAGATATGCACAATCAAGCGCCTTTTTGATAAGAGGGACAGATCGATCAGCCAAATACAACGGAATGTTGAGCACCCCGTCGTCGAGCTTTAGGTTCTTAAGTGAGTAGCGGACCCTCAATGGAGTCGTCTCCGCATGCTTGTCGGCATAGTACTTAAGGCTCTTGGAATGAACGACCTCTCCCGATTTGACCTCGACGGGAACGATTTCGTTTCCGACTTGAATCAAAAAATCGACTTCGTGCTTCGGCTTCTCGTTTGTCCAATAACGCGGAGCAGCATCTAACTGTGAAAGTAATGCCTGAAGCACATAGTTCTCGGCGAACGAACCTTTGAACTCCGAAAATAGCGCATCCGAGATGGCAAAAGCGGACGCATCCAGCCTTGCCATGCGGCGCAGCAAGCCGACATCAAGACAGTAGACCTTAAATGCCTTGAGGTCATCGTACGCAGAGAGCGGCACACCACCAGCAGCATTAAGGCGAACCGCCGTGATGAGCCCAGCATCGGCAAGCCATTCCAGAGCATCCTCGTATTCTCGAGCACGAGCCCCCTCGCGCACCGCACCCCAAACGAACTTTTTGTTCTCGCGCGCCAACTGAGCTGGAATCGAGTTCCATATTTGTGAAAGCTTGGCGAACTGCGCACGGCCACCATGCTTGGCAAAATCGCGCTCGTAGGAATCCAAGAGATCAGACAACACCTTATCGACCTGAACGATATCGCCCGTCTCCACCCACCGGCCAAGAGCCTCTGGCATGCCGCCGCATGCAAAATAACGACGAAGATGCTCGACGAGACGGACATGGAAGAAATCGGGCACTGTCTCGATCTGATCCAGGCCGCCAAGGTATTCGTCGTAGTTTGCAGCGCCCTCGGCTTTCAGAAACTCGGAAAAGCTCATGGGGCGCATCTCCATGAACTCGACCTTTCCCACCGGAAAAGCGCTGGTCTCACGGGACAAGCGAACGCCCAACAAAGACCCTGCGCATGCGACGTGATACTCGGGGGCCTCGTCACAGAAGTATTTAAGGGCGCCGACTGCAGAAGGACAATCCTGGATCTCATCAATAATAAGCAGCGTTTCGCCGGGCTCGATAGGCTGTCCAAGTGCCAGGGAAAGATTTGAGATGATCCGTCGAGGATCGCGCGTACCTTCGAAAAACTGAGCGTACTCGCTCTGTACCCCAGGTGACGGCTCCTCGAGCGTCAGATACACAAAATTGAGGTACGAGGTTCGGCCGAACTCCTTAAGCGCCCACGTCTTTCCAACCTGGCGCGCCCCCTTAAGGATAAGCGGCTTACGATATTCTGACGCTTTCCAAGCGTTAAGCTTGGCAATGATATCTCGCTGCATGACCGAACCTCCCGCAAAGAAACTTCCGTAAACGTGATATTTCCCACATTTTACCCTAGGTAAAATGTGACATTTATCACATTTACGGAAGTTTTAAGCTCATTTCGCCACACCTTCATCACATTCAAAAGACGGAGGCGCTACTTGCGCCTCCGTCACCATCTTTCTATCAGCCCACCTGACCCGAACGGCCGAGTCGTCACGGAACCCGGGAGCCCCGGCAGGGCGGGTGCTTCCTCAAAATGAGTTCCGCACGCAAAGAAGGCCACTTAATGTGGCCTTCGTCTTGCGCAGGACTGTTCGAAATTTTGAGGAAGCACCCGCCCTGCCGGGGCTCCCGAGTTCCCGCTTACGAGAGCGACGTTCTCAGCAACTCGTTGAAGAGCTTCGGGTTGCCCTTGCCGCGGCTCGCCTTCATGCACTGGCCCACCAAAAAGCCGATGACCTTCTGGTTTCCGTCGCGGTACTGCTGCGCCTGCTCGGCACAGTTAGCCAGCACCTCGTCCACGATCGGCTGCAGCGCGCCGGCATCGCTCACCTGACGCATACCGCGCTCGTCGACGATCTTGTTGGGGTCGTCGCCGGTCTGGGCCATGGCCTCAAAGACCTCGTGCGCCTGGTTGGAGCTGATGGCATCGGTCGCCAGCAGCTTGGCAAGCGCTGCCACCTGAGCCGGCGCGATGCCGGACTCGGCGAGCGACACGCCCGCGCCCTTAAGGTAGGCAATCATCTCGTTCACCAGCAGGTTCGCGACCGTCTGGGCCTCCTTGCCAGCCATACCGGCAGCGGCGGCCTCAAAGAACTCGGCAAACTCGGGGTCGCCGGCAATCTGCTCGGCGTCGGCTGTCTTAATACCAAAGTCGGCCTCAAAACGGACGCGCTTGGCGTCGGGCAGCTCGGGGATCTCGCCACGGCAGCGGTCGATAAACTCGTCGTCCAGATCGAACGGCGCCAGATCGGGATCGGGGAACAGGCGATAGTCGTCGGCCGTCTCCTTGACGCGCATGACCACGGTGCGCTTGCGGCTGGGCTCCCAGTGGCGGGTCTCCTGATAGATGATGCCGCCCTCCTCGAGCACCTCGGCCTGGCGGCAGATCTCGTAGGCAAGGCCGTCGTGCAGGCTCTTAAACGAGTTGAGGTTCTTAAGCTCGGTCTTGGTGCCCAGCTTGGTCTCGCCGCGGCGGCGCAGCGACACGTTGCCGTCGCAGCGCATGGAGCCCTTCTCCATGGAGCAGTCCGAAATGCCCAGCGTCACAAAGATGCGGCGGAGCTTCTCCATAAACAGGCGGGCCTCCTCGGGCGTGCGCAAATCGGGCTCAGTCACGAGCTCAATCAAAGGCGTGCCGCAGCGGTTGTAATCGACGAGCGACTCGGCCGCGGCGGTAATGCGGCCCTCGGCGCCACCCACGTGAACCATCTTGGCGGCGTCCTCCTCCATGTGGATGCGCAGAATGCGGATGGGCACCGTGTAGGAACCGTCCTCGCGACGCTCGGGCATCTGCAGGTTGGACGCGTCATAGCTGGCCAGATGGCCGGCGCGCTGATTGCCCTCGCGCATGGTCGACGTCATGGACGTGGACAGGCCCTCGGCGTTGGCCGAGGCGCTCGCCAGGCTCTGGGCCTCGGCCTCGCCAAACGCGCAATCGGGGCGCTCGGCGGCACCGCGACCGGTCACGTCCAGGTCCAGGTGACCGTACATGGCAAAGGCGACCGGACCCTGCGTGGTCTGGAAGTTCTTGGCCATATCGGGATAAAAGTAGTGCTTGCGGTAGAACATCGAGTGGCGCTGGATCTCGCAGTTGGTGGCGAGGCCGGCCTTGACGATGCTCTCGATGGCGCGCTTGTTGGGCACCGGCAGGGCGCCGGGCAGGCCCAGGCACACCGGGCACACGTTGGCGTTGGGCTCGTCATCGTGGCTGAGCTTGCAGTTGCAGAACATCTTGGTATCGAGTGCGGTGAGCTCGGTATGGATCTCCAGGCCGATCACGGCCTCCCAATCCTGCAGGACCTCGGAAAGCTCCTTCATTACAGCTCGCCTCCCTTCCCGGCAAAATCGGGCGCGACGGAAAGCGCGGGTGCACCCGTAGCGGCATCGGCAAAGCCGCGCTCCAGGGCGCGGGCAAACGTGAGCAGCTGACGGTCCTTAAACGCCGGACCCACCAGCTGGGCAGAAACGGGCAGCTGAGTATCCTCGCCCAGGCCCAGCGGCACCGAGATACCACCATTGCCGCAAATGTTAAGCGAGATGGTGTACAGATCGGAGAGGTACATCTGCGTGGGGTCGCTGATCTCGCCAAACTTAAAGGCCGTGCGCGGCGAGGCCGGCATGAGGATGGTGTCCACCTTGGCATACGCGGCGTCGTAGTCCCGCGTGATGAGCGTGCGGGCCTTTTGCGCAGCGTAGTAGTACTTGTCGTACACGCCCGAGCTCAGCAGGTAGGCGCCGAGCATCTGACGGCGCTTGGCCTCGGCGCCAAAGCCATGGGCGCGCGAAAGCGAACTCTGGTCGGACAGGTTGGCGCAGCCCTCCTCCTGATAGCCGTAGCGAATGCCGTCAAAACGGGCCAGGTTGGAGAACGCCTCGGCCGGGCCGATGACGTAGTAGGCGGCGATGGCGGCGTCCAGGTGCGGCAGGTCGACCTCGACCAGCTCGGCGCCCTGGTTCTGCAGCTCCTGGGCGGCGCGCTGAACAGCGGCCTTGACCTCGGGCGTCAGGCCCTCGGCCTCCATAAACGCGGGGATGATGCCCACGCGCTTGCCCTCGATGCTGTCGTTGAGGTGCTCGGTAAAGTCGACGGCGCAATCCTGGCTGGTGCAGTCGTACGGATCGTGGCCCGCGCCGGTAAGCGCGTTCATGGCCAGCGCGACATCCTCGACCGTGCGGCCAAAGGGGCCCACCTGGTCGAGCGACGAGCCAAAGGCAACCACGCCGTAACGGCTCACGGCACCATACGTGGGCTTAAAGCCCACCACGCCGCACAGCGACGCCGGCTGGCGAATGGAGCCGCCGGTGTCCGAGCCCAGCGAGAGCGCGACCTCGCCCGCAGCGACGGCGGCAGCGGAGCCGCCCGAGGAGCCGCCGGGCACGCGCTCGGTATCCCAAGGGTTGTTGGTGCGGTGGAAGGCAGAGCTCTCGGTAGAGCTGCCAAAGGCAAACTCGTCCATGTTGGCCTTGCCCATGGGCAGGCAGCCGGCATCGAGCATGCGCTGGACGCAGGTGGCGGTGTAGACGCTCTGGTAGTTCTCGAGCATGCGGGAAGCGCAGGTGGTGCGCGTGCCCACGAGGTTCATGTTGTCTTTGATGGCCAGCGGCACGCCCGCGAGCGGGGGCAGCGGCTTGCCTGCGGCGCGGTCAGCATCCACGCGCGCAGCGGCCTCGAGCGCAAGCTCGGGCGCCACCTGCAGGAATGCCTGGACCCCGCGCTCGCGCGCCTCGATGGCGGCAAGGGAGGCCTGGGCCACCTCGGTGGCGGTATAGTCGCCGGCGGCAACGCCTGCGGCGATCTGGGCGGCGGTAAGGGAATCGAAGCTCTGCGCCATTACTCGCTCTCCCCCTCTCCCAAAATGGACGGCACGCGGAAGTAGCGGTCGCGCGCGCTGCCGGCGTTTTCGAGCGCAACGTCGAGCGGCAGGTCGCGCTCGGGCTCGCGCAGGTCGTCGCCCATCACGTTGGACAGGCTTCCGATGGGATGGAACGTGGGCTCCACGTCGGGCAAGTCATATTGCAAGACGGGCTCGAGCATCTGGACGGCGTCGTTCAGGTAGGACGTCATCTGGGTGAGCTCGTCATCGGTCAGTGCGATCTTTGCGTACTCGGCGATGCCGCGCACGTCTTTCTCGCTGAGTGCCATAGGCGCTCCCTTCCGCATAACAGTTAAACCGCTCTAGTATACAAGGCAACGCCGCTTGGAGCAGGTGCTTTACCTAAATGCAGCGAAAACGTAACGAGGACGGCGGGCTGACAGGCGGCGGGCCGGCGGTTCTGCAGCGAAACCGCACCGTCCATAGCGAAAAGCATCCCGCCCACAGCGAAAACCATCACAACATTCGACGCTTTTCACCAAAATCGAGATTTTCATCGAATGTTGTGATGGTTTGGAAGCCCCCGACCACCACAAAGATGCCTGTCCCCATTGTGGTGGTTCTGGACGATGTCTTATGCCGAGGCCTTGGCCTTGCGGCGCTTACGGACCGCGTGGATCACGATGTCCAGCAGCAACAGCACAATGGCCACGACCACGATAAGCACGGCAAACTCGCGCTTGCCCCAGTGGCGGCCGGCCAGCGACTTTTGCTTGTCGACGTCCTTCTTGCTGTACTTGGTGCGTACGCAATGCACCAGCAGGCGATGGTCGTTCACGCCGTAGGGCGTGCAGGTGACGAGCGTCACCTTGTCGGCACCGGGCTCGATGGTCAGCGACTCCATCTCCTCGGGCAGCACCACCTCGGAGTCCACCATCTTGTAGGCAAGCGTCTTGTTCATGGTGTGCAGCAGCACCAGGTCGCCAGGCTCTAGCGAGTGGATGTCGTCGAACATACTCAGGTTGCGCATACCCGAGTGCGCGGTGAGCACGCAATGCGTCGAGGTGCCGCCCACCGGCAGGCTCGTGCCCCCCAGGTGGCCGACGCCCGCCATAAGGACTTCCTCGCTCGTGCCGTGGTAGATGGGCATGCTCACGTCGATGGAGGGGATCTCGACCCAGCTCATCATGGGGTCGCGGTCAAAGATGAGCTGCTGGGCGTAGGGCTCAATCTGGTCGGCGGGAAGCTCGGTGGCCTCGCCCGCCAGCTGCTCGTTAAAGGAGCGCGCCTGGAGCAGGATGCGCTCGCGCTCCTCGGCAGACAGCGCGTCCACGGTGCTGGACACCGTGCTGATCTGGTTGAACACGCCCGAGGCCTCGAGCCGGTCCAAGATCCACGGCCAGGTCATAAGGCCCACGCCAATAAGGATGATGACGATGGTGATGAGCCGGTCGGCCCAGCGCGGCAGCCGCTTGCGACGACGCTTGGGCTTTGGTTGAGGTTTGGGTTGAGGGCTTGAGCCGCCGTTGGCCGCGGCGTTATTGCTCTTCATATGTTTGGCGCCCTGCACCATCGCCGGTCACTCCTCTATAGCTCAGGTTGTCTAAACAACTAATAGCCGATTAGCGAGCTTCCGCGCCGGACAACGCAGCTAGACTGCACCGTCCGGGCCACGTAACCACACTCAACCAATCAAGCCATATGTTGCTTTCATCGTCTCAAGCAACTGCGCCATCGTTGCGCCCGCAACCCCGATCTGTTTCAGATTGACGTCGCCCACCTCACAATCTTTAACAAACGCAATCATATCGTCCTTCAGTTCTCCGCGCAGGTCGACACCTTCCGACTCGCCAAGCAGCTGAGCAAGCCTCAGCGCATCGCGTTTATGCTTTTTTACCTTCTTCGAATCAACGTTCTCCCCCGCTTCCCTTCTAGCTTTTAGGTCGAGATACGCCTTCGCTTTGAACGGGACAATGTATTCCGTACCCAGGACCGAAACGCCGCCTACGGTCCGAATTCCCTGAAGGAACAAGCTGTAGTAAGCATCGTCCAACAAAATTGCCGAAAGACTGCTTATGTTTTCATCAACGTGAATTGGCGCCACATCAATCCCCTCACGACCCTTTAGAAAGTCGGGGCACTTCGCGAAGAGTTCGATCATATGGGGGTAACCCGGCCTCTTAGGCTCTGTGAACCGATAAAAACATGAGCCTTTGCCTTCGCCCCAGCCGCAGCGGTAACCGCCATCACGCACCAAAGTCCATATGGCTTCTGCCGTCTGAGGCAACCGGTCATCGGCGACAATTACCACATCAAAATCGTGAGTCGCCCTAAACGGAAGTCCCGCCTCCGCGAGCAAAAGTCGCATGCCGTGCCGCCGATAAGGGCATACGATCCTGCAGCTTCTTGCATATGCTGCTGAAATTCTTGGAGGCCTTCTACAGCGCTTCTTGCCATGGATATTCCCTTTCAAACATTCGATCGACTTCGAGCTGAATTCGCTCATCGTCAATTGCCGCCAAAGATAGCGCAAGCGAAATGTTGTCGACACGGGAGGAGTCGGCAAACACGGGCGCATAGCGCCATACTTGGATCATCGCCGTCTCGTTATCCGGCAACTCCCCGTCTGCGACTTCGAGGTCGCTCAGTTGACGCCATGCACTTCTTAAGACGGCCTTTTGTTCCATGCCCGGCGCAGCGAGCATCGAACGCGCGGCGAGCGCCGTCTCCCCGGCGTCAACAAGACAGTCGATCTGCGGCGTCTTCCTTGCAAAAAAGACCTTCGAGACAGGCGAGGAGAGCTCTGCCATGTGCTCACTGAGCAAAAGATCAACAGCAACAGGGAACACGACGACACGTCGCTCGCGACGCTCGCGCCTCGCGAGCCCCCTGTCAACAAGCTCGGTTATGGCCTCACTCGCGCGGCTTGCCGAAATCCCAAGCGCACGACAAAGGTCATAGGGACGATATGGCTCCTGGGCTACTCCCCAGATTGCGGCAGCCTGTGCGTTGGGTGACATCTTGGTCGCGCGATTGCGAAACCGGGCACCGCCCCTCTCCGTGCAGGCTGTGCCCATAAATGGAAGAAAAGCCTGTCTACCCGGGCAGACAAAGGGAATCCCTTGTGCGATCAATGCTTTGCGCTGACGTGCATCGGCATCAGGAAACGAAACGACAACAGGAGTCTCCGCGCGTAAGGCTAGCTGACTATAGACTCTCTTAGCCTCGGGAAGCCCGACGCCAGTAGGCAAACTTGCAAGCAAAAACGAAAAACCGTTTGCGTCAACAGCGCGGACCTCAACCGCCCGCAGATGCAGCGGCAAGCGTGTGGATCCAGGCCAAGTTTTGGCCTTGGCGGAGAGGCCTAGTGCTTCTTGTAAGTAGATTAGCGCTTCGTTCATTTCCATCATTTTCGTTTGATTCCAGTTTATATTGGAATTATACATAATTTTCGGAATTGACGAGATTCCTTTCGTGCATAAGCCCGCATTTGAGTTTTCAGAATGTCCCGGATCGGCGGGGCGATTCGGGATACAATGTCAATAGAAAACGACGCATCCCGCGTAAGTGTACGAGAGCGCGGGCGGCCTAGTTTTCAGCTTTTGTTAAATGCCCGGGATCCGACCCCCGGGCATTCTTATTTGCGCTTGTTGCGGCGCAAATGCCTTCTACCGTCCGCACCGCGCGTGCGCCTACGGACCTTAAACCGAACCTCATACGAGTCAAGAAACGCGATGACGAACGTGCCCACCGCCGCAAGGGCGGCGAGCGCGTTAAGGAATTTCAGCATTTGGGGACCTCCGATCGAGTCGTCGGCCGCCCGCGCACGGGATGCGTCGCAAGGCCATTTTACTGCGAGCGTATGCACCCGCAGCTGGTAAACGCAATAATTGCAAACATCTGTTCGATATTCATACGCTTGATCCATCGAGCAATGGAGCCTGGCTGCGTTGTCCCAAAAAAACGGGGCAAACTCCAGTGCGGAGTTTGCCCCGAAAAGAGAATGGCAAAGCAAGAGCGTAGATGGACGAGAAAAGTGTCCGCAAGTCTCATGGCCATCACATCCCACCTGCCAAAGTGATGGGTGAGCGAGCGTTACTCGTGCTCGGACTCCTCAGCCTGCTTACGGCTGCGGATGAGGTGTGCCACGCCGATGCACAGCACTGCGCTGCCAGCGATCCAAGTGAAGGTCACGCCGTTAAGACCGGTCAGCGGGAGGCCGGAGCCTTTCTTGTTCTTGACGGTAAGGGTAACGGTGCCGCCACCAGAAGAGGAATTGGTGACGAGACCAGAGCCATTCTTGGATGTGGTCACCGTCAACGTATTCTCGCCCTCGTTCTGATTAAGACCCGTGGCAGTAATGGTGAACGTGAATTTGGGCACGGTGTTATAGCCGGGGAGCGTATGGGTCTCCTCGACCGTGTAGGCGCCAGCATCGAGGCCCTTGACGCTGATTTCGCCCTTATCATCAGTCGTAAAATCATAAGCAGTATTGCCCAAAGAACCGTTCTCTTAGACATACTGGGCGCCGGCGCCCTCGTCGGTTCCCTTGGAAGAGGTGCCGGGCGGAGAGCGGAGTATGGCCACCGGACCCACCGAAACACATCTCCACCGTTCCTTCAACTGGGAAAATGCCGCCCCGGGGCCCGGGAGGGACCCCGGGGGCTTTCGGCTAACTGCGGAAACGGCCTATCCACTCAATGTGTTCAGCTGAGATTGGAAATCAACCGGAGAAATCGACCCTCCTAAAAGGAGGCCGTATATAAAGACTGCATATCCCTTTTGCCTCCATATACACAAAAAGCGCCCCTCGGGCGCTTCTGAGAGGCTCCCCCTGGGATGTACCCCAGGGGGAGCCTATGAACCTCAAAGGCCGCTGCGAACCGTTCGCAGTCGGGCCGTCGTCGAAGGTCTCGTTACTTAAGCACAGGCCAGAAATCCTTGTTGGCCTCGATCATGTCGTCGAGAATCTCCTTGGCCACCGTCATGGACGGGACCGTCTTGTTGAGCGTGAACGCCTTGAGCGCCTTCTCATACGAACCCTCGATGCACGCCTCGACCACGAGCTTCTCGGAGTTGAGTTGCTGCATCATGAGGCCCTGCTGGAACAGCGGGATGTTGTCGCGCGAGATGACCTCGGGGCCGTTCTTGCCGATGTAGGCAGGAAGCTCGACCATCGCGTCGTACGGCATGTTCGGGATCGCGCCGCGGTTCTGGCAAATGACCAGGAAGCGAGCGAAGGCGCTACACTTCGAGCGATATTGAGCACCGACGCGGGCGCTAGCGCAGGTGTCGCCCGCGATACTCGGGAGAATCAGCATCGGAATCGGGGGAAGCCGAGGAGGCTGAAGCAGAGGAGGCGAAGGGGGTCGCAAACCTGGAGGCTCCCGCGGTCCACCCGTTTCCGCCATCGCCAGCAGCCGCGTCGGCGTCCAACGTCACCGCGGCGGCAACGGCGGCACGCTGCGCGGCGCGCCGCTTCTTGCGCACGTGCCCGGCCACAACGAGACCCACAACAATCGCCAGCAGCGCGCACAAAACGCCCAGCGCCACCGCGGTGGTGTTGATGCCCTGCGCCTCCTCGGGCACGGGAACCTCATCCGGAATGCTTGCACGCACACCCGATACCAGCAGGCGGTGCGAGTTCACGCCGTAGGGCGTGCAGGTCATGAGCGTCACGCGGTCCTCGCCGGCGGTCACGCGCAACTTGGAATCGTCGTCGGGCGTAATCACGTCTATGCGGTCGATCTTGTAACCCAGCTCCTCGCCCATCACCTCGATGTAAAACGAGTCGCCAACCTGCAGCTCGTCCAGACGCGTGAACAGGAGCGAGCCCGGCACGCCGCGGTGGCCGGTAAGCACGGCGTGCGTGTTCGCGCCACCCACGGGAAGCGACGTTCCATACAGGTGGCCGGCGCCCGCGGCGAGTACCTCGGTGGAGGTGCCGTGGTACACGGGCAGGTTCACGTCGATCTTAGGAATGCGCACCGAGCACATAAGGCCCGATCCCGCGTTAAGAAGCCCCTGGTAGGTGGTGTCTTGCGAGGCGATGGAATCCTCAGAGCCAGAGGCGGTGGAGGCGCCGGAGGTGCTACCGAACGGGTCCACAACCTCGCCGATGACGTCCTGACCGCCGGCGGCCAGCTGCTCGTTGTAGGCGTGTGCGGCCGCGAGGACCTCCTCCGCCTGCGGATAGGGCCAGCCATCCACGGTGTTTTGGGCTGCGGTAACTGCGGCCGTTTGCTCAGCCTGGGAAATAGCGCGCAGGACGAGGGGCGTGGCCACGATAACAAAGCCAGCGGCAAAGCACAGAAGGGAAAGCAGGCGCAGGACGAGGGGCGGTTTACGCCGGCTGGGGGAAGCCGGGTTCGAACCGCCGCTCGGCGTGCGCATCGTCGATACGGGCTTGATTGCCTCCATGTGGTTCACCTCCGGGGGTGTGGGTGCGAGGGCGCGGTCAAAGCACCGACCCCGCCGCGGGTCCAAGCGCGACGGGGTGCGGCGAAAGGGAAGATGAGAACGCGACGCGCAGGCGCTGATAGGAGACGACGATCGCCCGCTCGCCGCGTCATCAAGCTAGGGAATTAAGCGCGCATTCGTGCACTCAGGGCGAAGGCGGCGCCAGCAGCCATGAGCAGCACACCAACAGTAACGAAGACCTTGATGCCCAGGTCACCGGTCATAGGCAGCTCGGTGAGATTCTTGGCGTTCTTGATCTGAGCCATAGAAGCGGTTTCGCCCGTACCGAAGGAGACGCGATTGCCGTCGGTATTGGTCGTCTTCTCGTACGCCACGGACGTTACCGTCGTGCCGGCGGTATCAAACGTCGGGGTGATGGTGAACTTGAAATCGGGAAGGCCGATGCTGGTGTAGCCATCAGGAGCCTTAATCTCGTAGACGTGGTACTCGCCAGCAGGGAGACCAGACATGGCGATCTTGCCGTCAGCGCTGGTAGTGAACACGCCCTCGTCCGCATCGGCAGCGGGCTTGGCAGTAGTGAGATTCTTCCAGGCCTTGGTCGCAGCGTCCTGCGTCATGAAGGTCTCAGCATTGCTGTCCACGCGGGCAATGGCGAATTGAGCACCAGAGAGCGCGGTGTCACCGGCCATGTTGGTCTTATAGATGCTGAAGTCATAGGTGTACACGCGAACGGTGGGGCCAGGAACCTGGTGCTTTTCGCCGCTCGGGGTACGAGAGTACGCAAGCTCAACGGTGTTGGGGTTACCAACGCCAGCAATAACGGCATCGGAGTCGACAACAGCGGTCAAGGTAACGGTAACCGTAGCGCCAGAGGCAATGTTGTCGTTCGTGTTAACGTAGTGAGCAAGGTCAACCGTGGTGACAGTAGCGTCAGCCTTATTGCAGTTGTCCAAGGGATCGATCTGATTCTTGTCCTGCTTCAGGACGTAGCCGTTGTTATCGGCGTCAGCATCCTCATTAAGCTCGGTGTCGCCAACCTTAACCTTGGTAACCGTAACGTCCTTCAGGCCGTGAGCAGCGGTATCGATAAGCTGCAGCACGCGGGAGCCGTCGACGTAGCCGGTGTAGTCCGGAATCGTGGTGGTAAGGGTATAGGTGATCGTGTCGCCGATACGAGCGTTCATCTTGGTCTTGGAATCGGCATCAGCCTTGTTGACCTTGGTGATCTCCTTGTTGATGGAAGGTTCGTTGGCCTTAAGGGTCACGGTGCCCAGGTTCGCAGTAGCGCCAGCGTAGTCAGGAGCATCCTGATCAGTCGGGTTAACGAGCTTGGTAGCAAGCAGCATCGGGATGGACTGAGACTCAATAGCATTTGCGTTAACGGTGCCCTTCGGATCGGCGGTCGTGTCCATCAGGAACCAGAAACCCTGCTTGCACTCATTCGCGCCGGTCGTCGCATTACCGCTCTTGAAATCCGTCTTGTGATTGTCAGCCACGGAGGAAGTCAGGGTCTTTGCGGAAAGCTTAGTCGCGAATTCACGGAGAGCAGTGGAACTATTCTTCCACAGCGTCTCAGTGTTTTCGACAGTAGCATTCCCACCAGTCTTAAACACCTTGTCGATAAGGTAGCCCATGGGGTTTGCCTCGGTACCAGTCACGCTACCGTTGTAGTTAGCGTCAGTTTCGTACTCGGTCTTAACGTTTTTGCCGTCCACGGTCATCTCACTCATGACTTCGACAATAACGTTAACGAATTCGTCAGTGGTATCGATCTCGAAGTTGATAGAGGCATTCTCACCCGTACCGGTAACGGTAACGTTCTTCAGGGTGGCGAGCCTCCAGCCCTCGAACGTATGGTCATACGTAGCGGAATCGTTGTTGATGATAGTGATGGTGCCGTCCGTCGGCTGTGCAGGATCCGCAGCCTTGGCCACGGGCGCGCCGCCCAACAGGCCGGTTACGGCGATCGCTACGGCAGCAGCACCGGCGATCAGCTTTTGTACGAATCGGTTCATGATTCCCCTTTCAGAAATGAGCCCGACATTCATAAACATCTATCTACCAGCGCCATCGGACGGGTCGTCCTGGCGGCGCTTTGTAGCGAACCAATACGCTCCCGCAGCGATGCCGCTCAGAAGCATGAGACCGGCGCCCACGAGGATCATGGAGTTCTCGGTCCATCCCGCGCCGGTGAGCGGGAGGTCCGTGAGGACTTTCACGTTGGTGAAGGTGGAGGCGGGAATGGCGTCGGGCGCGACGTCCTCGCCGATGGTGTTACTCACGGTATTGCCCATGTCGTCCTTCACCTGCGTGACCGTGGTGGAGGTGGTGAGGCCGGTGTACTTACCATCGACCATGACGGCCGTCACCGTGACGGCAACCTGGTACTCGGCCTTGGAGTAGCGGAGCTTATTGACGGCACCGGTGGCGGGCGCGACCTCCTTCAGCGTGTAGGTGTAGGTCTTCTCCCCCGTCGGGTTTGAAGCATCGACCGTGGCGAGGTGATCTTTGGAGAACGTGATCTCCCCAAATTTCGCCACGATGTCGTTGACCTTGGTGGAGCCTGCGGGAGCGGCGGAAATAGTCTTCGGATCGGGCATGGGTGCGCTATCCCTATTTGCCCCCGTAGCCTCAATGCTGAACTCGAACGGCACATAGTTGACTTTGTCGACCTTCGGCCAATCCATGTTTCGAACCGATTTGGTCACCGGGATCTCCACGGACGTGGTGGTGAGAGTATCGGAGATGTACGCGTTGCCGCTCTTGTCGATAGACGGCTTTTTGTCCTTGTCCCACGTGACGGAACCGTCCGTGTTCACCGTGAACCGAAAATCCGTCGGGTTCTTCTCGTAGCCAAACGGAGCCTGGGTCTCAGCAAGCGTGTACGTGCCCGGCAGCAAGCCCTCAAGCTTGAACTTGCCATCCGTGGCGTCGGTATTGGCCCACGTGGTGTCGCTCAACTTCGACCGGTCGCTCACGGTCCAGGACTTCACTTCGGTCGAGCCATCGGCACCCAGTTTCGCAAGCTTCCACTCGGAACCAGGCAACGGATCGTGCTTCTCATCTCCGTCCTCAACCTTGGTCCAAGACACTGTACCAGTGGTCTTGGTGTTGGCGATGGCTCTCTTCGGACTGGAAATCTCGTTGCCGTTGGTGTCCACGTTGCCCACAAGGTTGAGCTCATCGCCCGTGTGGAACATCTTCGAGGTATAGATCGTATTGGAAAGCTCGTAGCCCTCCGGCGCCTTAGTCTCACGAATGTAGTACGTGAAGTAGTCCTTGTCATCAGGGTTGCCAATATTGGCCTTCTGGTTCAGGTAGTTGAACTGAATGGTACCAACGGTAGGATCGGAGTCATTCGTGCCGTTATCCACAATGGAGACGATACGGTTCTCATTGTTCTGCGCATCGTTCTCGGTCGCGTAGATGGCCCACTCGGAACCCGCGAGCGGTTTGGCGTCCGCAGCGTCGACCTTGCTCCACGCAATGGCAGAGCCGTCCGGTGTATACGAACCAGACCACGGGAAGTTGTGACGCTCCTGGTCCATGTCGATGACGGAAGCCGAGTTACCCTCACCAAATGCTGCGGCAACCTTCGGGCTGTTCATTGAGAAATCGACGCCCACATAAACGCGGCCGTTGGTAGTAACATGGTCGTCGAAACTTCCGTTGGGAACGAGAATCGATCCGATCATAGCCGCCGCAGGATCGTCGTCAGTCCACTTGGCACCGGTAGTTGCGCCACCGTATCCCCAGTCCGCGCGGTCCTCTCCCGCGATGCCGCCCCGAATGGTAAGGCTTTGCGTATCGACAAAGTTCCACATGATGGACTGGGAAGCCAGCAAGTATTTCGCGTCAAGGTCTTTCTTGGCGTACTGACTCTCGTAACCGCGAGATATTTCTGTATCTCCCCACCAGAAGCGCCAGCCGTTGTGGAACTCGACAGGATTAGTACCTGTAACGTTCACGACAATGGATGCGCCTTCGGGGATATTGGTGAACTTAAAGTCGACGCCGCGGTAGTAGACGCCATTCTTCCAGTTGGAGAGCTCGGAACCGGCGATGGTGAAGACCTGTTGCATAGAAGTTCCATCGCCGGTAAAGGTGATGAGTCGCTCGGTGTTGCGAATCTTATTGCTCGGGATTCCGGTATCGAGCGCACCGGAAACAGACTTGCCGCTACCATCGTCGCTACCATCGAATTTGAGTGTATAGCTTGTTCCGTCGTTATTGTACTTGTTGATGACGTAGTTGCTATTAGGCTCTGCAAAGCCGTTGACATCCACCTCGCCGGTATCTTCAAACGAGTCGAGCTGTTTCGATAGCTTCGAGAGGTATCCATTTGTACCGTTATAGCTCGAATAATCGTTACCGTTGACATTAGTCAAATCAACAGCTTTATTGAACAGGGTGCTTTCCAGAGCAGACAAGCCCTCGTACCAATTACCCTGCATTGTCACCACAGACTGGCGTTTATAGTCGCTATCGCGCCAGTATGTGATGGGGCCTGCGATTTGCGCGGTGTAGGCAAAGCCGGAAGGAGTCGCGCCCTCAAAAGGTCTCTGCTGTCCGACCCAAGCGCCTTTGTTCCAAGCGCCAACGGTAGTCGCCCCCGGCAAGTTGCCGTTGTAACCAACGCTCATTTTGGTGATCGCACTGTCGATTCCGGCGACCGCAAGCACGGTGCTGCCGTAGACAGGACGGAACTGGGAACCAAAACCAACGGTGCCAAAGCGGAAACCAGCGCCGCCACTATTATTATAGGGCCAGCTCTCTTTGAGTGGATTCATGGCAAGCTTGCCACGGACCACGGTAAGGCCCTCCGCCTCAGCGGCATATGAGCCGGTGGGGGCGTTGTCCGCATCAAGATCGATAGTGCCGTCGCTCGGCTTATCGCTCGGCTTGCCACCGATGTACATGTCGCGGCCAACGTAGGTGGCCACGCCGGGATCAGGGGTTGAGACATTGATATTCGTACCGATACCGATAGACGTGGGAACGTAAATTCCCGGCTTCACGGTGGCCGTCGCTCCCGCTGAAGCCGCATTCGCACTCTGAGCCTGCTCAACACTATTTGAAGAGCCAGACTCGCCGCCATCGGTCTCGTCGCTATTCTGGTTTTCGGCATCCTCGCTGGTGTTACCTACAGCAGCGGACTCACTTGAGGAACCCCCCCCCATTACAGTTTCCTCGGCAGAAACTGTCTGGGCGTCGTTGGCGATGGCCTGCGAGATCGGGGGCATAACGAGCGACAGCACCAGGCTCAAAACGGAAGCTCCGCACAAAACACCTGCTAGTACACGATGTGCCGCTTTATTGTTCTGCTTAGATTTATCCGAATTTGCCGCCATCGATGCCTCCCCCCAAGAGACTGCGATCTTGCTCTTTCACAAATTAACCTTGGGCGCACAACCTATAATTGCTCGCGCTCAATATGCATATTATTACTCATTGTTTAAACAACGAAAAGCCCATTTCAATCAATTTCTTTGGCTCTGTTAGACCAGGATTGACATGCCGACCTGCCGGCTAACTCGCCGTCTCCC
>CALDBJ010000046.1 GCA_937937835.1 uncultured Collinsella sp.
GTTAAATAGCCTCGAAGGTGCATTGTTGCTAATGACGGTAGTGACTATAGGTATCGGTGTTATTTACGATTATCCGAGATCAAATCGAATCTCTGCAATCAAACTTGGAATTACCCAAGCGAAGGTCAGAGCTTTCCTATGTGGCTGTTTGCCCATCGTTCTGGGCGGCATTGCTGCTTCTGCGGCGCCGAATATTCCAAGGCAGTATTTATCTTATACATTCGGAGATTCTGCTCTAGGCATTTATGCATCAGTTGCTGCTCCCGTGGCAATTATCCAAATGGGTGCGACGTATATCTATAATCCTTTATTAGGTTATTTAGTAGAGCGTTACTATTCTAGGGAAAAGTCCTTTTTTACGCTTATAGGTAAAATACTTGCCGGTATTTTATTTGTCGGCGTCATATCAGCAGTTGCGCTTTTCTTTTTCGGCAAATTATTGCTGTCTTTGTTTTATGGCGCTGGAATAGCCAAACATTCTGATCTCCTTCAGCCTATGTTGGCTTGTGCCTTTTTGACTGGCATTGCTTGGTTTGTCAACGATTTGCTGGTTTCTCTTGATAACTACCGAGGGGTATTTGTTGGCAGCATATTGTCCTTAATCAGTGCTGTTGCTGTCATGGCTCCCGCGCAAGTGTTGTTTGGCTTAAATGGCCCTACTGTAACGGCGCTTATATCCAATGCTATTTGCCTAATTTATCAGTCTTTTGTTTTGGGGAAACAGACGCAAGAATGGTTTGGGGAAAAGAGATAGGCCGATGATGTCTAAAGCTCACGCGCTATTAAAGCTTCAAAACACTGAATTGGATATCCTTCAGGTTGTCGCTGCATTCTGCTCTAAGCACGGCATCAGGTGGTGGCTTGATGGCGGAACATGTTTAGGAGCAATGCGTCATAGGGGGTTTATCCCTTGGGATGATGATATAGATATCGGAATGATGCGTTCAGACTATGACCGCTTTTGCTCTTTAGCCGAGGATGGTTTACCGGAAGGATATTCGCTCCATACATCGCGGAATACTATTGGCTATGCTGCGATGTTTGCTAAGGTGTATCGCGATGAAACTCGCTTCGAGAATCAGGAGGCTCGAGAGGCTTCCAGTTCGATGGGTATTTTTGTCGACATCTTTCCATATGACCAGCTCTATACAGATAAACGCCTTCGTGCAAAACAAGTCCGAACTGCATCAATTGCACAGAAAAGAGCTTATTTATATCACTCTTCTTCCATTGTTGTCCCTCATAAAGGGTTCCTTGGACAACTCGAGCAAATTGGTTGTTCTGCTATACACGTAGTGGAACGACTGGTTTCTCGAGGCGCATGCTCTTACCAGGATTTGTTCGACTCCTGTATTGCCGACTCAAATACGGGTGAGGTCTCTGATTATTGTCTGACGTTAAGCTGGCCGAATATGGCGCCAGTGCCTATTTCAGAGATTTTCCCTCTGAGCAGTGCGGTTTTCGAAGGCAGTGAATTCCCCGTTCCTCGTATGACGGATAAATATCTTACAACGATGTATGGCGAATGGAAGAAAATTCCGGAGCCGGAAAATCGACATACCCATCTTCCTCTTCTGCTTGACTTTGGGGATGGTGAAGTCTGGACTGCGCAGAATTAAGGATATGAAATCTTTACCAGATGAGGTTATGTAATGAGTTCTTCTATTTGTATTTTCACCCATCATTATCACCCGCAACTTAGTGGAATTGGTAATTTTGTCGATGGTCTCGCTCATGCCCTAGCTGCCCGCGGCGACAGGGTGGTTATCGTTACTAATGATTCAATGCGCGTAGGAGTCGGTCATTCAGTCGAAAACGGTCTCGAGATAATTCGGCTTCCATGTATTTCATTGCTTGATGGAAGGCTTCCTCTACCCAAAAAAACCGGCGATTATTACCGGCTCCTGCAAAGCCTTGATGATTATGAGTGGGACGGCGTACTTATCAACACGAGGCTTTTCCCCCTCTCACTCGAAGGGCTGAAGTTTGCTGTGGATCATAACACTAGGGCCGTCGTTCTCGACCATGGTTCAGCGTATCTTTCTTTCAATCAGCCATTCCTTGATTATTTTGTGCGCCGATATGAGGATTGGATTACTGATCGCGTAAAGACGTTTGAACCTGATTTCTATGGGATTTCTTCTAAAAGCGTTGAATGGCTTCAGCATTTTAATATCGGTGCAAAGGGCGTAATATCGAACTCAATCAATGCTTCAATTTATAGGAGCATCTCTTCGGGTAGAGATTTCCGATCAGAATTAGGTGTCCCTCAGTCATCTTTAGTTGTGGCTTTTGTTGGGCGGTTTATTCCTGAAAAGGGAATTTATTCAATTATTGAGGCAGCTCGCGCAAAGGATATTACCAAGCGTGATATTTGTTTTGTTCTTGCAGGGGATGGTCCGCTGGCCAATGAAGTCAAGGAAGCCTGTTCGTCGAACTTGTTTTGGCTTGGGAGATGTAGCGCAGAGGACATTTCCTCCTTACTTCAGCAAGCAGATGTGCTTTGTCTTCCAACTCGGTCCGAAGGCTTTTCGACGGTACTTCTTGAGGCTTCAGCTTGCGGAACGCCTGCTGTGGTAACAGATGTGGGAGGCGCGCACGAGCTTATTCCAGATGATAGCTACGGCACGATAATTCAGTCCATGTCATCTGATGAGGTGGTTTCGGCATTATGCAGGCTTTTTGATGATCGAAAGCTGCTTTCTCTACAGTCTCGAAACTCTAGGGCCCTTGTTGAAAATCGATATAGCTGGGACGCCACTGCTATAGATGTCGAGAAGGCGTTTTGTATTTGCTAAGTGATACTTGGCTGGCTTTTACTTAGCTTTTGAGTGAAGTTGGATCTAAGACCCGAATTTGTTATTGTCGACTTATCCTATTCGATTTTGTCTTTAGTTGGAGATGCACGTTTTGAATAATCCTGCAATTAAGAAAAGCGAGTACGCGCTTGCCATCTTTGGGCTGGGACTTCTTTTGTTAGCTGTCGCGACATCATTGCACTATAAGAATTTAAATCTATTCATTCTTGAACTCTTTTGCGATGTCGTTGCTGTTGCGTGCTTATATTTGCAACCGAAATCACAGTCGAGCGGTGATGCTATTCGTCAGATAACCGTTCTCGTCGCGTCCAGTATCCTCAGCAGCTTTCTGCTAGTTTTCATCATATTGGCTGGCGCGAAGACGTTTGGCCCCTTCGGTCTTGGTGCATGGAATATCTCAGGTCTGGTTATATGCTTTCATTTAGTTTTAGCGTTCCAGGGAATTGAGCTTTGCTATGGCCTGATGAAGAGCTTCGTAACCTCGGTTAAGAAAACTGATGCTAAGAAGTGTTTCTTTTATTTGGCGGTTTTTG
>CALDBJ010000047.1 GCA_937937835.1 uncultured Collinsella sp.
TCTCAAGGTGCACGCTTTGCGGCTCATCCGGTCCGACCGGGCCGCGCGGCAAGGAAATATATTGCCAGACCGGAGGGGCCCCGCGGGCGGGAATCTGGTACTCCACGGTTCCTACACAAATGAGGATGGGACCCTCTCTGTGAGAGCCTAGAAAGAACAGGGCCGCGGCCCCCTATTAGAGCGGCCCTTCGGTTTTCCAACGGTTAAGCTTCGGCCGCATTAATGGCTGTATACCCATTAGAAATGGGACATAGCAGCGTTAACGAGTTCAAAAACGATTAGTCCAATAAGAGCCGCTGCGGCAAACTTGATGGCATTCGCAAGCTGTGGATGCTCATAAGCCCAGCCCGTCCTCGTCTCTTCGCTGTCCGCCTTCTTTCCGTCCAAGAAGTCGGATATCTCTTGATACGTCACCAAATCATTCTTCTTCTTGATATGTTCCGCTGCAAGCGCGCAGCACATTGCGCCAGTACCAAAGACGCCTGCCAACACCATCGTCGGAACGCACTGGACCATCCCCCACCCGTGGTTTTGTTGCCACATGAGCCAGGCCATAGAGACGGTAAACGCAAGAAGCCCAGCCAACATCCCCGCACCCAAGCGATAGAGCGTGCCCCTATCGCGTTCAACCCTTTCTCTAATTATTGAAATGTCGCCTTTAACAAGCTCGTCAATCGTTACATCCAGTTGTTCAGACAGCAGTAGGAGACTCTGGATGTCGGGGTACGTTTTACCGCGCTCCCAATTACTGATGGTCTGACGTGTTACAAAAATGCGCCTTGCAAGATCCTCCTGGGACAAACCAGCATCGAGTCGATACTGTTTAAGGTGTTTTGGCAGCTGCATGGCGTTCCCTTCGAATGCATCTCAACTCTTATTGGGCGGCTACACAACAGAAGCCGGCAAGCAAAGTGTAATCCCAAAATCAAACCCATACGGATGGCTGCGCGCAGATTAGAGTGTCAAAAATCTTTGACACATACGCTACCTGCTCTTTCTTGCAACTCGGACGCTATCGAATTGATCGGTTTGGCTACGTCCCAAATCGATCACATCCCTAATCAATCAAAAAGGGGCGCTTCCGGATTGGAAGCGCCCCTTTAAGATGCAAGAAGCAATTAAGCCTCGAGAGCCTTCTTGGCAATGGCAGCCAGCTCGTTGAAGGACTCGATGTCCTCGTAAGCCATCTGAGCCAGAACCTTGCGGTCGAGCTCGATGCCGGCAACCTTCAGGCCGTGCATGAACTGAGAGTAAGAGATGTCGTTCAGGCGAGCGGCAGCGTTGATGCGGGTGATCCAGAGAGAGCGGATCTCGCGCTTCTTGTTGCGGCGATCACGATACTGATACTGCAGGGAGTGCTGGACCTGCTCTTTAGCATGCTTGTAAGTACGCGAAGCGGCACCGTAGTAACCCTTCGCACGGTGCATAACGGTACGGCGCTTCTTCTTGGCGGCAACAGCGCGCTTAATACGTGCCATGTTCTATCAACTCCTAGACGGTAAAACGAAAAACGGGAACGCGAACTTAGGCGAGACGCGACTTGATGACCTTGCGGTCGGCAGCGGCGATCTCGATCTCCTGACGGAAGCCACGCTTACGCTTGGTGGACTTCTTGCTCAGGATGTGGCTCTTGAAAGCCTTGGCGCGCATAAGCTTGCCGGTGCCAGTCTTGCGGAAACGCTTCTTGGTGCCGCTGTGGGACTTCATCTTAGGCATGAAATACTCCTTAATCGGTTACAGAACACTAGTTACTTGGTATCGCTTGCCGCTTTATCCTCATCGAAGGCGCCCTTAATCGGGGCGAGCAGCATAAGCATGTTACGGCCTTCCATCTTAGGCTTGGACTCGACCGTAGCGTAAGGCTTGAGATCCTCGGCGAGACGCTCGAGAACGTTAAGACCCTGCTCCGGGTGAGCCATCTCACGGCCGCGGAACATGATGGTGATCTTAACGCGTGCGCCCTTCTTGAGGAAACGCAGAACGTGGCCCTTCTTGGTCTCGTAGTCGCCAACGTCGATCTTGGGTCGGAACTTCATTTCCTTGACCTCGACCTTAGACTGGTTCTTACGAGCGGCCTTGGCCTTCATGGCCTGCTGGTACTTGAACTTACCGTAGTCCATGACCTTGCAGACCGGCGGCTCCGCGTTGGGAGCGATCTCGACCAGGTCGAGACCCTGATCGTCAGCGACGCGCTGGGCATCGCGGATGGCGAACAGGCCGAGCTGAGAGCCATCGACGCCAATCAAACGGCACGAAGATGCAGTGATCTCGTCGTTGATGCGGGTGTCATCAGACTTAGCTATTTTCCCTACCTCCATTCATAAAAAAATAACCCGGCGCTTCTTTGCAACCAGGTCGTACACATAGACATCCTCGATACGAGGAAGGGAATCTAAGTTGTATGACCAGTCAGCTGCTCATTGGCGCCAAAAGGTGGGAACCCTCGGGTTCCTCTTTAGGGCATTGCGGGAACAACGCCTTGCGAATAATAACACGTATAGTGCGCTATCACATTACGTACACGAAAAAGGGGGTCTTGACCCCCTTGAACGCTCAGCTGCATGTATGGTGCCCGAGGCGAGACTCGAAGGGCCTTCGCTTCGCGAAGCCCCGGGCTTCGGGCGCGTGGCGCCCTCGCCACGCTCCGCTACAAACAGGCCACAGGCCTGTTGGCTTAACGCTTCGCGCGCTCACGCGAGTTCGGCACGAAAAAGGGGGCCGCAACCCCCTTGAACGCTCACTTGCATGTATGGTGCCCGAGGCGAGACTCGAACTCGCACGTTGTTGCCAACGGTGGATTTTGAGTCCACTGCGTCTGCCAATTCCGCCACTCGGGCACGTAATGCGTGAGTTAGTTTATCACAGCTTTCTGTTGATTAGTCCGAAAATGGAACTTCGAGCATTTCGATGAGTTCGACCGTGCGGAGCATCTCACGCTGACGGCATCCGCGACCGTCGACCGAAGCCTCACCCATCTGGTTATCGTAAGGGTCCTCGCGCATGCCGTCGAAAGAGGGCTCAAACTCTGCCTGGAATCGATTGTTGGCCACCATACGCCACGGGTCGAGATTGCCAAAGTAGTGATGGCGGCGCCACTCCTCCCCCATCCTGCGAGCAGAAGATCCAAATGACACGTCGGCGTTGAGCCAACCGGTCTGCGGCGTATAGAACTCTGCCCAGTCGTGCGGCCCCACCGAATCGGGCGCAACATACAGGCCGCTCTGCCAACGGGCAGGCACGCCCGCGATACGGCACATGGTGATGAACGTGAGCGCCATAACGCCGCAATCGCCACGGAGCGAATGCGCGCAGTCATCGGCAATAGATCCCAAAAGCAGGTACGGCGGCTGATAGCGATAGTCGATATGCTGCGTCAGGTAATCATAGATAGCACGAGCGCGATCGAGCGGATCCTCGAGCCCGTCAATAACACGCTCCGTCAGCTGTCGCAGGTACGGCGTAAACGCAATGTGCGGACGGTCCTCGGAAGTGTCCTCGGGCAGCGGCGTGTCCATACAGGGATGCGATGGGAGCGCACCACCATAGATATCGCAATAGGCGGCATCGATGTGATAGCGATAGGTCACCGAGAATGAATGTTCAGTCGAAGATGTCCAAGAGGCAGTACGAGCCGAAACGTTTTCAGAGGCAACGGTACCCTCCGACGTCATATCGAGAACCTCGATATGAGACTGTTGACGACAGGCGGCGGCAACGGGAAGCCACGCGCGAACGGCCTCCCCCTCAAGAGCTCCGGGGACAGACACGGATGCCTTTAGGGTGATGACGCGAGACAGCCCATTCTGCGATTCCATCTCCTTGAGCATCTGGTTGCGTAGCGCAATTCCGTCCACAGGATCGGGACGCATGCCGGGGACCTCTTTGGGATACACGCGAAGCGAATTGAGGAAGTTGTCGAGAACGAACAGCTCGCCATCGATAAAGCGCCAGTCAATACGCTTACGATCAATCAGGTCGTCAAACTGCTCTTCGGTAAACTCTGGCCACTCCTCGCGAATCATCGCAATGGCTCGATTACGCGACACCGAAAAATGAAGCGGCGTCTCGAGCATGCGATACCGCTCGGCGCGAACGCAGGCGGCCAGCGAAGGCTCGGGGTTCTGTTCCAAAAGGCGATCGCAGGCAGCAACAGCCTGCGTCAAATACCCGGCATCCTTAAGACGAAGAATCTCGGGCGGCAGTCCAACATCGAGATGACGAAAGTCATCACAGCAAACATCAACAGAGCAACCAACAGGACCCTCGTCAATAACCTTCCCATCCGAAGGCAGCACATTAATAACAGCCATACCAAACTCCAAGTCATTAGAACTCTTGAAGTCCATTGTAGCGAGATAAAAAGAAAGCCCCAATAAAGGAACCCTCAACACCGATAAACGGTACCTATAAAAAATGAATTCAGCCCAGTAACCCTGTAGCGAGTTAACGAAGGAGGCCCCGTTTCCCCGGAGCTGATTCCGTCGCGCGACTTCTGGCGAAGCCAGTAGCCACCTTAGTTCAGACTCGTAACCCTGCGGCGTTAAACGAAGGAAGCCCCGTCTCCCGGAACTGTTTCCTTGGCGCGACTTCTGGCGAAGCCAGGTGAGCGCAAAGGAAACAGTGTAGGGAGACGGGGCTTCCGGTGGGAAGTTTAGCGACGCTTACGCCTTGTTGACGGAGCCAAACTCCTCCATGAGCTCCTTGGTGCGGGCAACGATGTTGTCGCGACCAGGCTTGAGGAGCTTGCGGGGGTCAAAGCCCTTGCCCTGCTGATCCTTGCCAGCCTCGATGTACTCGCGGACGCCCTTGGCGAAGACGAGCTGCAGGTCGGTGTTGACGTTGATCTTGGAGATGCCCAGGGAGATGGCCTTCTTGATCTGATCCTCGGGGATGCCGGTACCACCGTGCAGAACGAGGGGCAGGTCGCCGGTCTGAGCCTTGATCTCGCCCAGGCGCTCGAAGGAAAGGCCAGCCCAGTCGGCAGGGTACACGCCGTGGATGTTGCCGATACCGCAGGCAAGGAAGTCGACGCCCAGGTCAGCGATCTGCTTGCACTCAGCAGGATCAGCGAGCTCGCCGCTGGAGGTCACGCCATCCTCGGTGCCGCCGATGCCGCCGACCTCGGCCTCGATGGACATGCCCTTGGAGTGGGCAAGCTCAACGAGCTCCTTGGTGCGGTCGAGGTTAAGCTGGAAGGTCTCCTCGTGAGAGCCGTCATACATGATGGACGTGAAGCCGGCCTCGATGCACTTGAAGCAGTCCTCGTAAGAACCGTGATCGAGGTGAAGGGCGACGGGAACGGTAACGCCCGTAGCCTCGACGGCAGCCTTGACCATGTCGGCGCAGACCTTGAAACCGCCCATCCACTTAGCGGCACCAGCGGTGCACTGAAGGATCAGCGGAGACTTGGCCTCCTCGGCGGCCTGGAGAATAGCCAGCGTCCACTCGAGGTTGTTGGTGTTGAAGGCACCGAGACCGTACTTGCCGGCCTCGGCCTTCTTGAGCATGTCTGCTGCGTTGACGAGCATAAAAGAAACCTCCTGTAAGGTTGCTCCGATAACGCCTGTGATTTTACCACGGCGCACCCGAGCATAAACGTTCGTTTGTTCACGAATATCGTCCAAACAGACTTTTTTGACCGTTTGCCCTACGAAATTGACCCGTTGGGGAAAAATAGCTTGACGTTTGGACGCTTCATGTGCTTAAGAAGCTGACTATAAAGCTACACCTGCATGAAAGGGTTCTGCATGAGCTCGCGTGCCATGGTGGTCGAATCGCCATGGCCGGTTAGGCAAACGGTATCGGGCGGGAGAAGCCGGGCGAGCTTGGAGAGCGAGCGCAGAATCGCCGCCTCGTCTCCACCGGCGAGATCGGTGCGGCCGTGGCTGCCCGGGAACAGTGTGTCGCCAACAAAGGCGATGCTTCCCTGCTCGGTGGCGGCGAACAAGACAATGCCACCCGGTGTGTGACCGGGCGTCTCGATCACCTGCAGGCAGATATCACCCACCTCGATTGTATCGCCCTCGGCGAGCAGGCGTGTCGGCTCCCCGGGGTCGGGCGTCTCAATGCCCCACATAGCTCGCTGTTCCTCGATATTCGCATGCGGCACCGCCACATCCTTAGCGCACAGCTCATACCAGCAGCCCTCACCAACGGTGGTTCGCACGCCGGCAACACCACCAACATGATCGGCATGGCCATGAGTGCATACGGCGCCAAGCACGCGTACGCCGGGATGCTCGGCTCGAATATGCTCCACCAAGCGCTCGCCTTCCCATGCGGGGTCGATAATCACGCACTCATTGTCCGAAATAACAGCATAGCTATTGGTCTGAATGGGACCGTTTACGAGCGTCTCGATCTCGACCGATCCCTTGGGAGTTAAATCCAAGGACACAGCACTCATGCCCCTCTCCTCTCTATAGAACTCGAGGCATCAAACGATGCCTCGAGTGTAGCGAATATCGATAATGTGGCACGTTCGTCGCGACTAAACGCGGCGCTTAAGCTGGGCTCCACCCTCGCCGGGCATCAGGCGGCGCGCGTCGTAGACCGAGTCAACGCTGCTGATAGAGGCCAGCAGCGGATCCAGACCACTCGCGTCCGAAATCTCGACCATAAAGCGCAGGGTTGCAATACCCTCGCGGTTGGTCGACGTGGCGGCAGAAAGGATATTGCCGCCTGCATCGCCAATGGCAATGGTGACATCCTTGAGCAGGCCCATGCGGTCCAGGCACTCGACCACGATCTCGACCTGGAAGAGAGTGTCGGCAGCGCCGTCCCACTCCACTTCGATCATGCGCTCGGGATGCTCCATAAGACCCTTGACGTTGGGGCAGTTGGCGCGATGCACCGAAACGCCACGACCGCGCGTAATGAAGCCGACGATATCGTCGCCCGTCACCGGATTGCAGCAATGCGCCAGACGGACCAGCAGGCCGCTGTTGCTCTCGCCCTTGACGATAATGCCGTTGCTGGCGCTCTTGCCGCGCTTTTGCGGCTTGCGGTTGGAGCCGCGGGCAGGCTGCTTGACGACCTCGGCAATGGCTTCGGTCTTGGTGAGCTGCTCCTCGGGCTTGGGGTCCAAGATCTGCTCGACCTTGTTGCCCACAGCACGTGGGGCGACTTTGCCCGCACCAACGGCTGCGAACAGGTCCTCGAGCTGCTTGTAGTTAAACTGCTCCGCCACGGCGTTGAGCGCACGCGTGGATCGCGGCGTAGAGATGCCATACCCGCGTTTGCGCAGGTCCTTGGCCAGTATATCGCGGCCGGCAGCAGCGTCATCGTCTTTGGTCGCGGCGGCGAAATAACGACGGATCTTTGACTTGGCGGAAGGCGTCTTGACGATCTTAAGCCAATCACGCGACGGCTTGGAACTCTTGTTGGTCAGGATTTCAACGCGGTCGCCCGTCTTGATCTCGTGCGTGAGCGGGGCCACCGCACCGTTGATCTTAGCGCCGACGCAGTGGTTGCCCACCTCGGTGTGAACGGCATAGGCAAAGTCGAGCGGCGTGGAGCCGGCACGAAGCGCCATGACCTCGCCCTTGGGCGTAAAGACAAAGATCTCTTGATCGAAGAGGTCGACCTTCAGCGAATGCAGGTATTCCTTGGCGTCAGTGATCTCATCAGACGCAGCCCAATCGAGCGAATGTTTGAGCCAGTTAATCTGGTCGTCCAGACGCTGGGCATCATTGGTCTTAGACGCAGACGAACCGCCCGACTTCTTATATAGCCAGTGGGCGGCAATGCCGTACTCGGCCTGCTCATGCATCTCATAGGTTCGAATCTGAATCTCGAGTGGACGGGCTGTGGGGCCGATAACCGTCGTATGGAGCGACTGGTAGTTATTGACCTTGGGCATGGCGATATAGTCTTTAAAGCGACCAGGCATGGGGTGCCACAGCGTATGCACTGCGCCGAGCGTGGAGTAGCAATCGCGCACCGAATGCGTGATGACGCGCAGTGCCACCAGGTCGTAGATCTCGGAGAATTCCTTGCCCTTGCGCTTCATCTTTTGGTAGATGGACCAATAGTGCTTGGAGCGGCCGTTGATCTGGAAGCCCTCCAGGCCAATGCGGTTGAGTTCATCGGTGAGCGTCTTGATAGTCTCGGTCAGATAGCGCTCGCGAACCTCACGTGACTCTGCCACCATGCGCGCGATGCGCTGGTAGGCGTCGGGCTCCAGGTAAAAGAAGGACAGGTCCTCGAGTTCCCACTTGATAGAGCTCATGCCCAAGCGGTCGGCCAAGGGTGCGTACACGTCCATGGTCTCGCGCGCCTTAAACAGACGGCGGTCCTCGCGAAGGGCCGCCAACGTACGCATGTTATGCAGGCGGTCGGCGAGTTTGACGATGATGACGCGAATGTCCTTGGACATGGCGAGGAACATCTTGCGCAGCGTGAGGGCCTGCTTCTCGTCCATGCTGTCGACTTCGATGTTGGTGAGCTTGGTCACGCCGTCGACGAGCTCTGCCACGGTTTCGCCAAACAGACCCGAAACATCGGCGAGCGAGGTCTCGGTGTCCTCGACGGTATCGTGCAGCAACGCAGCACACACCACGTCGCAGTCCATCTTGAGGTCTGCCAGAATGATAGCCACCTCGACAGGATGGTTAATGTACATCTCACCCGAGCGGCGCTTTTGGTTGCAGTGCTTCTCGGCGGCAAAGCAGTATGCTTGTTCCACCTTGGAGAAGTCGTCCTCATTCATATATTTGAGGCACAGGCGCTCCAGCTTGTCGTAGCTGTCCGCCATAATCTCGGGCGGCAGCTCATCGGCATGCTTATAGTGCTCCATCTCCGAGAACGGCTGGAGGGTGGAATCATGGGCGGTACGGGCTGCGGCATCCATCGAGGTCCCCTTCCCCTAGGCCCGCGGTACGATCGGGCGGTTAACTTTGGCTAGCATATCAGAAGCGCACGAATCGAGCGCCCAGCTCCGGAAAGCCGAGAACTCCATGCGCGAGCGCAAGCCCTCCAAATAGCGAATTGACCTGCTCAATTGCACGCGGCCGGGGTTTTCGGCCATCGCGATGCGACGGGTGTCGTCAAACCCCGAAACGCGACAGAAACCGAGTTCTTCGAAGATTCCCAGGCCGCTTGCCACCGAGCGCTCATCGACCGGCGTGCGCGCGTCGATTGCAAGGCACATCTGCGCAATGTCGATATCGCTCGCGCTAAAGGAATCATCCCCCGTCTTACCACGGTTGGAGCGCCACATGGTCTGCAGCGCTCGATAGAGCGTGACGAGCTCGTCGCGCTCGGGCGCATAGCAGTCGAGTAGGCGCTCGTTAATGCGGGCGTCGCGCGACGAGTAGAGCAAGTGAATCACGGCAGGTTGGCCGTCGCGACCGGCGCGTCCGCTCATCTGGTTGAACTCAATGCTGCCAAACGGCATGTGGTAGAGCACGACATGGCGGATATCGGGCAGGTTGACGCCCTCACCAAAGGCAGAGGTCGAAACGATGCAGCTGAGGCTTCCGTCTCGGAATGCTTCCTCCACGCGGCGACGATCGGAGCGCGCAAGCCCCGCGTTATAGAACGCGATGCGGGTCGCGCAATCGGGTACCCGCTTGCGCAGCGTCTTAGCAAGCGCCACGGACTGGTCGCGCGAGTTGACGTAGATGACGGTCTTCTCCCCCGTCGCCACAATTGACACCAGGCGGTTCTCGCGGCTCGCAAGGTCTCGGTCATCCTCGAGCTGCAAGTTCTCGCGCACCGTCTCGTCGACCACCGTACGGGTAATCGGTAGCACGCGGGCGAGCTCGGCCACAACCGGAGCCGTTGCGGTGGCAGTCGTGGCCAGAACGACCGGGTCGCCCAGGGCCTTGAGGATATCGGGCATGTCGAGATAGGCGCTGCGATCGCCGCCCTTGGCAAGGCCGGCGTGGTGCGCCTCATCGATAACGACAAACCCGATGCGCCCCGAACGCGCAAAGCGGTCGCGGTGAATGGACAGGAACTCGGGCGTCGTGAGCACGATGCCGGTGCGGCCCGAAGCCAAGCCGGCAAACACGTCATCGCGCGCCGCCTCCACGGTCTCGCCGGTCAGCACGCCTACGCCAATGCCGAGCGCGGCCATCGTCGACGAGAGGTGATAGGCCTGGTCGGCAACGAGCGCGCGCAGCGGATAGACAAAGATGCTCGCACGCCCGCGAAGGACCGCCTCGCGCGCGGCATGCACATGGAAGATAAGAGACTTGCCGCGCCCCGTTCCCATAACGGCCAGAACACTTTGGCGATCGGCCAGGGCATCGAGCGCCTCGACCTGCGCGCGGTGCGGCTGGTTCGAACCGATAAAGTTATGGATAAGCGAGCGCGTCAGCTCGGTATAGGAAAGCTGGGCGAGCGTTTGGCGCTTGCGGGACTCCAGACGAAGACCGGCGTCCGCAGGCTCCACGCCACGGCGAAGCTCACATGCCGGGTCGTCAACGCTGGGCGCCGTGGTATCGCGGACCAAGACATCCTTGATCATGAGCTTGGGCTTTACGCGACCTTGCCAATGCTCGGCCACGGCCTCGAATACCAGGTCGACGGCGCTATCGCAATTGATGAGCTTATCGATCTGCGGCACGCGGAACATAATGGCCGGCACACTCGCAGCGCCATCGGTCGCCACGAAGCGCATGTGCTCGCCGGTTTTGCCCACCACGGCACGATCGCACATTGTCACGCCCTCGGCCGCCAACAGCGGCACCTTGTTGCCCTGGCCAAACGGCTCAAGACGGGAGATTTGCTCGATGGTCTCAATATTCAGCTCGGAGAGGTCAACGGTGGCGGCAACCTCGTCGGTGTCCTCAAAGTCCTCGGCGGGAAGCTCCGATAGCACGGCCGAAAGGCGACGGCGGAACTCGTCGAGCTTGGACGCCTCGATGGTCACGCCCACCGCACCCGCATGTCCGCCGCGACGAATCAGCAGATCTGAGCAGCGCTCGACAGCGTCGAACAGGTTGACCTTGCCCACCGAGCGACCCGAACCGCGAGCGATACCGTTTTCGATCGAGAACAGCAGCGCCGGCACGTGATAACGGTTGGTCAGGCGGCTCGCCACGATACCCTTGACGCCCTCGTGCCAGCCCTCGCCACCCACGACGATTGCGCGACCGCCATCATAGGTCTCCTCGACCTTTGCCATGGCATCGCGTGTGAGCTCCGCCTCGATCTCGCGACGCTGCCGGTTGATCTCCTCGAGCTCGGCGGCAAGCGCGCTCGCTTCGATGGGGTCGCGGGCAAGCAACAGGTCGAGCGCCAGCTTGGGATCGGCCATGCGGCCGGCGGCGTTCAAGCGGGGAATGAGCGAGAATGACAGGCCATCCGCCGTAATGCTCGAAAGGTCCGCCTTGGCGAGCGCGGCAAGCGCGATATAGCCGGGGCGAGCGGTTACGCGCATCTGCTGGATGCCCTCGGCGACCAGCGCGCGGTTCTCGGGCGTCAGCGGCATCATGTCGGACACGGTACCAAGCGCCGCAACTTCGATCAGCGAACGCCAATACGGCGGCTTGCCCAGACGCTCGCCCAGAACCTGCACCAGCTTGAGTGCCACGCCGGCACCGGCAAGCTCACGCGAAGGACCCTCGTCCTCGAGCTTGGGGTCGGTCAGAGGCACGCCCTGCGGCACCTGGTCGGACGGCTCGTGATGATCCGTGACCACCAAATCGATCCCCAGGCTCTCCAGATAGGAGACCTCTTCCTTGGCGGCAATGCCGTTATCGACGGTCACGATCAGCTGGGGGCGAGCGAGCTCGTTAACGCGGTCGAGCGCCGCTCGCGAAAGACCGTAGCCCTCGTCAAAGCGATGCGGAATAAACGGCGTGACGTTGGCGCCAAACGTGCGCAGTGCCTCGGTCAACAGACAGGTCGACGTAATACCGTCAACGTCAAAATCGCCAAAGACCGCGATGTGCTCGTGGTTGCGAATAGCGCGCTCAACGCGGTCGGCAACGACCGACATGCCCGGGATAATGAGTGGGTCGGCCCAGTCGCGATCAAGCGAAGGCGTCAAAAACAGCTGGCCTTCCTCGATGGATGTAATGCCGTGCGCAACCATAATGCGCGCCACCAGCCCGGGTATGCCCAGGCCAGCCGAAAGCTCCTTTTCGAGCTCGGGGTTTTGCTGAGCGACCGCCCAGCGATGCGTCGTCTTAAGCGATGACATAGGCGCCCACCCCCGATAGGGGCAGGTCGCCGCGATACCTCTCACGGTTCATAGCGATGAGTCCTCTGTGTATGCCCGCTTCGGCAGGCAGATCTGTTGAACGGATTTATTATACCGTGCAGCGCGGATGCAAATCGCCGCAGCACGCCGCGGTTTCGGTAAACGATGCCGGTAATCGCCTCGAAATATTCGAGCGTTTCTGACGCACGGACGCATGCGAGCGTCTAGCATATCCATTCAAAACGAATTCACGAGCAAAGGGAGTCACAAGAGTATATGAAACAATGGGTTGGACTGGGCAAGTTTCTCGCGGGGCACATGCAGGTCATCGTTCCGATTTGTGTGGCGCTCGGCGTGCTCTTTCCCCAGCAGATCGGCGTTCTCAAGCCCATCGTTCCCACCTTGTTTGCTTTCATGACGTTTCAGGGTGCGCTCAGCAACACCTTTCATCAGGTGGCTGAGGTGTTCCATCGTCCCCTGCATCTGATTTTGGCGTTATTTGTCTCGGCTGTGATCATCCCCATCGCAGCGTATGCCATGGGCTCACTGTTCTTTGGCTCCAATCCCAACCTTGTCTGTGGCATCGTGCTCGAGTACAGCGTACCCGTGGCAGTCACTGCCTTTATGTGGATTAGCATGTTCGGCGGCAACGGCCCGCTCGCGCTCACCATCATCCTGACGTCCTCGGTCATCTCACCTGTGACGATTCCTCTTACGCTCAAGCTCCTGCTGGGCGCCACCGTCTCGATCGACGTGCCGAGCATGATGCAGAATATGGCCTTTATGATCGCCATACCCGCCGTGCTCGGTATCGTCATTAACGAACTCACGCGCGGCTGGGGTCATGAGAAACTCTCCCCCGCGCTTTCGCCCGCCTGCAAGTTCATGATGATGGGCGTCATCGCGTCCAACTCCACCGCCATGAGCGAGTACGTGCTGCACATGAACATGGTACGCCTGGAAGTCGCCCTCTTTATCCTGGCGTTCGCCATCAGTGGCTTTATCATCGGCATCCTGGTCGCACGTGTCCTGCATCTGCCGTATAGCGAGACGACCACCATGTGCTTTACCTGTGGCATGCGCAATATCTCTTCGGGCGCCGTCATCGCCACACAGTATTTTCCCGGCGAGGTCGTGTTCCCCGTCATGTGCGGCACGATGTTTCAGCAGGTACTCGCCTCGCTTATCGGACATCTCTTTGAACGTCTGACCGGCGAGGAGCGCGCCAAACAGCGCAAGCGGGTCGAGGCCGGGCGCGACGCGATGGCACGCTAAGCAGCACTCTTTTCGCAGGCGCTCGCCTTGCTACGCGAGCGTTTCCAGATGCGCACGCAGGCGCTCAGCATCGATATCGAGCGTGGTCTCGGCATTGACCTGGGCCAGACGATAGCCCACAAAGTAGGGCGAAACCACCCAACGTGGCAGAGCCTTGGCAATGGTCCGGCCGTCCATGTGGTAGAAGAACAAGTTGTACGACTCCGCGCGACCGCCATGGTGCTCGTGCAGGATATAGCGCAGGGCCACCTGAATCGCATCGGCAAACAGGTCCGCTTCGGCTTGGTCGCGGGCGTCGTCGCTGGCGGCGATTCCCTGTGGAGCCGAGACGTTGACCTCAAAGAACCCCATGATCGGTTCGGTTGAGATGTCGACCGAGATTCTCCCCTGTTGCCAGACACTGATGCCTTCAAAGTTGGCTGAGGTCAGCGCCGCATAGCCGTCCTCCTGTTCCAGGCCCACAATCTGCATGTGTGGATGGACGAGGCTGCCGCCCGAAAGCGGGCCTTTGTTCTTGTACATGAGCACACTGCGGTACTGTTGGGAATCGATCATCTGCTGCCAACAGCCCAGGGCAAACCGCATCACATGATGCAGCTCATCCGGTTCATAGGTCACCAGGTCGGCGTCGTGATTGGCAGACTCGATCAATACGGTCTGACGTGTGGCCCGCAATGTCTTGAACTTATTCTCGAGCCAGATGCAGTCACCATCGCGCTGGATGATGTTGGCAAGCCCCTCCGTGTCGCAAAAGGGGCACGCGGTGCCAGGGCGACGATTATCGTCGGGCTTACCGCTCGCCTGCTGGACATCGAATACAAGTGCCACGGGCTACACCTCCAGCGGCACAATCTTGGTGCCATGGAGCTCGGAGACGCCCAGTGCCGCCGCGACCGCGTCGCGATTTGCCGTAGTGATGCCGCCGCCGGGAAGGATGGTCAAACGATCGCCCGCATACTCGATTAAACGAGCCAGGTAATCGAAATTATCCTCGATCGACGTACCGGCAGCGCCGCCATGCGTGAGGATGCGCGTAACGCCGCAGTCGGCAAGTGTATCAATCGCATCGAGTTGAGCCTCGGGCGAGAGCTGGTCAAACGCCATGTGAAAGGTGATGTCGATGGGCTCACGCTTGCATTCCTCGGTCGCGCAGCCCGCGGCCATCACGAGGGCGCCCAACGTAAGCTCGTCGAGCGCCCATCCGCCAGCGCAGGGCTTGCAGCAGCCAAAGACCAAGCCGTCAACGCCGGCGCTTACGGCAAGGCCCAGGTCCATCTCCATCATGCGCAGCTCGTCTTGGTTGTAATGAAAGTCACCGCCACGCGGGCGAATCATGCACATCACTCGCGCGTCATGCTCGTGAGCATAGCTGACTGTAGCGCTGATAACGCCGGCAGAAGGCGTGGTGCCACCAACGGCGAGGTTGTCGCACAGCTCGATGCGCTTTGCACCGGCATCGATAGCTGCCGGCACCCGCTCAAAGTTCTCGGCACAAAACTCGTACACCATAGATAGACCCCCAAAGACAGCAGATGTTTTCCGACGGGCATTGTCACACATCCCCATGAAGTTGCGGTGGAATAGGGACTGTTTTGGCCTCTGAGACTCCCATTTAGTCCCTATTCCACCGCAACTTAAAAAGGGGGCGCTGACCGGGTTGGTCAGCGCCCCCTTTGTTGAATGGATTAACCACCCAGGTAGGCTTTACGCACGTTGTCGTCGTGCAGGAGCTCTTGGCCGGTGCCGGTCATGGTGATCTTGCCAGTCTCGAGCACGTAACCGCGCGTGGCGATGGAAAGCGCCATCTGCGCGTTTTGCTCGACCAGAAGCACCGTGGTACCGGCCTTGTGCAGGTCCTCGACAATCTGGAAGATCTGTTCGATCAGAATCGGTGCCAGACCCATGGAAGGTTCGTCGAGCATAAGCAGTTTGGGGTTACTCATAAGGGCGCGGCCCATAACGAGCATCTGCTGCTCGCCGCCCGAAAGGGTGCCGGCGACCTGGCGACGACGTTCCTTCAGGCGCGGGAACTGCTCGTAGACGCGCTCCAGGCCCGGAGCCACCGTGGACTTGGGCTGCGTATAGGCACCCATCTCCAGGTTCTCCTCAACCGTCATCTGCAAAAAGGCGCGACGACCCTCGGGAACCTGAGCCAGGCCCTTACCAACCAGCTTATCAGCGGGCGTATGGGTAATGTCCTCGCCCGTAAACTTGATGGAGCCGGTCTTGGAACGCAGCAGGCCCGAGACAGTCTTGAGCGTTGTGGACTTGCCGGCACCGTTCGCACCGATCAGGGCCACGATCTCGCCCTCGTTAACGTTAAAGGAGATGTCCTTGATGGCGTGGATGGCGCCGTACCAGACGTTGATGTTGTAGACGGAAAGCATCGGCTCTGCCATTTAGTTCTCCCCCTTATCCTGCTTGCCCAGATACGCCTCGATAACGGCATCGTTGTTCTGGATCTCCTCTGCCGTGCCCTTGGCGATGACCTTACCAAAGTTGAGCACGCAGATACCCTCGCAGATGTTCATAACGAGCGACATATCATGCTCGATGAGCATGATGGCAATGCCGAAGGTGTCGCGAATCTTGACGATGTTCTCCATGAGTTCCGCGGTCTCGGACGGGTTCATGCCGGCGGCAGGCTCGTCGAGCAGCAGCAGTTTGGGGTTGGTGGCAAGCGCGCGGACGATCTCCAGACGGCGCTGGGCGCCGTAAGGCAGCGAGCCGGCCTGCTCGTTTGCCAGATGCTCCATATCAAAGATGGACAGCAGCTCCATGGCACGCTCGTGGGCGGCCTTCTCGTGCTTCCAATACGTCGGCAGGCGCAGCACGCCCTCAAAGCCGGAGTAACGCTCCTGGTTATGCAGACCGACCTTAACGTTGTCCTCCACCGTCATGGTGTTGAACAGGCGAATGTTCTGGAAGGTACGGGCAATACCCATGCGGTTGACCTGATAGACCGACTTGCCCGAGGTATCCTCGCCGTCGAGCAGGATGGTGCCGTGCGTGGGCTGATACACCTTGGTGAGCAGGTTGAAGACCGTGGTCTTACCGGCACCGTTGGGGCCGATCAGACCGGCGATCTCGGTCTTGCCGATAGTCAGGCTAAAGTCGTCGACTGCCTTAAGGCCACCGAACTCAATGCCCAGGTGGATGCACTCGAGTGCAGGGCGCTCGCCCAGGTCGCGGTCGGGAACGATGGCTCCAGAAGGATACGGGACCATCTTGCCCTTCTTGAACTCAGACTTACTGGGCATCGGCTGCCACCTCCTTCTTGGAAGCAAAGCGGTCCTTGACGCGACCGAAGAACGCCTTGAGCTGCGGGTTGTTGGTAAAGATCATGACCAGGATCAACACGATGGCGTAGATGAGCATGCGGTAGTCCGAGAACTGACGGAGCAGCTCGGGGAGCACCGTGAGCAGCGCCGCGGCGATAACGGAGCCGCGCATATTGCCCAGGCCGCCCAGGACCACGAACACCAGAATGAGAATGGAGGTATTGAAGTCGAACTTGGTGGCGGAGAGCTGCGAGAAGT
This sequence comes from uncultured Collinsella sp., assembly GCA_937937835.1. Lineage (GTDB taxonomy): Bacteria > Actinomycetota > Coriobacteriia > Coriobacteriales > Coriobacteriaceae > Collinsella. Next base: position 16,969 of record CALDBJ010000047.1, read on the forward strand.
TACCGCCGAAGAGAGCTCCGGCAGCACCGGCGAGGGCAGCGGAAACCACGAAGGCGATCATGCGGTACTCGGTGACGGAGATGCCTACGGACTCGGCAGCAATCTTGTTATCGCGCACGGCCATAATGGCACGGCCGGTACGGCTGCGAACCAGGTTGAGCACGATCACGAGTGCGACCATGACCAGGATGGCACCGGCGAGGAAGGTCGAGTACGTCGACACGCCCGAGGCGCCCTGGGCGCCCTTGATGATGGCGGTGCCGTCCTCGAGCAGGTGCAGGTCGTCGATCGTAGAGTTGCCCGTGATGTTAAAGATCACGTGCAGGCCGCGGGAGTCGACGCCCACAATGAGGCAGGTGACGATCTCTTTGATGATCTCGCCAAAAGCCAGGGTCACGATAGCCAGATAGTCGCCGCTCAGGCGCAGGACCGGGATACCGATCAAGAAGCCCAAGATGGCAGCGGCGATAGCGCCGACCACGATGCTGATGATCAGGCGCATCGGGTCGGACGGAACGGCGCTCTCCAGCGCGACGGCGGTAACGATTCCCGTATAGGCGCCGACGCTCATAAAGCCCGCATGGCCCAGCGACAGGTCGCCCGCGATGCCGACAACAAGGTTGAGGGAAATGGCCATGACGATGTAGGCCGTAATGGGAACCAACTGACCGGCAATCATGCGCGGAATCATGTGGTTAGACTGCATAAAGAACACGATGGCGAAGGCCACGATGCACATAGCGTACGTGACAAAATCGTGACGCGTCTGCTTGTCTTTAAGAAACTTCATAACGCTCACCTACACCTTCTCGGGGACGTACTTGCCCAAGAGGCCGGCAGGCTTGACGAGCAGGACGATGATCAAAACACCAAAGACGATGGAGTTGGCAAGGCTCGTGGAAATGTAGGCCTGCGCCATCGCCTCGATGATGCCGATGAGAATGCCACCGACAAAGGCGCCGGGGATGGAGCCGATGCCACCGAAGACGGCGGCGTCGAAGGCTTTGATGCCAGGCATGGCGCCCGTCGTGGGCTGCAGCACCGGCGAGTAGGAGCACAAGAGCACGCCGGCGATGGCGGCAAGGGCGGAGCCGATGGCGAACGTCATCGAGATGGTGCGGTTGACGTTGATGCCCATGAGCTGAGCGGCGGCCTTGTCCTCGGACACGGCGCGCATGGCCTTGCCCATCTTGGTCTTACCTGTAAAGAACATCAGGCCGGCCATGATAACCAGGCAGGCGACGATGGTGACAAGCGAGACGGCGCTTACGTTGAACTTGGCCAAGAACTCCGGCACCTGGAAGGTGACGAGCGAAGTGAAGTTCTTGGGCGTGGCGCCCCACAGAAGCTGCGCGGCGTTCTGCAGGAAGTAGGACACGCCGATAGCCGTGATCAGAACGGCCAGCGGGCCTGCTTGGCGCAGCGGCTTATAGGCCAGACCCTCGATGAGAACACCGAGAACGGTACAGACCACACAAGAGAGAACTACAGATGCCCAGCCCGGGAGGCCGAGATACGACGTGGCGCAGAACGAGACATAGGCACCGACCATGATGACGTCGCCGTGAGCGAAGTTCAGCATCTTGGCGATACCGTAGACCATGGTGTAGCCCAACGCGATGATGGCGTAGACGCTGCCCATGGACAGGCCGTTGACCAGGTATTGGATAAAGACCGTCATGTTCCACATCCCCCTTTCGAATAGGTTTCCAGTTAATGTATGAAACAGGGACGTTACATCGTCCCTAGATACCAAGCAAGCAGGGAAGGCCAAAACCTCCCCTGCTTGGGATCAAAACCGCTCTATGTAAGGCGGCCTATTAGGCCTGTACGTACTTGCCGTCAGTGATGACGTACGCCGTGGGCTCCTTCTGGACCTGACCCTTATCGTTCCAGGAGAGCTTGCCAGTCAGGCCGTCAACAGTAATGTTGCGCATAGCCTCGGGAAGCTTCTCGGCAACCTCGGTGGGGTCGGCGTCGACACCCAGGCCGGCCTCCTTGAGAGCCTCGACCACAGCATGCACGCCGTCGTAGGCGTCGGCGGCAAACTGGTCGGGGGTATCGCCGTACTTATCTTTGTAAGCGTTGACGAAGTCGGCGTTCTTCTCGTCGTCGGCGGAGAACGGGGTCATGAGCAGCAGACCCTCGGCAAGAGAGGTATCGAAGCCCTCAACGCCCAGGATACCGTCCATGCCGTCGCAGCCCATCATCTTGACGTCGTAGCCCATGTCCTTGGCGTTCTTGAGCAGGACGGACGCCGGTGTGTAGTAGATCGGCGCAAAGATCATGGTGGCGCCAGCCTGCTTGGCCTTGGTCAGCTGGTTGGTAAAGCTCGTGGCGGAGTCGTCCTTAAAGGTCTCCTCGTCAACAATCTCGAGCTTGGACTCAGCGGCCTGGGCCTTAAAGGAATCTGCGATGCCCGAAGAATAGGCGTCGCCGGAGTTATAGAACAGCACGAACTTCTCGTCCGCATACTTCTGCGCCAGGAACTTGGCAGCGTTGACACCCTGGTTGGGGTCGGTGAAGCAAACCTGGAAGACGCAATCCTTGCCCTTGGTAACGTCCTCGGAGGACGCGGACGGGGTAATCATGAACGTCTCGGGGTCGTTACCGCACTCAGCAGCAACGGCGACCGACGCACCCGTGGTGGTCGGACCGACAAGGGCCTGCATGCCCCAGTCGAGCAGGGTGTTGAAGGCGTTGACGGCCTTCTCGCCGTCAGCCTGGTCGTCCTCGGCCTTGCTGACAAGCGGCAGTTCCTTAGTCGAGAAATCCTTGCAGCCAAGCTCGACAGCCTGTGTAACGGACTTGCCGTAGGACGCGTTGGCGCCGGTCAGTGGGCCGATGGTGCCGATCTTAAACGAAGCGTCGCCCGAAGCGGAACCACTGTCGCCGCCGTTGGAGGAGCAGCCAGCTAGAATGGACATCGCCCCCAGACCTGCTGCGCTCGCGATAACGCTCCTGCGATTCATAACAGGGTTTAATGACTTACCGGTGAGGCTCGACATGCGGCTCTCCTCTCAAATCTCGTCGGGTTTCGGTTACCCGACAGGCCATCCTTCGCCGTGTTCGGCGTTCGCAAAATACTAGACGCTTTAGTTAAGGAAAGTGGCGATTATTTCAACTTTTCTTTGGATTTGTTCATTTATCCATAATCATGCGTATTTCTGTCGGTTTATGCAGTTTAGCCACTTTATTGTGTGAAAGTAATGTTTCCGTTCTGTTACAGGCGTCCCCGCCCTGAATAAAACGACCCCACCGCTCGCGTTTTGTGCGCACCTAGGCGGCGATGTACTTGCCGTCCTGAATCACATAGGCTGTAGGTCGTATGTAGTGAGCATGTTTCCAATGTTTCCGCAGCGTTTCGGGGGTGGCGTTTTGTGCGACTCCTGTTGCCTGGCGAGCACGCGCCCTCGGTTCACGCTAGAATGCACTCAACCTTTAAGCGGTTAATCCATCCATAAGATGCACGAAGGAGCTATCTATGAGCGAACCCCTGCGCACCGTGAACGTCGGTCTGATCGGTCTGGGAACCGTCGGCGGCGGCGTGGCCCGTCTGATCAAGAGCCACCACGATGAGTACCTGGCAGCCTACGGCATCGACCTTAAGCTGACCCGCGCCTGCGCGCTTGCCTGGGAGCAGGCCGAAGCAGCCGGTATTGAGCGCGAGGCCTTTACAAGTGACTGGCACGACGTCGTCACCGACCCCGCCGTCGACATCGTCGTCGAGCTGATCGGCGGCGAGCATCCCGCAACCGAGATCTTCACCACTGCCTTCGAGAACGGCAAGCATGTCGTCTCCGCCAACAAGGCTCTGCTGGGCCGTCACGTCGAGACGCTCGCCGAGAAGGCGCGCGCGTGCGGCGTGCAGATTAAGTGCGAGGCCAGCTGCGGCGGCGGCATCCCCATTGTCAGCACGCTTGAGCACGACCTGGTAGGCAACAAGATCCTGACCATCGCCGGCATTCTCAACGGCACCACCAACTATATCCTGTCGCGCATGGACGCCGAGGGTGCCGATTACGCCGACGTACTTGCCGACGCGCAGGCCAAGGGCTATGCCGAGGCCGACCCGTCCGCCGACGTCGACGGCTTCGACGCCGCCAGCAAGACGGCGATCCTCGCCTCCATCGGCTTTGGCACCCGCGTTACCACCGACGATGTGTACCAGCAGGGTATCCGCACCATCGGCGCCGAGGACATCGCCCAGGCCCGCGAGCTCGGCTACACCATTAAGCTGCTCGGCATCGCCCGCAACACCGACGCCGGCGTCGACGTCCGCGTGCATCCCACGCTGATCCCCGCCGACCACATGCTTGCCAAGGTCAACGGCGCCATGAACGCTGTCTACGTGGTAGGCGACGCCGTGGGCGAGACCATGTTCTACGGCGCGGGCGCAGGCTCCTTCCCCACCGCGAGCGCCGTCGTGGGCGATATCCTGTCGCTCTCCGAGCAGATCAGCCGCGGCGTGGCTCCGCTGCCCGAGATTGAGCCCTATGGTCACAACCTCGCCTTTAAGCCCATGGACGAGCTCCAGACTAAGTACTATGTGCGCCTGAAGGTCGCCGACCGCGTGGGCGCCCTGTCCGAGACGGTCGATATCTTTGCCAAGCACAACATCTCGATCTCGCTCATCAACCAGGTCGAGGACGGCAAGTCGGGCGTCAACGATGCCTGTTCGGTCATCTTCCTGACGCACCGCGCGCTCGAGAAGGACGTCCAGGCTGCCGCCGCCGAGCTTGCCAGCGTCGACTGCGTGGCCGAGGTCGCCAACGTCCTGCGTATCGAGGACGTCGAGGCCTGGACCGAAGGCGTCATGGCGAACTAGTCCATCAATCGCCTAGCAATACGCGCTTTGAGGGCTCCCGTCCGATGTGGGACGGGAGCCCTTTTGTCTCCTGCCCTAAGCACAACGGCAGAGCACATTTGCGCGAGCCGCTCATCGGTAACGCGGGCTACCGTTCACCGATATGCAAACGCGGCCGATTCCGGCTACCGCTACGCTGTGCTGCGTATGTCCAACCCCCGAAGAATGGAGGCACCATGTTGCTCGAGGGCAAGAAAGCAATCGTCACCGGAGGCACGCGCGGTATCGGCTATGCCATCGCCTGCCGTTTTATCGAGGAGGGCGCCGCCGTCACGGTCTTTGGCTCGCGTCAGGAGACTGCCGACGCCGCCGTTGAAAAGCTAGCCGCAGCCTATCCCGAGGCCAAGGTCTGGGGCCGCACCTGCGACCTCACCTCGCTCGAGGCCGTAACCGAGGCCTTTACCGAGGCAGCCGCCGACATGGGTGGCCTGGACACGGTCGTTAACAACGCCGGCATCTCCCAGCGCTCGCCCCTTTTGGACTACACGGCCGAGGAGTTCGCCAAAGTCATGGACCTCAACGTCGTCGCCGTCTTTAACGGCCACCAGGCTGCCGCCAAGATCATGACCGAGGCCGGCCACGGCGGCACCATCACCACCACGAGCTCGATGGTCGCCAAGTACGGTCAGCCCTCTGGCGTCGGCTACCCCACGTCCAAGTTTGCCGTCAACGGCATGGTCCAGTCGCTCTCGCGCGAGCTCGCCCCCATGGGTATTCGCGTCAATGCCGTCGCGCCTGGCGTAACCAAGACCGATATGGTCGCCAACCTGCCCGAAGAGGTCATCAAGCCCATCATCGCCACCATCCCGCTCGGCCGCATGGGCGAGCCCGAGGACGTCGCCAACGCCTTCGTTTTCCTAGCGAGCGACATGTCATCCTATGTCACGGGCGCCGTGCTCCCCGTCGACGGAGCCGCCCGCTCCTAAAGGTCGCAAGCCACGACTTCGAACCTCAACGAGGCCCAACGCAAAAGGCGCGCTGCATGCATCAACCGCAGACAGCGCGCCTTCTATTATTTGGACGGAACCCGTATCCCGGCATTCCTTACTACTTACCGTCGTCGTCCTGGGCTTCATCGCGCGCGTAGAGCTCCAGCATGCGGCGGCGATATTCATGCACGGCGAGCTTGGCGCGCTCCAGGCGGCGACGCTCGCGCGGAGTCAGCTTGGACGGGTCGATCTCGTCGCCATAGGTTTTCTCGGCCAGCAAATGAGCGGCGTCCACGATACGGGCATCGATGTGCCCGTTTGCCGCCTCGGTCGAGAGGCGGTCGGCAATGGAATCAAGGGTAGGTATGCCGTCGAGCGAACGCCCATGGCCATGCGAGGTCAAAAGCTCATGCTCGCGCGCGAGCAGGCTCGCCAAATCGTGATGGGCGCGTAGGATGTCAAGTGCATCGGATGGATGCTCGGCAACCTCTGCCACGGCGGCGACCGGCGCGGCGTCGACCACGCGGTAGAAGAGCTGCGCGAGCAATGGCATCAAGAACACCGTGATGGCACCGGCGGCAACCATGACCGACGCAATATCTTGCGACAGCGCGCCCGCGTTGACGGCCACGCTCGTTACGGCAACGATGATCGGCAGCGCCGTGGTGCAGTACAGGGCCACGGTAATGCGACCATACGCCGACACATCGCGTGTCGCAGGACAAATGCTCATAGAGATGAGAATGGGCACGGCGCGAATGATCAGCAACGCCACGATAAAGCCCGCGAGCAGCCCGGGGCGCGACGCCACGGCCGTCAGGTCGATCTTTGCGCCCGACACGGTAAAGAACACCGGAATCAAAAAGCCGTAGGCCAGGCCGTCGAGCTTAGTCTCGAGCGTATGGTTGCCCTCGGGGATGATATAGCGCAGGACAAAGCCGGCGGCAAAAGAACCCAACACGATATCGAGATCAAAGACGGCCGAGAATGCCACGAGCGTGACCAGGATGAGCACCGTCAGGCGCACGAAGGTCTGCGACGTGGTATCGGCGCGTTCCTCGACAAACGCAAAGAAGCGGCTGCCGACGCGCTTGGAGCGGCTTGGGACCACGGCCAGCAACACGCAGACCACCGCAAACAAGCCAAGGATTACAAGCGTCTGGATGCCAGTGCGAGCAGACAGCAGCACCGACATGGCGAGCACGGGACCGAGCTCGCCCCAAGTGCCATACGCGAGAATCGAGTCACCAACACGCGTGCCGGTGAGCGAGCGCTCGCGCATGATGGGCACGAGCGTGCCGAGCGCCGTCGAAGTGAGGGCAAGCGTCACGGCGATACCGTCGAAATGACTGACCGAGAACCACGGGGTAAAGCGCACGGCAAGCCAGGCGATACCAAACGTGACGACCCACGTCGCCAAGCCGTAGCGCCCCTCGACGCCCGTGATGCTCTTGGGGTCGATCTCAAAGCCGGCGAGCAGGAACAAAAAGGCCAGACCCAGCTCGGACACCAGCGAGACCTCGGCATCTACATGGATGACGCCGAGCATATGGGGTCCCAGCACCGCACCGAACACGAGCAAAAAGACCGTCTCGGGAACGGGCTTTCCGGGAATCGCCGAGGCGATGAAGGGGCTTGCAAAGGCCACGAGCGCGATGATGGCGAGTGAAACGAATGCCATGTGATGCCTTTCTCTTGTTTGCGCATCACTGTAGCACCCTCGCCGTCCTCAACGCGCCGCGAGCTGTCGTATCATAGTGAGGTTTACAAACATGTGGCTCAAGGCGACCGCAGGGCAGACCCCGCAAACCGACCGCTGCCGCATACCGTACCGTACGCCCAACCGATCAGGAAGGCAGGAACCAATGGTCTCTCGTATCTACGTGGAGAAGAAACCCGGGTTCGACGTCGAGGCTCAGCAGCTCAAGGACGAGCTGACCGAGATTCTCGGCATCAAGGGCATCGAGGCCCTGAGGATCATCAACCGCTACGACGTCGAGGGCATCGACGAGGAGCTTTTCCGCTCCTGCGTGCCGACCGTCTTTAGCGAGCCTCAGGTCGATGTGACCTACGACGAGCTCCCCGCAAGCGATGGCGCCGTCTTTGCCGTCGAATTCCTGCCTGGCCAGTTTGACCAGCGCGCCGACTCCGCCAGCGAGTGCGTGCAGCTCATCAGCCAGGGCGAGCGCCCCGCCGTGCGCTCCGCCAAGGTCTATATGATCTCGGGCGCTCTGGACGAAGCCGCCATCGAGGCCATCAAGCACTACGTGGTGAACCCCGTCGAGGCGCGCATCGCCTCGCTCGACTTGCCCGAGACGCTGTACATGGAGACTCCCGAGCCCCAGCCCGTCGAAGTGCTCGACGGCTTCCGCGAGCTCGACGAGGCCGGCCTTGCCGCCTTTATCGCCGATCGCGGCCTTGCCATGGACGAGGCGGACATCGCCTTCTGCCAGCAGTACTTCCGCGATGAGGATCGCGACCCCACCATCACCGAGATCCGCGTGATCGACACCTACTGGTCCGATCACTGCCGCCACACCACCTTCGGCACCGTCCTGGACGACGTGACGATCGACGACGCCGTGGTGCAGGAGGCCTTCGACCGCTACATGGAGATGCGCCACGAGCTCGGTCGCGACGCCAAGCCCGTCTGCCTCATGGACATGGGCACCATCGGCGCCAAGTACCTTAAGAAGACCGGCGTCATGACCGATGTCGACGAGTCCGAGGAGATCAACGCCTGCACCGTCAAGGTAAAGGTCGATGTCGACGGCGAGGACCAGGACTGGCTGTTCCTGTTTAAGAACGAGACCCACAACCACCCGACCGAGATCGAGCCCTTCGGCGGTGCCGCCACCTGCGTGGGCGGCGCCATCCGCGACCCGCTCTCGGGCCGCAGCTACGTGTATCAGGCCATGCGTGTCACCGGCGCCGGCGACCCCACCGTCCCCGTGTCCGAGACCCTCGAGGGCAAGCTGCCGCAGCGCAAGCTCGTGACCACCGCTGCCGCCGGCTACTCCAGCTACGGCAACCAGATTGGCCTTGCCACCGGTCAGGTCAACGAGCTCTATCACCCCGGCTACGTGGCCAAGCGCATGGAGGTCGGCGCCGTGGTGGGCGCTACCCCGGCAAACCACGTGCGCCGCGAGTGCCCCGCCCCCACCGACAAGATCATCCTGCTGGGCGGCCGCACCGGCCGTGACGGCATCGGCGGTGCCACCGGCTCCTCCAAGACCCAGAACACCGAGTCCATCGAGACCTCGGGCGCCGAGGTCCAGAAGGGCAACGCCCCGGTCGAGCGCAAGTTGCAGCGTCTGTTCCGCCGCGGCGACGCCTGCCGCCTGATCAAGCGCTGCAACGACTTTGGCGCCGGCGGCGTCTCGGTCGCCGTAGGCGAACTTGCCGACGGCCTGTACGTGGACCTGGACACCGTGACCAAGAAGTACGACGGCCTGGACGGCACCGAGCTCGCCATCTCCGAGTCCCAGGAGCGCATGGCCTGCGCCGTCGCCGACGGTGACGTCGAGGAGTTCATGGGCTACGCCGCCGAGGAGAACCTGGAGGCGACCGTTATCGCCGAGGTTACCGCCGAGCCGCGCATGCGCATGGCCTGGAACGGTGTCGCCATCGTCGACCTATCCCGCGAGTTCCTCAACTCCAACGGCGCGCCCAAGCACCAGGTCGCCCACGTGTGCGCCCGCAGCGTGTGGCAGCCCAGCTGGGCCGGCACCACGCTTGCCGAGCGCATGACCTCGCTTGTCACCGACCTCAACGTTGCCTCCAACAAGGGCCTTTCCGAGCGCTTCGACTCCACCATCGGTGCCGCAACCGTGCTTATGCCCTTTGGCGGCAAGACGCAGCTCACCCCGAGCTCGGCCATGGTCGCCAAATTCCCCGTGGACGGCGAGACCACCACGGCAAGCGCTATGGCATGGGGCTTCAACCCCTACCTGATGGAAGCCGACCAGTTTGCGGGCGCCTACCTGTCCGTGGTCGAGTCCATCGCCAAGCTCGTTGCCGCCGGCTTTGAGCACAAGCGCGCCTACCTCTCCTTCCAGGAGTACTTCGAGCGTCTGCGCACCGAGGCCGAGCGCTGGGGCAAGCCCACGGCAGCCGTCCTGGGCGCCCTCATGGCCCAAGTCGACCTGGGTGCCGGCGCCATCGGTGGCAAGGACTCCATGAGTGGCTCGTTTGAGGACGAGGCCGGCGAGCTCAACGTTCCGCCGACTCTGATCAGCTTCGCTGTGGCCGTGGGCCGCGCGGCGCGCGCCGTCTCCCCTGAGTTCAAGGGCCTGACGCACCGCGTCGTCCGCATCGCCCCCGCCACCTACGGCGAGGACTACCGTCCCGACGCCCAGCAGCTGCTCGCCGCGTTTGACGCCGTCGAGGCGCTCACTGCTACCGGCGATGACCTGGCCGTCTCCACGCCCGGCTACGGCTGCGGCGCCGAGAGCCTCTTTAAGATGTGCGTCGGCAACCAGATCGGCATCGAGCTTGCCGAGGACGTGGACGTGGAGAGCCTCTTCACCCCGCTCTACGGCAGCTTTATCGTCGAGCTTGCCGAGGACGCCGAGCTGCCCGAGGTCGCCGACGGCGTTGTCGTCGAGCCCCTGGGTACCACCGTCGAGGGCTATGTCATCGACACCGGCTCCGAGGTCATCGAGCTCGCCGAGCTCCAGGAGGCCTGGGAGAGCGGCATCGAGGGCGTCTTCGCCTACCGCAGCGCCGGCGAGACCCCCGAGGTCGAGACCATCGACTTCCGCGCCAAGGACATCCACGTGTACGGCGGCGCCAAGATCGCCCGCCCGCGCGTGATCATCCCCGTGTTCCCCGGCAACAACTGCGAGTACGACAGCGCCCGCGCCTTCCGTGCCGCCGGTGCCGAGGCCGACACCTTCGTGATTAACAACCTCACGCCCGAGGCCGTCGCCGAGAGCACCCACGAGCTTGCCCGCCGCATCCGCGCAAGCCAGATCGTCATGATCCCCGGCGGCTTCTCGGGCGGTGACGAGCCCGACGGCTCCGCCAAGTTCATCACGGCGTTCTTCCGCGCTCCCGAGGTCACCGAGGCAGTCCGCGACCTGCTCAAGGCCCGCGACGGCCTGATGCTGGGCATCTGCAACGGCTTCCAGGCTCTGGTCAAGCTCGGCCTGGTGCCCTACGGTGACATCGTCGACGCCACGCCCGATGCGCCCACGCTGACGTTCAACACCATCGGTCGCCATCAGAGCCGCCTGGTGCGCACCCGCATCTCGTCCAACCTGTCCCCGTGGCTGTCGCAGTGCAGCCTCGACGACCCCTACACCGTCGCCATCAGCCACGGCGAGGGCCGCTTTGTCGCCAACGACGAAGTGCTCGCCCAGCTGATCGCCAACGGCCAGGTCGCCACGCAATACGTGGGCGAGGACGGCAAGCCCAGCATGGATCTTTCCGTCAACCCCAACGGCTCCATACTCGCCATCGAGGGCATCACGAGTCCCGACGGCCGTGTCCTGGGCAAGATGGGCCATGCCGAGCGTCGCGGCGACAACCTGTACCGCAACGTGCCCGAGCATGTCCCCGGCGACAAGTTCATGCCAATCTTTGAGAGCGGCGTAGCCTACTTCGCCTAAACCGTTCCCATCGGGTACAATCCCCTCGGGTAACAACACCCGCCACCGGCACCCCCGGTGGCGGGTTCTTTTTTGCTTTGCGCGTATAGGAGAAGGACATCATGGAAAGCCGCAAGCCACATCTCGCCACCCTGCCCGGACTCATCCTGGGCTGCCTCATTTGCTGCGCGCTCTGGGGTTCCGCCTTCCCCTGCATCAAGATCGGCTACGGCCTCTTTGGCATTCCCGCGCACGATAGCGCCTCGCAGCTGCTCTTTGCGGGCTTGCGCTTCACCCTTGCCGGTATGCTGGTCATTGTTGGCATGAGCGTGGCCCAGCGCCGACCGCTCGTTCCGCAAGCGCACGATATCAAGCCCATCTGCATCTTGTCGCTCTTCCAGACCATCGGCCAGTACTTCTTTTTCTACCTTGGTCTCTCGCGCGCCAGCGCCATGTCGAGCTCCATCATCGAGGCCAGCGCCAACTTCCTAGCCATCCTCTTTGCCGCCTTGGCGTTTCGCACCGAAAAGCTCAACGCGGCCAAGGTGCTCGGCTGCGTACTGGGCTTTGCCGGTGTCGCGCTCGTCAACCTTTCGGGCGCGGACGGCACCTTTGGCTTTATGCTCGACGGCGAGGGCTTTATCCTGGCCTCCACCGTCGCGGGCGCCCTTTCGACCTGCTTGATTGGTATCTTCTCGCGCAAGCACGACGGCGTCTTGCTTGCCGGGTGGCAGTTCTTGGTCGGCGGCCTGGTCCTCACCGCCATCGGCTTTTTGATGGGTGGCGCGCTCTCCCCCACGGCGATTGCCCCCGCCATCGCGCTCATCATCTACATGGCACTTATCTCCGCGGTCGCCTACTCGCTGTGGTCGCGCCTGCTTGCCGTCAATCCCGTCAGCCGCGTCTCGGTCTTTGGGTTTATGAACCCGGTATTCGGCGTGCTGCTGAGCGCACTGCTACTTGGCGAGGGTGCTGGCACGAGCCCCGTCACCGTAATCGTGGCCCTGCTGTTGGTCTGCGGCGGCATCATTATCGTCAACAGGCCCAAAAAAGCTTAACGAACTGCCCTTATTTAGCAGAGGGGATTCATGTACTTTAGCTTAATGGAGTACATCGGTGAGCTGAGGGCCGCCACGCACGCAAGCGTGCACCCCTTTTCCTAGCGTATCTGGACGCCGGCTTTCTTTTTCTCGGCCTTGACGCGGTAGAGCTCCGCATCGGCAGCGCGAAGTAAGTCTTGCCAGGTATCGACACTATCGCCGACCCGCGCGTAACCGATGGACATCCGCAATGCATACGGCACCTCGGCACGAGCGAGCTCGTCGTTAATCGCCGAACACAGGTCTATGATGTCCTGTTCCGCCGCTGCCTTCTGGAGCACCACGAACTCATCGCCGCCATAACGTGCGATAAAACCACCAGACACCGAGCAGACCTCTTTGAGCGTAGCAGATATGACCTGGAGAGCATGGTCGCCCTCCACATGTCCATACCGGTCGTTAATCTGCTTAAAGCCGTCAGCGTCCATCATAAGCAGATACACATCATCGGCCTGGTCCGCACCCGAGAACAGCGACAGCATATAGGTCTCAAAACGGTTACGGTTGTTGAGTCCAGTCAACGGGTCAGTCGAGATAAGTTGCTCCTGATAGACGATATAGAGCAGCAGGATGCTCAGCGTTATACCGAAGCAAAGGCCCGGTACCGAAAACAAAACCTGGAAGGTACCGCCCACCAGAGCGGGAACCGCAAAAAAGGCGAGGGTGCGATAAATGGCCTTCTTTTGCAAGCTTTCGACTTTTCGAGCCTGAATAAAGGCGTGCAAGGACGTATATATGACGTAGCAGTAGCTAACGATAGGCTGAATCATATAAAGCGCTCCGCGACGATATACGCCCTGCGTATCGATATAGAACATAGTGTGCGTCCAGTAGCTGGTAAATGCCAACACGACCACCAAAGCGGTTGGCAACGCTAAAAGTATCACCCTATAGGGCGTGGTCAGAAGCCGTGAGCCCTGCATCGTCTCGGAATAGAAAAACCAAATGAGGCACGCGATGGCGAACAGCGAAAACGAAACCGCGTTGGAAATCCAGTTGGCCGTGATGCCTACAGGAGTGCTCACGCCGTCCGAGAGCGTCCAGATCATATCGAAGAAAATGTAGGCAGCAGAGGTGTAGCCCAGCATGCTAAACAAAAGCTGCTGGGTGCTCGAGAACAGGGAGCGACGGCTTCGTACGGCAAGTCCGATAAGAATAATCATGCACAGCAGGAATATCTCGATCTTGAGTGCCTTAATCACCAGGTGCCATTCCCTCTATATCCAAGTGGCCAGAATCGCCCGAGTCGCGCCCAGGCGCCAAACGCCCCTTTCTCCGCAGGGGTAAGGGGAATAATAGCAGAGCGCCCGAACATCACTGCAAAACAGTTTCCGTTCGGGCGCTCGGACGGCGCGAACTGCACGCCGGAATCAATTATCGGTAACGGCCGTTACTCGCCGTCGATGTCGGTCGCGACGGCCTCCTCAATAGCCTCGACGCCTTCGACCGACAGATCCTCTTCGCCGTGGCAGAACTTCTTATCGACCCAGCCGGTCAGAATCGGGGCCATGATTGCCGTGATGATGACGGCGGTGGCGATCTGCGCATACGCGGTGGGCGCAAGCTCGGCATAGCGTGGCGCGACCTCGGCAAGGGCAACCGGCGTGGTCATAGCCGTGCCGGCGATGGTGGAGCAAGCAACGGCGGCCTTGCCGTTGCCGCCGCACAAGCGCTCGAAGGCAAAGGTGATGGGGCCAACGATAAAGAGGGTGATGAGGCCCAGCAGGATGCCCGAGATACCGCCGGTGATAAAGCTCGACAGGCTCATGGACGCACCGAGCTGAAATCCGATGACAGCGATCGCGGGATTGGCGCCGGGGACCAGCAGGTTCTTGATAAACGGGAACAAGTTGCCCAGGACCATGCCGATAACAAGCGGCAGGATGGATCCGATGATAGTGCCGACGGGGATGTTGGCGAGACCCGAGACACCGAGGATGACCATCGTGACGGCGGGGCCGGCCGTAAAGAACAGGATACCGACGGCGCCCTGCTCGGACTCATCGCCGAACTCGCCCATGATGCCCGTATAGAGCGCCATGTTGCAAAACGTGATGCCGCCGATGATAGACACGGAGCTCAGACCCAGGAAGTTGTCGTTAAAGAAATATGCCACGCCCAGGCCGAGAGCCGCTGCGACGACCAGCTTGGGGATCAGCACGACGATGCCGGTCTTGATGGCGCCCGGCGTGGACTTAAAGCTGATGCCGGCGCCCACAAACAGCAGGATCGCGGCGACGATGGTATTGGACCCACCGCGGCAGGCAGCCGTAAAGAAGCCGCCGACTTCAAAGACCTGTGGGCAGAAGGTATTGAGCAAAAGGCCGACGATCATCGGATAGATCATGATGTCGCCCGGGATGCGCGGTACCTTGAATTTCTTTTGCTCGTTGGCGGTCGCTTCCTGTGCCATGAAACCCCCATTTCCGCTGACGCAGAACAAAAGCCCACGTCACGCTTTGCTACAGTAAAGTTTGACCATGGTACCAGAAGAAGCAGACCGCCTCGGTGAGAAATTCGATTCGTTAGGCCGGGACGATAACGCGTCCTGCTCCTATACGAGGCTCAAAACGATATAGAACACGATGCCCGAAACGCAGCACCACAACATCGACTTTGTCTTGATTGCCACCGCTACGACGCCGGCGGCCGCAATCCAGGGAACCAAGGCAGGCCAGAGTCCCGCGTCGAACGCGCCGGGGTTCACCAAGTCGTTGGCGACCAGCGCGGCAAAGGCAGCGGGCGGGATATAGCCCAGGGCCTCGGTAATGCGGGGCGACAGGGTCCGCCCGCGCAAGGCGAACGCCGGCGCGATGCGAAAGAACGCGATAGCAGCCCACGACGACAGCCACAGAACCAAGAACTCGTTAACGGGCATCGCGGGCACCTCTTCCGTCAAATACAGCATCGCACGCCAGCGCAATGGCAATGCCGGCCACGACGCTTGCCGGCACGGCAATATTCGTGAGGCCCAAGAACTTGCATATGGCGACAGACACCGCACCCGAAACCGCCGCGACAACGTTGCCGCGCGACAGCCGCTGCGAAAAGAGCAGACAGATAAAGAGCGAGGTGCAGACAAAGGCTGCAATGGCGGTGGGAACATCGACAACGGCGCCGACGATAGCGCCCATCGTACACGAAACGCCCCATGTTGCGATAAGGATCGCGTTGAGCACAAAGGACTCGCGCGGGCCCCAATCCTCCCCTTCAACCAACTTGGCAAGCGAGATGCCATATGCCTCCTCGGTAAGTGTCGCGGCAACAGCCAGCGTCTGACGCTTCGAGGCACCCCTCAGATGCGGCGCGATCGATGCCGAGTAAAGCGCAAAACGCGAGGAGATGGCGGCAACGCTCGCGACGATCGATGCTGCAGGCACACCCGCCAGCCACAGGTTGCAGATCATAAACTGGCCGCTGCCCGTCACAAACGTACTGCTTAGAGCAAAGACCATCCAGGGCTCCATTCCCGTCTGCCCCATGATCATTCCGCACGGCGCGCCTATTGCAACATAGGTAAGCATCACTGGCCAGACGGTTCTAACGATTTTGAGCACCATACGCTTCTCATCCTGACAAGGTCTCCGAGCCGCATGTAGCGACACGGCAGAATCATCATCCGACAGCAACCGAGTTCACCTACAATTGCCACCGGATCGAAAGACACAACTTTTTAGGAAGTCATTATGACAGCTATCGATCGAGACCGGGCGCGCGCGGCCTTCAAAAGCTACACCGATGCCTACGACGCCACCAACCCACGCATCGCACTCAAAATCGAGCATACATACCACGTGGCCGAGGCATGCGATGCCGTAGCGCGCGAGCAGGGCTGGTCGTCAGAAGATATTGACCTGGCATGGCTTTGCGGCCTGCTACACGATATGGGCCGCTTCGAGCAGCTACGACGCTGGGACACCTTTAAGGACGCCGAGAGCATGAGCCATGCGGCGCTGGGCATCGAGGTCCTCTTTGGCGAGAATCCCGCCGATGCACCCGCCGTAACGAGCATCCGCGACTTTATCGATGACCCGGCAGAAGATGAGCTCATCCGAGCGAGCATTGCCTATCACAGCGATTTCCGTCTACCCGCGCAGCTCGACGTGCGCACGCGAAGCTTCTGCGATATCGTGCGCGATGGTGACAAGATCGACATTATGCGCACCATCGCCGACAGCACCGTCGACACCATCCTCAAGGTGGACGAGAAGACGTTTCTCGGCAGCCGTTTCTCGTCGCCGACACTTGCCGCCTTTGACGAGCACCGCTGCGTCGCACGCGATGAACGCAACGAGCCCGCAGACTACCTGGTGGGACTCATCTGCTTTATG
>CALDBJ010000048.1 GCA_937937835.1 uncultured Collinsella sp.
GTATACGGGTGCACCATCGACGTCTTCAATACAGAAGATATCAGTGCGGAATGTTCTGAAAAGCAACACCAGGGCGGGCCCTGCGGTAACTCGGCAGGGGGAGTGCGATTCCCTGATCGCTCACTTAATCTAATTGGAAAGATAGCGAGGCCGGAGCTTTAGCTCCGGCCTCTTTATATAAGGGCTCGGCAAAGCCGAGCCACCAAATTTGAATCAGCCCCCAGCACATGTTTGAGAACTGTGCCTGAAGCATGTGCCCCTAGGGCAGGAATGAGGTTGCTTTCCAACGCATTCCGCAGGGGGCGGCATTATTTTGTAGCGCGAAGCGCGGAGCAAAATAATGCCGCATGCCCGAGGACGCGTTGGAAAGCAACCTCATTCCGCCCCGAACAGGTCCGTCTACCTGCACATCTACAAATTCGTAAACTTTTTTGAAAAAAGTGCTTGCACAGTTCTCGAATCATAGGTTATTATCTTCCTCGTTGAACGCGCGGGTCCAACAAAACGAACCGTGAATCAACAACATAGCATGTCGGAGTGGCGGAATTGGCAGACGCGCTAGCTTGAGGTGCTAGTGACCGCTTTTTGGTCATGCGGGTTCAAGTCCCGCCTCCGACACCATCGCATTTGAGAAGCCTCTTCGGAGGCTTTTTTGTTACCGATAGACGGTGGGGTCCACGATGGAAACGCTTGAACGCAACGAGTGGGCAGACGTTGCCCAACTAGTCGAGATCACGAGCGATGCTGTCATCATCTGTGAGCTCGACGGAACCATTCTGCATGTGAATAATCGCTTACTTGGTTTGATGTGCGAGGAACGCGCCGACGTCATCGGTGGAGATGTTAAAGACGTCCTGTACTCGTCCGCTTTTGAACGTGCGACGGAACATCGTCTGCCATTTGAAACTGATGGCTCCGAGAACGAACTGATGCTCAAGCTGAGTGACGGCTCCTTTATCCCCGTCTTGGTTCGTGCGGGCTCCGTAACGCCTCCACGCATCTTTGGGCGCCGCGCACCACGTGTCCTAGTGGCGCTTCACAGTATCGAGGAACAGTATTCTCACGACCGTCAACTTAAGCGTGCGTTATCGGAGCTTAGAGTTGCGAACAAGCGTCTCTCTGGCACTCTCTCGGTCATTATGAGCACTGTGGGCTCCGATGAGCTGCCCAGCCTACTTGATACCGTTTTGAACCAGCTTGTAGGAACGCTCGATGCTTCGGGTGCCGCTATCTATTTTTCTGAGAGCGGCGGTTTTAAACTTCGCGGTGTTTCCAAGGAGCTGTACGACAGCTACCTGCCTGAGTTTTTGCCGTATGGCGCTGGCATTCCGACGTATGTTCTTCGTGAGTCGCGTGCCTGTCGCTTGTCGATTCAACAGGACCTTGAGGGTGATAAGGCCGCCTCCGGTATGTTCATGGACCTGGACAATCGTTCTAAGCACCTGTTGCGCATGCAGGATATGCCTCCGTACCGCAGCGAGATCTGTCTTCCCGTTTTTTACGGTACGCAGATTCTTGGCGTGCTGGAAGTTGGTTGGAAACGCCCTCAGGCACCGCTCGCCTATGACGTTAATGTGCTCGAGGTCATTTGCGATTACCTGTCTATCCAGCTGGTCGGCATGGCATCGAGCCTTCGCTCCCGTCGCACGGCCGAGCTTGGCCGCTCGCTCAATGTCTTGCGTGATGAGTTGTTTACCTTTCTAGACGATTCCGCCGCGGCTACCCAGGCGGTATCGTCCGAGATCTGCAATATGCTTAACTGCCATTTTTGCCCTGTTGAGTATGACGCCAGTCTGGATTCCTACGTCATAGATTTTGAAGGCGGCAGTCGCGTTGCTTTGCCGGACGATCCCGAGAAGCTTTTCTTTTCCACGACGGCGCCAGCGGCACGTCTGGGGGCTGGCCCTGATGGCTTTGAGGCATCTGTTTTGGGCGGCACGAGTGCCGATGACCTTAAACACGTCCGTATAACTCGCGTTGACGAATCGATGCCTATGGGAGGTTGGCTTAGGGCGCATGGTCTGCCTTGTCAAGGTCTCTACGTCGACTCCGGCATCGAGGCGGGGCGCCCGCGCTCTGAGGGTGATGGCAAACACAGTAACGACGCGATTGTTCCTGCTTCTGTTGCGAAGAGCCCTACGACGCGCGCGCTGCTGCTTCGTGATGGTAGCCAAGAGCCGATTGATGACCTTGAATATGACTACTTGGTGCACTTAGCGCATGACTTTGAACTGATCTACGAAGGCGAATCTCAAAAGCGCGAGGAGCGCCATATCGCTCAGACCCTCCAGATCGGCATGAGAAATTCCCTGGGGGATGTTCCGGGTATCGCAACCGATTCGGTGTACCTGTCGGCCACGAACTCGGCGTTGGTCGGAGGCGATTTCTATACGCTCATCCGTCTTCCCGACGACTGCGCCGTCATGATTCTGGGTGATGTGTCTGGCAAAGGCATTGAGGCCGCATCGATGTCCGCGCTCGTCAAGACGGCCCTGACGGCATATGCTTGGGAGGGCGCTGGACCGGCCCGCATGGCACGCTCCCTTAACAGCATGCTCATGGGCTTTTCGAGGGTCGAGACGTTCGTGACGGCCTTTATCGCCAAGATTGACCTTAAAGCCGGACGCGCAACGTATTGTTCGGCGGGCCATCCTCCGACCATGGTCATCAGGCCAGAGTCGATGCCGCTGGGTGGCGGCGAGGCTCGTGGGGGAGAGGTCGAGCTGCTTGGATGCCAATCGGGTGTAATCGGTGCCTTTGAGAGCATGGTGTACGAGACAGGCGTGTTTACGTTCGCCCCCGGCGACATGCTCTTCATGTATACGGATGGAACGATTGAGGCCCGCGACCGCACCGGAGCGTTCTTTGGCGAGCAGCGCTTGCGCGACCTTCTGCTTTCTGTTTCGGGGGAGGGCGTGTCGGGCATTTGCGGCAAGGTCTTGGGCGAGCTTGACCGATTTACCGAATCGGCGCTGGACGATGACATTGCATTGGTGTCCCTTGAGTTTTTACGGGGTCGTTCATAGACGACGCTGGGCGGGCTGAATCCGTACGGTTGGGGAAACGAATGCATCGAGTGGGCTTTTTTGGGGAACCATGGTCGTATGAATGAGTGGAATGACATAGCGGTTTTGACGCCACCAGGCGATATCGACATCGCCACGGTGCCTGCGCTGCGTCGGCGGTTGGATGCTTTGATTAGCCGCGGCGTGCGTCGTGTCGTCATCAACTGTCAGGCTGTTAGCTTTATCGATTCGACGGGCTTGGCATTCCTGCTTACGCGCGCTCGTGAGCTCATGAGGCGAGAAGGCCTGCTTTCGCTCGTCAATGCATCGGGTGAAGTTGTTCGCTTTTTGGAGATTGCTCGTCTTGTCGATATCCTTCATGTCGCGGGGCCGGCACGGGAGTCTATTCCCGCTATTCCGGTGGGGGAGCTGCCTCGCTGGAGTAAGAGCGTCGAGGTCCGTCAGGGTATCGAGAATCTTCCATACTACCGACATCGCATCGCCGAACTCCTTGAATCGCTTCCGTTGCGCCGTGACGAGCGCTACGATGTCGCATTGGCGTCGGGGGAGGCGCTGGGTAATGCCTATGACCATGCGGGCGGTATCGGGTGCGTCCTGACGGTTCAAGCCTATGGCGATCGCGTTGTGGTTGAGGTGCTTGATCGAGGTGCCGGCTATTCTATCGGTGAAACGAGCGAGCCGGTTGCATCTGAGGAACGCGGCCGTGGTATCAAGCTTATGCGTATGCTCGTCGATAACGTGGAGGTTGCTCGTCGTACGGACGGCGCCGGCACGCGCGTGCAGATGGTGAAGCTGTTTAGCGGAGCGCTGGAATCGTGTGCCTAGCCAATCGCTTTAGCGCGTTTGGCTACTAAGAACATGCGGCAGACAAGTTTTTTGAAAAAAGTACTTGCGTCTTTTGGACAACTCGCGTAAATTAATAACCCGCAAGCGGACATGGCTCAGTTGGTAGAGCACAACCTTGCCAAGGTTGGGGTCGCGGGTTCGAGCCCCGTTGTCCGCTCCATTGCATTTCCGGACCGTTTAGGCGGTCCTTTTTCGGCGAAGTGGCCAAGTGGTAAGGCAGAGGCCTGCAAAGCCTTTACCCCCGGTTCGAATCCGGGCTTCGCCTCCAGGCAACATCCGGGCGCTCCGGCGCCCGTTTTGTTTTACATATGCGGACATGGCTCAGTTGGTAGAGCACAACCTTGCCAAGGTTGGGGTCGCGGGTT
>CALDBJ010000049.1 GCA_937937835.1 uncultured Collinsella sp.
TTTCAGGCTGATCTCCCAGGCATCACAGATTGCGTCAATGCGGTGATCCAGGTCGTCATACAGGGCAACGATGTCTTTCCAGGAACTGTAGTTCTTAGAGCTCGTCGGGACGTCCAGGTCCTCGACGATGTCGTAATACTGCTCGATGGTGTCCTCTGTGCGCTCGGCGACGTCGGCGAGATTTTGACGGGTGGTGCGATCTTCTTCCAGATAGCTGCCGTTGAAGTTCTGCGCGCAGCCACGGACGTAGTTGTCGAGGTCTTCGAGCAAGTCGTAGTATTCGCTCAGTCGGCGGTAGAGATTCTGCTCGGAGAGCGTTGCTTCGCCGCCATCCTCGTCGTCATCGTCATCATCGTCGTACAGGCTGTTGGGATCGCCGAGAGGCTTTAGGTCATCGTCGTCGACGTCATGGTGCAGCTTAGCTACCTCGGCAGTCGTCTGCGTGGCGGCGTTGTCGAAAGGCTTGATCACAAAGAAAACGACCAGGGCGATGATGATCGCCACCAGCACAACAATAACGGCGATAAGCGGCCCGGTGCCGCTCTTTTTGGGAGCGGGGGTCTGTGGCGAAGCGGGCGTGTATGCGGGAGCCGGCTCCTGTTGGGGCGAGCCGCTCGCGACGGGTATGCGCTGCGTGGTCTCGACGGCCGCAGGGCTTGCGGCGGGGTCGGGGCGATAGGCGAGGGGGTCGTCCGCCTTGGCTTGCGGCGTATCAAGGGAGCCGGTCTGCTCAAAAGCGGGCTGGCTATCGCTCGCGGTTGTTTGCTCAACGGGTGCACCGCACGAGGTGCAGAACTTGGCATTATCTGCAAGAAGCTTGCCGCACGAGGCGCAATACCGAGACATTGCCACTCCTTTCGCCACATTTCAATGCAATACGACGATTATACCCAGCGTCCAAAATTCCCCATCATAAGTTGCGGTGAAATAGGGACTGTTTGGCGGTCTCAGAGCTTCAATCAGTCCCTATTTCACCGCAACTTTGGAAAGGCACCTTTAGCCATTGGGGACGCACCGAGCACTGGGGTATCATGGCTTGGTTGATATATCTGCATTTACGCGCCTTGTAGGAAGGGGCTGCGCCCATGGCTTTTGAGCCCGCTCAACATAGCTTTATCACGCTCGAGGGCGTCGATGGCGCCGGCAAGTCCACGCAGGCGCGCCTGCTTGCCCGTGCGCTCGAGCTCGCTGGCTACCAGGTTGTGAGCCTGCGCGAGCCGGGCGGTACCGCCATCAGCGAAAAGATCCGTGCTCTGCTGCTCGACCCCGCCAATACGGCGATGGGCGACACTTGCGAGCTGCTGCTGTATGAGGCCGCCCGTGCCCAGCTGGTGCACGAGGTCATCGCGCCTGCCCTTGCTGCCGGCAAGGTGGTCCTGTGCGACCGCTTCTACGATTCCACAACTTGCTATCAGGCGTTTGCCGACGGCCTCGATCGCCAGATAGTGCGCGACGCCAACAACCTGGCCGTCGCGGATACGCACCCGGCGCTCACACTCGTTTATCACATCACGCCCGAGCAGGCGGCGCTGCGCATGGCAGCCCGTGGCGCGGCAGATCGCATGGAGGCTAAGGGCATGGCCTTCCAAGAGCGTGTCTACCAGGGTTTTTGCGCAATTGCCGCCGAGGAGCCAAACCGCGTAAAGCTCATCGACGCGACCGCGTCCATCGAGGACGTATTCGCACAGACGGTCGAGCAGGTTCGCGCCTACGGCCTCGACATTTCCCAGGATGCCGTCACCGCCGCGCTTGCCCAGGAGGCCGAGTAACATGGCCCCCGCTCAGGCAAGCCTGCTGGCCAAGCTTGACACCCAAGAGCGCGTGCGCGACTTTTTGACCAATGCCGTCGCCAGCGGTCGCGCATCGCACGCCTACCTGTTTTTGGGCGCGCCCGGCGCGGGCAAGCTCGACGCCGCGTGGGCGCTCGCCCAAGCCTTTCTGTGCGAGCAGGATGGCTGCGGCTCATGCGATAGCTGCGTGCGCGTCGCCCGCCATACGCACCCCGACGTG
This sequence comes from uncultured Collinsella sp., assembly GCA_937937835.1. Lineage (GTDB taxonomy): Bacteria > Actinomycetota > Coriobacteriia > Coriobacteriales > Coriobacteriaceae > Collinsella. Next base: position 2,011 of record CALDBJ010000049.1, read on the forward strand.
CACTATTACACGCCCGAGAGCGCCACGGGCTACCTCATCGCCCAGACCCGCGAGCTGCTCGACGACGTGCCTCTGGCGCCCATCCGTGCCAAGGCCAAGGTCTACATCATTGACCGTGCCGAGCAGCTGCGCGCCAACACCGCCAACGCACTGCTCAAAACACTCGAGGAGCCGCCCGAGGGCGTTATGTTTATCTTGCTGGGCACCTCGGCAGACGTGATGTTGCCCACCATCGTGAGCCGCTGCCAGTGCGTGCCGTTTCGGCTGGTGTCGCCCGCCGTCGCCGTGCAGGCCGTGAGCCGCGCCACCGGTCAGGACCCTGTGCGTTGCCGCATGGCCGTCGCCGTAGCGGGAAGCCCCACGCGTGGCATCGAGTTCCTCAAGAGCGCCGAGCGCCAGGACGCCCGCCGTCAGATGGTTCGCGCCATCGATTCGCTCATCGCCGCCGACGAGGCCGACGTGCTCAGCCGCGCCAAGTCGCTCATCGTCGCCGTTAAGGCGCCGCTCGCCGAGGTCAAGTCCACGCAGGAAAAGGTGCTCGAGCAAAACGCCGACTACCTGTCGCGTGGAGCATTGAAGCAGCTCGAGGACCGCAACAAGCGCGAGCTCAACGCGCGCGAGCGTTCGGGTATCATGGAAGCGCTGGCGAGCGCGCGGACGCTCATGCGCGATGTGCTGCTGACGCTTCAGGACGAGGCAGCCGACGTGGTGAACGAAGACGTGCGCGACACGATCGGTCGGCTTGCCGCCGCGACCAATGTTGCGGGTGCCACCCGGGCGCTCGAGGCAGTCGCGACCGCCGAGCGCAACATCGCCAGAAACGTTACTCCCCAGCTGGCCATCGAGGTCATGCTGTTCGATATCAGGAAGGCACTGAAATGCCGTTAGTCGTACCCGTTAAGTTTACCTACGCCTCGCGCGACCTGTGGTTTGACCCGCAGGATCTGGATATCCTCGAGGCAGACTACGCTATCTGCTCCACCGAGCGCGGAACCGAGATCGGCCTGGTTACGGCCGATCCCTTCGAGGTGCCGCAAGACGAGATCGGTCAGCCGCTCAAGCCCGTGCTGCGCGTGGCGAGCGACATCGACCTGCAGCTTGCCGATGACCTGGCCATCCAGGGCGACGAGGCCATGGTCGACTTCCGCCGCCTGGTCAAGGAGCTCGACCTCGAGATGAAGCCGGTCGGCGTCGAGTACCTGTTTGGCGGCGAGAAGGCCGTGTTCTACTTTGCGGCCGAGGAGCGCGTCGATTTTCGTCAGCTCGTCAAGGACCTGTCCTCGACGCTTCACATTCGCGTCGACATGCGCCAGATCGGCGTGCGCGACGAGACCCGCCTGGTGGGCGGCTATGCCCAATGCGGACAGGAGCTCTGCTGCACGCGCTTTGGCGGACAGTTTGAGCCCGTCTCGATTCGCATGGCAAAAGAGCAGGACCTACCGCTCAACTCGTCCAAGATCAGCGGCGTATGCGGCCGCCTGATGTGCTGCCTGCGCTATGAGTTCGAGGCGTACAAGGACTTTAAGAGCCGTGCGCCCAAAAAGAAGACGCTCATCGATACGCCGCTTGGCAAGGCGCGTATTCAGGAGTATGACACGCCGCGTGAGCAGCTGGTGCTGCGCCTGGAGAACGGCAAGGTCTTTAAGGTCAACCTAGCCGATATGACGTGCTCGGAGAGCTGCAAAAAGAAGGCTGCCGAGCAGGGCTGCAACTGCCGCCCCGACTGCGTGACGCGTGACGTGCTCGAGCGCATCGAGTCGCCCGAGATGCGCCTGGCGCTCATGGAGCTCGACCGCGAGAACGGCGTCGACGTGGGCGATGGCCTGTCGAGCGCCGACCGTCTTGCCGGCACGTCGATGCCCAAGCGCCGTCGTCGCGATGCCGATTCCGATGCCCGCGCTGCTCAGAGCCAGGGCGAGGGCCGTGGCCGCGGAAAGGGCCGTGGTAAGGCCGAGACACCCGAGGCCGAGGAGGCCGCCGGTGGCCGTCGTCGTCGCAAGCGCGCGGGCTCGGGCGATGCTACCGAGGCTGCAGCCGCAGGCAAGAACTCCTCTCGCGAGCGCGAGGTTCAGCAGCCCCAGCAGCAGAATCGCGGCGGCGGCATGAACCCCACACGTCGCCGCCGCCGTCATCTGTCGAGCGAGGAGCGCGAGGACGCCTTCCGCGCCGCAGCTGCTCGCGAGGCTGGTGCCGCCCCCAAGGGTGGTTCGGGTTCCGATGCGCCTGCCGACAAGGGTGGCAAGTCACGTGGCGAGGAGGAGCGCGCGCCGCGTCCGCGCCGTCGCCATTCCTCGGGCGCGCAGCAGAAGCCCTCAGTGCCCTCCGTGGCCGATCAGGTCTCGGATGGCGAGGTCAAGGTCACGCGCCGTCGTCCCGGAGATGGCGGGGGAGCGGCTGCCAAGGCTTCGCGTGGCGCCGCTCGCGACGAGCGCGAGCCGCGCGAGGATCGCGGTGACGAGGGCTCGGCCGACCAGGGTCAAAAGCGCCGTCGCCGTCGCCGTTCCCGCAAGCCGCGCCAGGATGGTGGCGAGGGCTCGACCCCGTCTTCGTCCGCACCACAACCGCCCGCCGGCGAATAACGCCCGCGAGCGGATTTAGCTCGCCTTGCCCCGAGCGCATCGGGGTATCATAGCGCCGAATCAACAACCCTCCCTGCGACCGAACGTAGGGAGGGTTGTGTCTTGAAGAGCCGTTTGAACATATTGAGCCGTCTGCAGGGTGCCGGTGCCCTACCGTTTGCGGACGAATTACTACCGTTTGCCGAGCGGGTGGCACGCGAGGCGCTCGAGGCATTGTCGCCAACACGATGTGCCGGCTGCGAGCGCGCCGGTACGCTTATTTGCCAAGACTGCCTGGCTGCGCTCACGCTCATCGACCCACGTCATAGCTGCACCCGATGCGGCGCCCCGTTTGGGGATTTGCTGTGCACTGAGTGTTCGGTCGAGAGCACGTCCTCGGCAATGGCGGAGGCGCTCGATCGCTGCCTGGCGTGCGCCGTCTATGCGCATCCGCTGCCGCGCATCATTAAAGCGTACAAGGATGCGGGCGAGCGACGTCTGGCTCCGTATCTGGCGGAGCTGCTCTACGACACCGCCCTGCATGCCCAGGTCGTAGCGCCCGATCGCTACGGAGGTGTGCTGTCCGGTGCGGATGCGGTGGTGTTTGTGCCTGCGACGGCGGCAGCGTTTCGGCGGCGTGGTTTTGATCATATGGAGGCCATTGCGCGCCCATTTTGCGAGCTGTCGGGTGTTCCCCTGCTCGATGCTCTCGTCAAGTACGGGCATGGCGACCAGCGCGAACTCGGTCGTGAGGAGCGCCGCGAGCGTGCCCAAGGCATGTACGAGACGGTTGAGGATGTGCGGGGCAAGCGCCTGCTGCTTATCGACGACGTTATCACCACGGGTGCGACGATGGCAGCGGCTTCGGCGGAACTCAAGCGCGCCGGTGCCGCGGCCGTTGATGGCCTCGCTATCGCACGCGTTTGGTAGGGGTGGTTCAGATGGCAATAAAGATCGGGCAGCGTGGCAAGCCTGCAAGCGAGCAGCTGGCTGCTTCCGTAATTCTGACGGGTGCCTCGGCGCTGCGCATGATGCGCGCCGAGCGCCGGCAGATGGGCTACATAAGCTGGAAGGACCTTAATCCCGATGAAGAGCGCCGTGTGCTGCGCGCATCGTCGCCCTCGACCGAGGACATCTATCTTCCCGATTTGGTGCGGATTGGGGCCGCAAGCGGCGAGGTGCAAGAAGATCTGTGCTTGCTGGTGGGATCTGCGGCGCAGCGCCGCCGCATCCCTGGCGTGAGCTGGTCCGTGTGTTCCGGGTTGCCCGCCGGCTCGAGTCTAGAGGTGGAACCGGGGGTGTACAGTCTATCTCCCGAGGCCCTTTGTGTTGCCATCGCGCGCGAGGTCGGCTGCATCCAGGCGTTTGCCCTGGCCCAGGAACTGTGTTCCAAGATTTCGCTGAGCGATCGCGGGAAGTATCTGCCTCCCTATACATCGCCTGTTGCGAATAGACTTGCAAAGGACAAGGACCAACCGGCAGACGTTGGCTACTTTGAAGTCGAGCCGGTGCTGACGCCCGATTGCCTGACAGATTACCTCGCGGCATGCAAGGGGAGTGCGGCCAAACAACTGCGGCGGCTGTGTCCCTATCTGTCGGAAAACCTGCGCTCACCCATGGAGTGCATCATGCTTGCCATGTTTTCGCTTCCGTTTTCCTATGGCGGATTTGCCTGCGGTCCCTTTAAGACCGACTACAAGATCGAGTTCGATGACCGCGCGCAGGCAATCTCGGGGATGCCGCATGCAGTTTGCGATGCGTATCAGGAAGCAGCCCGGTTTGACCTGGAATACAACGGTGAACTGGGCCATTCCTCCCGGAGGGGACGTATCCATGATGAAAAACGCAACACGGGCTTGATTGCTATGGGAATCGAGGTCGCGACGGTCAACAACGAAATGCTCTGCGACATGGAGGCGATGGAAGCGCTCGCATGGCGCATTCACCAGCGTATGGGTAAGCGATATCGCAACCGTGTTGACGCTCGCAGAAGGAAACAAGAGGCGCTATTTAACACGCTTAGGGCGTGTTTTGGGCTTAAACCTGCCTAACAATGCTCTGAAATAGGGGGTTGGATATATGCTCTGGCCAAAATATAGCAAATATGAGTACTGTTACAAATTCAGTAACAGCAAAATCAGGGATTTTGGGGCTGGAAGATGGCGTAAATTAGAAAGATATTAAACAAACGTGGAATATCCTGGCATCAATCTGACGTTATAGAGCGTGAAAACTGTTTGCAGAACAAAAAATTCCTGCCACTGATTTGGTAACAGTACTCATATTTGCAATTTTTTGGCCACGCGCCCCAATACGGGCGTGTTGGGGCTCTCCGTAGGGGAGCGACGGGCTCAATCATGGCGCGTACGGTCCGCTCCGACCTGCGAAATCTGTGCTCGCGATGCGAATAACGTCCCTAACCTTAAACTATAGCTTGAACTTAGCTATAATGCGCTACGTTCCTGCCAGGCTGTGGTTGCGGACGGACGAAATGTCCATCCTAGTCCAAGACAGACGCGGTCAAAGGGATCCACGTAAGCGACCGCGTGCGCGCGGCGCGATCATGGCGCGTCCTAGATGTAAGCCGCACCGTCCGTTCTACTTTCTTTGGGGCAATACCGCCTCGCGGGCGAGCGGGCCAGTCGTGAAGGTGGCTGCGGCCTCCCGAGCAAACGCCCCGGTGCGCAAGTGTGGGGTCAAATACCAGGTCAGCTGGTGGGAACAATCTGATATTCCGCGCAACGCACGGATTGTATACGACACAGAAGGCAGGGTAGTGGACATGGTGAGGGGCAGCTTGATGCACGCGGCTCGGTTAGGTGCTGGGACCGCAGCGGTCATTGCCGTTTTGGGCCTGAGCGGATGCGCGTTCAACCCGCTGTCTACGTTCACGACTCCCACGATCGACCAGATCGAGTACGAGACCGTCACGCCGGCGGTGTCGGACGACGCCCTGGTCACTCCCGGAACCCTGACGGTCGCCCTCGATACTTCCGATGCGCCGCAGGCCATGCAGGACGCCGACGGCGAGCTCACGGGGTATGCGGTTGACGCCGCCCGCGCCCTCGCAAGCCGCATGGGCCTTAAGGTCTCCTTTGTCGATGCGTCTTCGGCAGGTTCCGCGCTCGGCGACAAAAAGGCCGATATCTTTATCGGCGAGATTAACTCCACGGACGGGGACATTAGCTCGCTCGGCACCTGCCTGTACGATGCCACTTCCGTGTTCGGTAAAACTAGCGATGGTGGGTCGCTAAGCGTTTCCACCGATACCCTTAACACGTCCACCCTGGGCGTTCAGATGTCCTCGGCCTCGCAGGAGGCGCTTGCTAAGCAGAGCATCACCGCCAACCAAAAGACCTACTCCAACATCAACGAGTGCTTTGAGGCGCTCGAGTCCGGCGAGGTCGACTATGTGATCTGCGACTCCACGGCCGGCGGCTACCTTGCACGCCTGATGAGCGAGGTCTCCTATGTCGGTGCGCTCGAGGCGCCCTCGACGCTTGGTGTTGCGGGCGCCTCGTCCAATGACGAACTGTGCCGTGCCGTGAGCGACGCCCTCGACGACATCACGGTCGACGGTACGCTCGAGGCAGTCCACTGCGTCTGGTATGGCACGATGCCCTACGACCTCACCACTAAGACGGTTTCGGGCGCTAGCGTGCAGCCGGGTGACTCTGAGTCCAGTGAGACCATGTCCTCCGGCAGCGAGTCCTCCGATTCCAACAATGAGACCGCATCCTCCGAGGACAACTCGTCCAGCCAGGAAGGCACCATCACCGACGACGACATTAACAAACTCAATAGCTAGTTATTGCTAGGGGTGGTGTCTCCTATACGTTGGAAAGGACACTTCTTCACGGTTTCAACACGCACTGCCGGGCTTCTCCAATAGGGGAGTCCGGCTTTTTCATCCCTATAAAACCAGCAGGTCAAAGCTAATTTTCGGGACCAAATACAAATCTGTCGGCTCCCTCCTATAGCGCACTTTGCCACAGAAAAGTGCGAGACTTCGGTATGCGGTATCAAGCAATCGTTATTCGGGTCTTTAGGAATCCGCGTGATTAAATGCACGGCAATGGGTACATAGCCAGTACAGTAAGTCCCCGAGGCAGATTGGAGCCACGTATGGATATCAAGGTTTCTGGACGCAAGACGACGGTAACCGATGCTCTGCGTGCGCATGTGGATGAGAAAATCGGCGAGGCGCTCAAGGTTTTCGACATCGAGCCCATGACAGTCGACGTCGTGCTTCGTTATGAGAAGAACCCCTCGAACCCCAACCCGGCAATCGTCGAGGTCACGGCTCGTGCCCGCGGTTCGGTGATTCGCGTTGCCGAGCACGGCGCAGATATGTATGCTGCCATCGACCTCTCCGCCGATAAGGTCACCCGCCAGCTGCGCAAGTTCAAGACCAAGGTCGTGGACAACCGCCAGGGTGGTGCCAGTGCCGCGGATGTCGCGCCGGTCGAGCGCGTTGAGGATCTGGCCGACCTGCTGCTGCCCGAGGAGGACGACGACCTGCTCGTCCGCGAGAAGGTCATCGATGTCACCCCGATGACCGAGGAGCAGGCGCTGGTGCAGACCGATCTGCTCGGCCACGACTTCTACGTGTTCGAGAACGCGACGACTGGCCTCATCAATGTGGTGTATCACCGTAAGAATGGTGGATATGGCATCATCAAGCCCCGCATCGAAACACTTGACGAGTAAAATACGTTAACTTGCATGAGTTAACGGCTGGCGGCCATCCCATGCGGGTGGCCGCCTTTTTACGTAAGGAGTCGCTTTGATGGACAAGGCTGCATCTACCGGCCATTCTGACCGCTGCCGCATCGTCGTCGATACCTGCTGCGACTTTAGCCCCGAGGTCGCCGCGAACCTCGATGTCGATATCTTGGGCTTCCCCTTTATCATCGATGGCGAGGAGCGCACGGACGATATCTGGTCGAGCATGAGCCCTAAGGAGTTCTACGACCGCATGCGCGCCGGTGCCCGCGTGTCCACCTCGGCTGTGTCGCTCGGTCGCTATATCGAGTTCTTTACCGAGTGCGCCAAAGAGGGCACACCCACGGTCTACCTGTGCTTTACCTCGGCGCTGTCGTCGAGCTACAACTCCGCGTGCCAGGCGGCAGATGCCGTGCGCGCCGAGTATCCCAACTTCGAGCTCTACGTGGTCGACAACGCTCTGCCCTGCGCGACCGGCGCGCTCTTGGCGCTCGAGGCCGTGCGCCAGCGTTCGGCGGGACTGACCGCCAAGCAGCTGGTCGATTGGGCAAACGAGGCAAAGACCTACGTCCACGGCTACTTTACGCTCGAGAGCTTCGACGCGCTGGCTGCCGGCGGCCGCATTCCGCCCGCGGCGGCGCAGCTCACGGCAAAGCTCGATGTCAAGCCCGAGCTCTCCTACGACCTGGCCGGCTCGCTGTCGCTGATCGGCGTCAACCGCGGCCGCAAGAAGGCGCTCAAGTCCATCCTCAAGTCGTTCCGCGAGAACTACGTGCCCGATCGCACCATGCCCATCGCCATCATGACGGCCGATGCCGAGAAGGACGGCGACTGGCTCGAGGCCGCCATCCGCAAGGAGGAGGGCTGCGCCGACGTCACGATCATTCGCGGCTCCGTGGGCCCCACCATCGGTTCGCACGTGGGCCCCGGCATGGTGGCCTGCGCGTTTTGGGGTAAGAACCGCGCCGAGAAAGCCTCGCTTTCCGACCGCATCGCGCGCCGTGTGCGCGGCCAGTAGGCAAGTGCTGCGGCCGTAATCGATCTCAACTCACTGCCCAAACGCTGGCACCGAGTATTCAACCTGGTAACAACACCCAACCCAAAAGGAAAGGTTTCATGGCAAACAAGCTCTCTGTCGCATTCATTGGCACCGGAATCATGGGTGCCCCCATCGCCGGTCACATTCTGGACGCCGGCTACCCCGTCACGGTTAACAACCGCACCAAGTCCAAGGCCGCGGCGCTCATCGAGCGCGGTGCTGCCTGGGCTGATACGCCGGCCGATGCCGTGGCTAACGCCGATGTCGTCTTTACCATGGTGGGCTATCCCTCCGAGGTCGAGGAGCTCTATCTGGCGGGCGACGGCCTACTCGCGTGCACCAAGCCGGGCGCGGTCTTGATTGACCTCACCACGAGCTCGCCCGAGCTCGCCCGTGACATTGCCGAGGCCGCCCAGGTTTCTGGTCGCATGGCGTTTGACTGCCCCGTCACCGGCGGCGAGTCGGGCGCTATCGCCGGTACGCTCACGGCTATCGTGGGCGCTACCGAGAACGACATCGCGCCGGTCCGCGACATCCTTGCCACCTTTGCGGCCAACATCTGCTGCTTCGACGGCGCCGGCAAGGGCCAGGCTGCCAAGCTCGCCAATCAGGTGTCGCTGGGCGCCTGCATGGTCGGCATGGCAGACGCCATGGCATTTGCCGAGCTGAGCGGCCTTGACCTGGAGAAGACCCGCCAGATGATCCTGGGCGGTACCGGCAAGTCCGGCGCCATGGAGAGCCTGGCTCCCAAGGCGCTCGACGGCGACTACAAGCCCGGCTTTATGGTCGAGCACTTCATTAAGGACCTGCGTCTGGCGCTCGCCTACGCCGATGACCGCGAGCTCGCGCTGCCCGGCGCCGATGTGGCCTTTACGCTCTACGACATGCTCGACGCCATCGGTGGCGCCAAGCTGGGTACCCAGGCCATCACGGTCCTCTACAAGGAGGAGGCCGACGCCATCGCCGCCGGTCTGGACTGGTCGCAGTATCGTCCCGAAGAGCACGGTGCTCACGAGGACGGCTGCGGTTGCGGCGAGCACGGCGACGACCATGAGTGCGGTTGCGGCCACCATCACGGCGAGGACCACGAGTGCTGCGGCGGCCACGGCCATGATGACGGCCACGAGTGCTGCTGCGGCCACCATCACGGGGAGTAGCGCCCATGAGCTGGACGTTCGTGGTGCTCGCGTTGGTGCTCTTTATCTTTGCGATCTACATTGGCTTTTTGTGCGGCCAGTGGGCCTGCGAAAAGCGTGTGATCACCAAGCGCGACTACTGGATTGCCAATTTTGCAGGTGCGGCAGCGGTTGTCCTACTGACCTGGGTGTTTTCGCTGTTCCCGCTGGTGCAGTTTGCGCCGATCGGCTGGCTCGGCGGCTTTATCGCCGGCCTTAAGATGAGCTTTGGCGAGTCCGTCGGTCCATGGCGCAAGCACGACGAGGTCTTTAACGTAAACAAGGCTCACCGCGCCGCCGCCGACGCGGGCGACGCCGAGGAGCGTCGCCGTGCGCGTCACAATGGTGCAGCCGACCGACAGCTCATCTCGGTCACCGATGACAGCAAGGGTGCTGGCAAGCACGCTAAGAAATAGTAAGAAGAGGTAACTATGGCAGAAAACAAGGAAGAACAGCTCACCGACGAGGAGCTGGCACAGCTTCAGCTGGCAGAGGAGAACGAGAACGCCGTCGACCGTCTGGTCAAGGAGCTCGGCTGCCCCACGCGCCGCATCCGCCAGTTTGCCGCCCGCGTGCTGCATCTGCTGGCCGAGCGCGACCCGCAGCGCGTCGTGCCCTGCGTGCCCGCGCTGATCGAGGCGCTCGACCGCCCCGAGGCGCAGACCCGTTGGGAAGCCCTCGATGCTCTGGCGGCGCTCGCTACCACCTGCCCCGAGCAGCTGGGCGATGCCTTTGAGGGTGCCGAGACCGCGCTGTTCGACGAGATTTCCTCCACGCTGCGCTACGCCGCCTTCCACCTGCTGTGCGTGTGGGGAGCTACGGGCGTCGAGCGTTCGCGCGAGGCTTGGCCGATCCTGGATGAGGCCATCCAGTGCTACCACGGCGACCTTGAGTATCGCGATATGCTCGGTTGCCTGTACGAGTTTGGCCAGGGCGAGATCGACGCCGAGGTCGCCGAGAAGCTTGCGCTGCGCCTTAAGTTCGACGCCGAGAACGGCAAGGGCAGCTATCTCAAGGCCCGTTCGAGCGAGATTTGCGAAATGCTTGTTAAACGTTTTGGCCTGGATCTCTCCAAAAAGAAGAAGCGTGCTAGCGTTAAAAAATCTGACGACGCCGAAGACGAGGAGTAACAGATTATGGCGCACGATGTAGTCCTGATTCCCGGTGACGGTATCGGTCCCGAGATTACGCAGGCCATGCGCCGCGTGGTCGAGGCCACCGGTGTCCAGATCAACTGGAACGTCCAGGAGGCAGGTGCCGGCGTCATGGACGAGTTTGGCACGCCGCTGCCCCAGCACGTGCTCGATGCGGTCGCCGAGACCAAGGTTGCCATCAAGGGCCCCATCACCACGCCGGTCGGCACGGGTTTCCGCAGCGTTAACGTGGCCCTGCGCAAGCACTTTGACCTGTACGCCTGCGTGCGCCCCTGCCTGTCGCAGCCGGGCGACGGCTCGCGCTTCCGCGACGTCGACCTGGTCATTGTGCGTGAGAACACCGAGGACCTCTACGCCGGGATCGAGTTCGATGAGGGCGCTGCCGAGGTTGAGGAGCTCGCGCAGCTTGTCGAGCGCTCGGGTCAGAAGACCTTTGCCGCGGATTCCGCCATTTCAATCAAGCCGATCTCCATCGCCAAGAGCCGCCGCATTGTGGAGTACGCCTTTGAGTACGCCCGCCGCTGCGGCCGCAAAAAGGTGACGGCCGTGCATAAGGCCAACATCATGAAGGCGACCGACGGCCTGTTCCTGCGCGTTGCGCGCGAGGTGGCCGCCAACTATCCCGATATCGAGTTCAACGATAAGATTGTCGACGCCACCTGCATGGGCCTGGTCCAGAACCCCAACGACTTCGATGTCCTGGTGCTGCCCAACCTGTACGGCGACATCGTGAGCGACCTGTGCGCCGGCCTCGTGGGTGGTTTGGGCATGGCCCCCGGCTCCAACATCGGTGCCGACTGCGCCATTTTCGAGGCAACGCACGGCTCCGCGCCCGATATCGCTGGCCAGGATATCGCCAACCCCACGGCCGAGATCCTCTCTGCTGCGATGATGCTCGATCACCTGGGCGAGAACGACGCGGCCAATCGCATTCGCGCCGCCGTTTCTGCCACGCTCGACGAGGGTGAGCAGGTTACCGGCGACGTTCGTCGTGCCCAGACCGGCTCCGTTGAGGGCGCTGTGGGCACGCAGGCCTTTGCCGATGCCGTTATCGCGCACCTGGCCTAAGGCATGCAGACTGCAAACGCCTAAATAGTACTTAAGTGTTTGCGTATAACCTGAGAATCAATACGCCCGGCGCTCTGTCGGGCGTATTCTATTGCGGACTATGTTTCCTAACAAGGAGTAACTGATATGGGTCTGATTCAAAAGAAGGACGAGAAGGACGAGATCGACGGCATCCAGATCATCGAGCGCGGCGAAGGCCCCGACGGTGATGAGGAGGAGAAGATTGATCTGGTCGCCGGTACGTCTGCCGAGCACATTGCTGCCGGCACGACCGCCGAGGAGGAGGACGCTCGCCTAGAGGCTCAGATTGTCGCGGATGCCGCCGACGAGAACCTCATGCCCGAGGAGCAGGACGAGGACGATGACTCCGATGAAGACGACCATGCATCCAAGCACAAGAAGACGATGATTGCCGCCTTCGTGGTTGCAGTCGTGATCGCTGCTGTGGTCGGCTTCTTTATTGGCAATGGCGGCTTTGGCGGCAAGGGAGTCGGCTCGGCGACCCTCACCGAGGACCAGCTCGATTCGACCGTGGCAAGCTATAGCTACAACGGCAAGAAGAGCGACATCACCGCGCGCGAGGCCATCGAGAGCCAGTACAGCCTCGACACCGTCAAGGATGGCGATGGCAACTACACCGCTCCCTCTGCCGACGTCATCCTGTCCTACGTGCGCAACAAGATTCTGCTCGATGCTGCCGAGGACGAGGGCATTACCGTTTCTTCCAAGGAAATGAAGAAGTACGCCGAGGATTCCATCGGCACCTCCGACTACAAGACCATGGCCACGCAGTATGGCGTGTCCAAGGACCAGGCCAAGCAGATCGTCCGTCAGTCCGCGACGCTGCAGAAGCTCTACAAGAAGAAGGTGGGCGATAGCTCCGCAAGTATGCCGACCGCCCCGACCGAGCCTTCTGACGGCAACGAGGAGACCGCGAGCAAGGACTACGCCGACTACATCATCAACCTTGCCGGCGACGAGTGGGATAGCGAAAAGGGTACCTGGAAGGACGCCGATAGCACCTACGCTAAGGCCTTCGCTGACGATGCCTTTACGGCCGATAGCGCTACCTATAAGCAGGCCATGACCGCCTATTACACCGCCTACCAGCAGTACTCCTCGCAGGCTTCGAGCGCCAGCTCCAAGTGGACCGAGTACGCCAACGGCCTCTACGCCAAGGCCAACATCAGCATCTACGGCCTGTTTGCGTAAGGTTTGCCTGCACTACTGCGCGCTAACCGATCACCTGATTAAGCCCGCTAGAACGGACTGAACGTTCCAGCGGGCTTTTTGTTGCCGAAATCAATAGGATAGGCCTCGCGCCCGCGCAAGCGTTCCATCGCGTTTCCCTAATTCATCTGGGAAAACAACTGCAAACGATTGCAAGTGACCGGTGAACGGTCGAAAACTACCGTTCACCGATAATCTCAAAACTCGTTCTAACTGGTATTAAGTCAAAAAGACCAATTCACATATCTTCACAATGACCTGCAATTTTTCTTCACGCTATTTTTAGCCGCCCTGCGTTGTTTAGACACAGGAAAAGATCCGATCTTTTGCCAAAACATTTCGAAACGGTTTCAAAACCGCAGGTAGAAGTGTTAACGACCGGTAAACGGTCGATTTATCACCGTGAGCGGTGCAAAAACGTTTTACCGTATGAATCAACGAAAGCGACCTCTTTTGGGGTGATATAGTGACAACAACACGTCACGTGGTTACTACCAGTTTAGAAACCACTGGTCTTCAAAGAAGGCTTTCTAAGAAGCTTTAAGGGCGAGCGCCCGCTGGCTTCCGAAAATCATCGGACTCAGATTGTACACACCTTCGGAAGGGAAATTTGAATGGTTGGCTTTATTCTTACCGGTCATGGACAGTTCGCACCCGGCCTAGCTAGCGCTATCGCTATGGTTGCCGGCGACCAGCCCGCTTTTACCGTCGTTCCTTTTGAGGGCGACCAGGCTGCTTCCTACGGTGAGGATCTCCGCGCCGCTATTACCGCCATGCGCGAGGAGTGCGATGGCGTGCTCGTCTTTACCGACCTGCTTGGCGGCACCCCGTTCAACCAGTCGATGATGATTGCCCAGGATGTCGACAACGTCGAGGTTCTGACAGGCACCAACCTTCCCATGGTTATTGAGCTTCTGTTCCTCCGCGGCAATGCCACGCTCGCCGAGCTTGGCGAGCAGGCCGTGACCGTTGGCCAGACGGGCGTCACCGCCCAGACGGTCGCATCCGTTGCCGGCTCCGACGAAGAGGATATCTTCGGCGACGAGGACGGCATCTAATGGCCGATTTCGGAGCCAACGTCCTGAGCTCCTCGGTCGCCCTTTTAGGCCTGCTTGTCATCATGGGCTTGATTTACACCGTCTGGTCGCAAATCAACATGAAGAAGAAGCAGAAGTACTTCAAGGAGCTGCACACCGAGCTCAAGCCGGGTCAAGAGGTTCTTTTCGCCGGCGGTATCTACGGAACCGTCAAAGGCATCGAAGGCGAGAAGGTCCAGATCAAAGTCCGATCCGGAGCCGTCGTAGATGTTTCGCGTTACGCGATTCAGGAGATCAAGTAACTGTCGTCAGCAAATAACGAAAGGAAGCTGATCAACATGGCAGAACCCAACATTCTTCTTACCCGCATCGATAACCGACTGGTTCATGGTCAGGTTGCCACCCAGTGGAACTCCACCCTGGGCTCCAACCTCATCCTCGTCGCCAACGACGACGTGGCGTCCAACACCATGCGCCAGAACCTCATGAAGATGGCCGCTCCCGCCGGCGTCGCTACGCGTTTCTTCTCTCTGCAGAAGACCATCGACGTCATTGGCAAGGCGAGCCCGCGCCAGAAGATCTTCATCGTGGCCGAAACACCGGAAGACGTGCTTACGCTCGTCAAGGGCGGTGTGCCTATAAAGAAGGTAAACATCGGCAACATGCACATGTCGGAAGGAAAGCGCCAAGTCGCCACCTCCGTCGCAGTTAACGACGAGGATGTCGCTGCGTTTAAAGAGCTGCAGGAATTGGGGGTGGAGTTGGAGATCAGGCGCGTTCCGAGCACGCCTGTTGAGGACACGAGCAAGCTCTTCTCGTAATCCTCGTGATCCACGTTGTCAGGAGTGAAACCCTGACGTTCTGTACGTGAAATCCAAAGTGCGTACATACATTTTGAAAGGAGGAGCAAGATGGAATACTCGATCATCCAGATCGCTCTGGTCTTCGTCGTCACGTTCATCGCGGCAATCGACCAGTTTGACTTCCTCGAGTCTCTCTATCAGCCCATCGTCACCGGCGCCGTCATCGGTCTTATCCTTGGCGACCTCAACACCGGTCTTCTCGTGGGTGGTACCTATCAGCTCATGACGATCGGCAACATGCCGATCGGAGGCGCTCAGCCGCCTAACGCCGTCATTGGCGGCATCATGGCAGCCATTCTCGCTATCGCTACGGGTCTCGAGCCCAACGCGGCAGTCGGCCTTGCCATTCCGTTCGCTCTGCTTGGTCAGCTCGGCGTTACCCTGGTCTTCACGCTTATGTCCCCGCTTATGTCCACGGCCGATAACATGGCTCATAACGCGGACACCAAGGGCATCGAGCGCCTGAACTACTTCGCCATGGCTCTGCTCGGCCTGATCTTCGCTGTCGTCGTCACCCTGTTCTTCATCGCTGGCGCTACCATTGGTCAGACCATCGCTTCCGCCATCCCGACTTGGCTGCAGACCGGTCTGTCCGCTGCAGGCGGCATGATGCGCTTCGTCGGCTTCGCCGTCCTGCTCAAGGTTATGATGAACCGCGATATGTGGGGCTTCTTCCTCATGGGCTTTGGCCTCGCGCTCATCACCGTTGCCAACGATTCGCTGGCAACCCCTGCTCTGCTCATCCTCGCTCTCATCGGCTTCGGCATCGCTTTCTGGGACTTCCAGCAGCAGACCGAGCTGAAGGGTGCAGCTGTTTCTGACGGAGGTGACTTCGAAGATGGCATCTAATGAGTATGTGATCCCGGAGCACTACGAGGATCTCACTCCTGCTCCGCAGCTCGACCAGAAGACCCTCAACAAGATGGCTTGGCGCTCCTGCTTCCTGCAGGCCTCGTTCAACTACGAGCGTATGCAGGCCGCTGGCTGGCTCTACTCCATCATCCCCGGTCTGGAGAAGATCCACACCAACAAGAACGACCTCGCGGCTTCCATGAGCCACAACCTGGAGTTCTTCAACACCCACCCGTTCCTCGTCACCTTTGTTATGGGCATCGTGCTTTCGCTCGAGCAGAACAAGGTTGACATCCCCACGATCCGCGCCGTCCGCGTCGCCGCAATGGGCCCGCTCGGTGGTATCGGTGACGCCCTGTTCTGGCTGACGCTCGTGCCTATCACGGCCGGCATCACCTCCAACATGGCCATCAACGGCAACGCTGCTGCGCCGATCATCTTCCTGGTGATCTTCAACGCTGTCCAGTTCGCTCTGCGCTTCTGGCTCATGAACTGGTCCTACAAGCTTGGCACCAGCGCTATTGACGCTCTGACCGCCAACATGCAGGCCTTCACGCGTGCCGCTTCCATCATGGGCGTCTTCGTCGTCGGTTGCCTGGTCGTCACCATGGGTGGCACCCAGATCAACCTCCAGATCCCCAACGGCACCACCCGTGGCCTCTCCGCTACTACCGTGATCGTCTCCGAGAAGGAGGCCGAGAACTTCACCGGTATGGAGGGCATCGATACCGAGACCGCTGAGGCCGGTACTATCGCCATGACCGATAAGGACGGCAACGCCCTTACCGCTTCCGATGCCGACGGCAACGCTGTCGAGTGCGGCGTCACCGATCTGGGTAACGGCATGGAGTCCGTGACCTACGGCACCGTTACCGAGGATCCGGTCAACTTCTCTGTTGCCGACACCCTCAACACCATCGTCCCGAAGCTCGTCCCGCTTATGCTTACGCTGCTGCTTTACTACATGTTCGCTAAGCACAGCTGGACCCCGACCAAGGGCATTCTCCTGCTCTTCGTCCTTGGCATCCTGGGCGCTGGCCCGCTTGGTCTTTGGCCGAGCATCTGGTAAGGCTCTAGCTTGAGGGGTGTGTCCCTACGCGGCTCACACCCCGACCCCTTAAGCCATGTGTATGTTAAAAGCCGCGTGCTTGAAAGAGCGCGCGGCTTTTGTTTTCTTAATGATTCGGGTGTGGCAGACAGATAATGCATAACACCCTAGGTAGTTAGCCGAATTCGAGCAAAAGGGAGGATAGGATGGCGATCGGAGCGCGTAAGCAACCGCTGTACGATCAGCTGGTCGATATTCTGACCGAAAAGATTGACCATGAATATCGCGCCGGTGACATGATTCCTTCCGAGCGCGAACTTTCGGAGCGCTATGGTCTCTCGCGCACTACGGTACGCCTGGCTCTGCAGGAACTGGAGCGTTTAGGACTGGTGGTTCGGCAGCACGGTCGCGGTACCTTTGTGACCGACCGTTCGGCAAAAGCAACCAATCTTATGCAGTCCTACAGCTTTACCGAGCAGATGCGCGCGATGGGTCGAGAACCCGAGACCACGATTCTCGAGTTTTGCGAGATGGAGGCCGATAAGAATCTGGCCGAGCATATGGGATTGCGCATCGGTGATCGCATTTTTAAGCTCAAGCGCCTTCGCTCTGCCGACAACATGCCCATGATGGTCGAACGCAGCTATCTACCGGTTCGTCAATTTCTGTCCCTAAAGCGACCGCTGCTGGAGCGTAAGCCGCTTTACGATGTGATTGAGCAGGACTTTCAGCAAAAGATTCGCGTGGCCGAAGAGGAGTTCTATGCGAGCATAGCCCGTCCCACCGATGCCCACCTTTTGGGAATTGTCGAGGGCTCGCCTGTGCTCGATTTGGTCAGGACTACGTATAACGAGTCAAACGAGGTTGTGGAGTACACACTCTCGGTTGCTCGTGCCGATCAGTTTAAATACAAGGTTTACCACCAGCGCAGTAACTAGTGCTCGCATCGTTTCCATATGGTGATTCTTTGCATTTAACTGGTTACTACCAGATAACCAACCGAAGTGTATAATTGCACGTCAGAGGATTACTTCTAGAGAGAGGTATTAGAAATGTTCGAGAAGAGTGTCGAGGAGCTCACCGAGCTCGGCGCCCAGATCACCACGGCCGAGATTGCTCAGCAGCCCGAGCTTTGGCGTGATACGCTCAACATCTATCGCGAGAACAAGGAGGCCATCGAGGCCTTCCTGGCCGAGGCTCGCGCTATGGGCGAGGGTCGTCTGTCCGTTGTCTTCACCGGTGCCGGTACGTCCGACTACGTTGGCGATACCTGCGCCCCGTACCTGCGTCACGCTGGCAACACTGATCTCTACGACTTTAAGCCCATCGCCACGACCGACATCGTGAGCGCCCCGCGCGACTTCCTGCGCGGCGAGGATCCCACGCTCGTGGTTTCCTTTGCCCGCTCTGGCAACAGCCCCGAGAGCCTTGCCGCCGTTGCCGTTGCCAAGGAGCTCGTCCACAACGTCAAGTTCCTCAACATCACCTGCGCTCCCGAGGGCAAGCTTGCCGTCGAGTCTGCCGATGATCCCAATGCGCTGACGCTGCTCATTCCGCGCGCCAACGACAAGGGCTTCGCCATGACCGGTTCTTATTCCTGCATGGCCCTGCTCTCCACCCTTATTTTCGACACTGCCTCTGACGAGCAGAAGGCCGAGTGGGTCGAGACCATCGCCAAGATGGGCGAGGAGGTTATCGCTCGCGAGTCCGAGGTCGCCGATTACCTCGCTGGCGACTTCAACCGCGTGACCTACCTGGGCTCCGGCTCCTTTGGCGGCCTTGCTCAGGAGAGCCAGCTTAAGATTCTCGAGCTTGCTCACGGCCTGGTTGCCACTTCTTACGACACTTCCATGGGCTATCGTCACGGACCTAAGTCCTTCGTCGACGATAAGACGCTCGTCTTCGTGTTCGTCAACAACGACGCCTACACCCGTCAGTACGACATCGACATCCTCAACGAGATCGGTGGCGACGAGATCGCTCAGCACACCATCGCCGTTCAGCAGGAAGGTGCCACCGTCTATGAGGGTGAGTCCTTCACCTTTAAGGGCTACGAGGCACTTCCCGAGGGCTACCTTGCTCTGCCGTTCGTGATGTTTGCCCAGGCTATCAGCCTGCTCAACTCCGTGCGCGTGGGCAACACGCCCGATACGCCGAGCCCCACCGGCACGGTCAACCGCGTGGTTAAGGGCGTGACGATTCACCCCTTCACCGCTTAATCGCGTCCCCCTGTAAGGGCGCCCGTCCGCTCATAACGGCGGGCGGGCGCTTTTTGTTTTACGTGAGCTGGGTATAAGCATCACTACAGTCAACTGCTTTAGAAGCAAGGAGTGCATATGAGCACGTACGCAATTAAGGCTGACAAGTTCTTCTTGCCGGCAGGCCCGCAACTGGGCGGCTATCTTATGGTCGAGGATGGCGTCTTTGGCGCCTGGCAGGCCGACGAGCCCTCTTGCGAGATTAAGGACTACACGGGATCGTGGATCGCACCGGGTATGGTCGATACTCACATCCATGGCTTCTACAACCACTCAACTACCGATAACGATCCCGAGGGCATCGATATCAGCTCGACCGAGCTCGCCCGTCGCGGCACCACCAGCTGGCTGCCCACGACGTTCACCGATGGCGTCGAGCAGATCAAGGACGCCTGCGCCGCCATCGCTCAGGCGGACGAGGGTCGCGGCCCCGACTTCTGCGGTGCTCGCATTCAGGGCATCTACCTGGAGGGCCCCTTCTTTACCATGAAGCACGTGGGCGCGCAGAACCCCGCTTACCTGATCGATCCCTCCGAGGAGGTCTTCGATCAGTGGCAGGAGGCTGCGGGTGGTCGCATCGTCAAGAGCGCCATGGCGGCCGAGCGCGACGGTGCCGCTGCTTATGCGGCTGCTCTGAATGCCAAGGGTGTGGTGACCAGCATCGGTCACTCCGACGCCACCTACGATGAGTGCATCGCCGCCATCAACGCCGGTGCCAGCTGCTTTACGCATACCTATAACGGTCAGCGCGGGCTGCATCACCGTGAGCCCGGTGTCGTGGGCGCTGCCATGTCCACGCCCGAGACCTACGCCGAGATCATCTGTGACGGCAAGCACGTTAACCCTGCCGCCATCAAGGCGCTGCTGCAGGCAAAGGGCTGGCAACACACGGTGCTCATCACTGACTGCCTGGGCTGCGGCGGCATGCCCGAGGGCAGCTACACCAGTGGTGGCATGGACGTCATCATGAAGGACAACCTGTGCTGGCTCGCCGACGGCAAGAGCATTGCCGGCTCGGTGCTCACGCTTGCCCAGGGCGTCAAGAACATCGTTGACTGGGGCATCGCCAGCGCCGATATCGCCATTCGCATGGCAACCGAGGTGCCGGCACGCTCCGCGCACATCGAGGATAAGTGCGGCAGCATCATGCCGGGTCGCGACGCCGACTTTGTCGTGTTCGACCATGAGCTTACCCTCGTCGAGACGTATGTTGGCGGCCAGAGCGTCGGCAACGCCTTTACCGAGTAACGATAGAAAAAGACGGCGGGCCCGAATCTGCTCGGACCCGCCGTATGAGTTAAACGCTCAAAAGCACCTTAACAGTTACAGCTTGTTAGCGATCTTCTTTGCCGTGCGCTTAACGCCGGCCACCAGACCTCCTGCAGGATGCTCCTTCTCGTAGGCTAGGCGCTTCTCGCGCTTGGCGTACTCCTCGACGATGATGTCGCCATACTCGTCTTCGATCTTGTCGAAGAAGTCGACGGCGCCCTTAATTTCCTCAGCGGTCGGGTGTCCCTTTTGGACACCGCCGGTGAGTTTGAACGGCCCCCACGTATCAAAGCCGGGACAGCCGTAGACGCCCATAAAGATGGCCTGCCTCATGCGGCAGATGCCATCGATATCCTTGCCGTACCACTTGTTTTTGCCACCGTAGGTCATAAGGCCAAACACCTTGTCCTGCGGCTGCAGCACGTTCGTGAGTACGCGTGCCATGTCCTTGTCGATCTCGGAGTAATAGATGCCCGTGGCGACACCGATCAGATGATATTCGTGCAGGTTGGGATACTCGTTTTTACCGAGTGACTTCACATCGAGGGTATCGATCTCGGGGTGTGCCTCGACGATGGCGTCCACGAGCTTTTTCGTATTGCCGTGATGGCGCGAGGCGTAGAGGATGATGGTTCGCATAAGAAGGCCTTTCAGCTGTAATTGCATCAATGTCTGTATGGTACCCCGTTGCATGGCTGGGATACCGGACGCATCGATGAACGTGCGGGTTTGTCCTTTGGTCAGGGCCGAGACGGGTTCTTGCGAGCAAAAAGTGGTTGTTCGAAAGGATGGGCAATGGAATACGCTCTCTCCAACGATTCGATTTCTATTAAGGTGTCCACGGCCGGCGGCTCGTTTACCTCGATTGAGGCTGACGGTCGTGAGTATTTGTGGCAGGGTGATCCTGCAGTGTGGTCCGGCCAGGCGCCGGTCTGCTTTCCGATTTGCGGAGGCCTGCGCGATGGTAGCGCCATGACGTTTGCCGGGCATCACGTGAAGCTCGCCCGCCACGGCTTTGCGCGCAAGCAGGAGTGGAAACTGTTGAGCCAGAGCGAGAACGAGCTGGCGATGTGCCTGGCTTCGGAGGATAACGCCGCGCTGCTGAGCGATTATCCGTATCCGTTTAAGCTTGTCGCCCGCTATACGCTCGAGGACGCCGCCGTGCGCGTCTCCTATGAGGTTACCAACGAGGGCACCGAGGACATGCCTTTCTTTATCGGTGGACACCCCGGCTTTAGGTGCCCGCTCGATGAGGGCGAGGCCTATACGGACTACGAGCTGCGCTTTGAGAAGGACGAAGCTGCTGAGCTTTGCACTGCCGTCCCCTCGACTGGCTTGATTGACGTGACCAACCGCTCCAAGAACCCCATGGTGGGAAAGACGCTGCCTCTGTCACATGAGCTCTTCGATTTTGCGGAGACCATCTTTGACGTGCTCGAGAGCCGTCAGGTCACGCTTTCCAAAAAGGGCGAGGACAAGGGCGTCCGCCTGAGCTTTGAGGGCTTCCCATATCTCATTGTGTGGAGCAAGCCCGAGGGCGATTTTGTGGCGGTTGAGCCCTGGGGCGGCCTTTCGACCTGCTCCGATGAGGACGACGTGCTTGAGCATAAGCGCGGCTGCCTTGTCGCCAAGCCCAAGGAGACCGTCGTTCGCTCGTTCACGATTGAGATTCTGTAATTCCGTTTTGTCGACTCGTATCGCGAGGCACAAGGAGCCTGCGAGATAAGGAGCTAAAAATGATCCTCACCGTTACGATGAACCCGTCTGTCGATACGCGCTATCAGCTCGATGAGCTCGTCATCGACGACGTCAACCGTGTGACGCCCGAAAAGACCGCCGGCGGCAAGGGCCTTAACGTAGCCCGCGTCCTTGGTCAGTTGGGCGACGATGTTGTGGCAACCGGCCTGCTTGGTGGCCATATGGGCGCCTATATGGCCGAGCTCATGGACGCTAACGGCATTAAGAATGATTTTGTGCCCATCAAGGGCGAGACTCGCATTTGCCTCAACATCCTCCACGCCGGCAACCAGACCGAGCTGCTCGAGAGCGGCCCGACGATTGCCCCCGAGGAGCTCGATGCCTTTACCGCAAAGTTCGCCGAGCTTGCGAGCAAGGCCGACGTCGTCACCATCTCGGGTTCTCTGCCCCGCGGTGTCGAGGCAGACTACTATGCCAAGATCACGGGCATTGCCGAGAACGCCGGCGCCAAGGTGCTGCTCGATACCTCGGGTGCTTCGCTCGAGGCCGCCCTTAAGTCCGAAATTAAGCCCGAGCTGGTCAAGCCTAACCTGACCGAGATCAACGGCCTTTTGGGTACGAGCTTTACCACCGACGATGTGGACGAGCTCCGCGCCGCGCTCGCCTCTGATGCCCGCTTCTCCGATATCCCCTGGGTCGTCGTGTCCATGGGCGCTGCCGGCTCCGTTGGCTTCCACAATGGCCGTGCGTTCCGCGCAAAGACGCCCGATATCCCTGCCGTTAACGCCACGGGCTCTGGTGACTCCACTATCGCTGGCTTCGCGCATGCCATTGCTGCTGGCGCGGACGACGAGACGGTGCTGCGTACCGCCAACACCTGCGGCAAGCTCAATGCCATGGATCCTATGACTGGCCACTTGGTCATGGATCGTTGGGACGAGGTCTACAACGGCGTTGTCGTGACCGAGCTGTAGGAGCTTGTGCTGCGGCCCCGGCATCGCTTGCTAGCTCATGTCGACGACAAGTGCAGTAGCATTATGCCGGGGCACGACTCCGACTTTGTCGTGTTCAGTCCCGACCTTACCCTGGTCGAGACGTATGTGGGCGGCAACAGCTTTGGTAATGCGTTTGCCGAGTAGCCGCCAAGGAAACGATCCGAGAGGGGATTTAGATGATTTACGGTGCATTGGGCGATATCGAGGAGTATCGCGGAATGCTCAAGGGCCTCGACGTGCTGATCGACTGGCTCGAGGAGAACGACCCGGCGCAGCTCGAGGTCGGCAGCCATCCGATTCTGGGCGACAAGGTCTATGCGAACGTCATGGCTCCCACGACGCGTCCCGAGGCCGAGGCTCACTATGAGACGCATCAGCGCTATCACGACCTGCAGATCGATGTCGAGGGTCGCGAGGCCTTTAAGGTTGCCACGGGCAGCCTGACGTTGGTTCAGGAGTTTGACGAGAAGGACGACTACGATCTGGTCGATTCCGACGCTTCGATCGCCGGCGATCTTGCCGACGACAAGTTCGCGCTGTTTGTTGCCGGCGAGCCTCACATGCCCACGCTCGAGTTCCCGGGCGATGGCGCACAGCCGGTCAAAAAGATTTGCTTTAAGCTGCTTGCAGATGCTTACTGGGAGGAGTAGCGAGTTGCTCGTGAACTAGCGTGATTCCTCTTGGGGAGCGCGTTTGAGCCCCGCCGATCGCGGTTCCTTTGGGAGACTGCGGTTGGCGGGGCTTTTATATTGGGCACACATCTTTTGCAACAGCTGAATAAGACCTCATAGCGCTGCTATTGAGACTCAATTGATACTAAGTGCATGAAGATTAATTAGAATAATTAGGGAAACAGAGAGAACTAATTGACAGGAGATTCCTCATGAAGCTCAGCGCGACCGCTTTAATTCCAAGGCGTGCATTCTTGGCATTGGGGCTTGCGGCTGGTTCCGCTTGCCTCGCCGCCTGTTCAGGAAAAGACTCCAAGGGGAGCTATGATGATGGCTATGCCGCGGGCTATGCTGCCGCACAGGCGGATGCTGCTGGAAAAAAGAGCGGCAGCAACGGGAATAACGATATCCCAGCATCAGGTATTGAGTACACCATCACAGGGGCGCAGCGCGGAGTAGAGAGCTTTGGTGACGGTAAGCCACTGTTGATTCTGAACTTGACCGCAAAAAATGTGTCGGAAGACCTTCAGACTGTCATGTTTTCCGGTAATGAGATATTGGCTTTTCAGGACGGAAAGGGGCTTAATCCGAGTATGTTGGTGGAAGGCCTTGATCTTCCTGAGTCGCGTCAGATACAACCTGGCACGGTTCTTGAGGGCTGGCTTGGTTACGAGCTGATCGACGAAACAACGCCAGTTGAATGTGAGGCTGGCGGCCAAATTGCTTCTTCCGATAATAATGAAGCCATCTATGGGCTGACTAATCCGCAGACTATCGATCTGAGTACTCTTTAATCCCTATTCATGCATATAAAAGCCGCTGTGGTTCTTCTGGGGGACATATTTGAGTCTCGTTGATTGTGGTCTACTTGGGGATTGCGGTTGGCGGGGCTTTTTGTTGAGTAGGGGAGTTGCTGGCAGCGTTGTGTTTGGGTTGGCGCACATGCACTCAAATCGGCAACAAAAAAGCCGCCCGAAGGCGGCTATCTTGTGCAATGGAGCCAGCGACCGGGCTCGAACCGGTGACCCCCGCTTTACGAGAGCGGTGCTCTACCAACTGAGCTACGCTGGCGGCCATGTGTGACGCAACTGAGGCGTCAACGGCTGTTTATGATACGGGACATCGCACATCCGCGCAAGTGCTCTGACGGCTTTTCTCACTTTAAATGCACTACCTTGATTATCGACTTCATCCGAACACCTCCCACATTCATCCGCACATGTGCGG
>CALDBJ010000050.1 GCA_937937835.1 uncultured Collinsella sp.
GCCGGTTTCGTGGCAAGCCCTTCTCGCCGGCGCACAAAAGCGCCGCCACGGAGGAGGGAGATACCTCCGTGGCGGCTGGGGGTGGGGGGGGTGGGGGCTATGTTCTGGCTCCCAGCCGGCCGCCCGGGGCCTTTTGGCCCCGGGCACTGCCAGCGTGCCTAGCGCTTACGGATACCCCAGACCAGGGCACCGACACCGGCCATGGCAATAACAAATGCCATGAGCAGTGCGGCGGCCTGTTGGTCACCCGTGGTGGGCAGGAAACCCTTGACCGTCTTGACGATGTTCGTCACGGTCTTGGGCGTGCCGGGGTCGGGCGTCGGCACGGGCGTCTCGGGCTTCTTGTACGTGTTGTTGAACACGATACCCTCGACGCTTTTGTCGCCCTTAGTATAGGTAACGCTCGCCTTGAGGTTACCCTCGCCGTCGTCGACCACGTTAACGGTCGCGGTAAAGACGGACTTGTCGTAGGTCATACCGGCCTCGTCACCCTTGACCTCGCTGATGATGTAGACGTACGTACCGGGCTCGTCGTACTCGAGCTTGTCGAAGTTGATCTTGCCGTCGGCATCGTTGGTAACCGTAGACTCGATGTTCTCGC
This sequence comes from uncultured Collinsella sp., assembly GCA_937937835.1. Taxonomy (GTDB): domain Bacteria; phylum Actinomycetota; class Coriobacteriia; order Coriobacteriales; family Coriobacteriaceae; genus Collinsella. The sequence continues at coordinate 602 of CALDBJ010000050.1, forward strand.
CAACGAGCTTAAAGCTAAACTCGTCCTTCTTGAGCTCGCGTCCCTCGAGCACCTTGACCGCGCCGATGGAAACCTGCGTGGGCATGGCGTGATACTTGTTGGTAAAGCCAGCCGACTCGGTGGTTCCCTCGAGCTTGTGCGTCGCGGTCAGCGTGCCGTCGCCGTTGTCGGAAACGGTGGTCACGACGGTGTAGGTCGTGCCGTCATAGGTGACGCCCTTGTACAGGCCGAGCGCGTTGGGGCAAGCCTCGCGCAGCGTGTACGTGTGCGTGCCGGGTGCCTCGTAGCGGATCGGGCTCAGTGTCACAGTGCCGTTGGCGTCGTTGGCGCCGCTTGCGACAACCACGTCGTCCTCGAGCAGATCAAACGTGAACTCGCCAGCTGCAAGGTCGCGTCCGGTCAGACGCTTGACCGTCTTGACCTGATCGGTCACGGACGAATCGGTAGGCGTTACGCTGTAGGTGTTGGTGAACGTGAAGGCAGCACCGTCGTCGCCTTCGCGCTTGACGCTCAGATGTCCGGCGCCGTCGTCAGTCACGGTATAGGAAACCTTGCGCGTGGCGTTGGCATCGTTGGTCACGCCAGGGGCGCTGCCGGTCTCGGTCACCGTATAGGCAAAGGTGTGCGAGCGCGGAGCGGTGGGGGCCGCAGGCTCGGACTCGTCGACATTGGCGTCAGCGGCGGGGTCGGCCTCTTCAGCCTCTGCCTCGTCAGCGTCGACGTTGTCAGCTTCGTCTGCCTCGGCCTTATCGGTCGCATCGTCCGTCACGCCCAGAGCGCGGTTGAGGTCCTCGAGCGTAAAGTGGATCTTGCCAAAGTCCACGTTACCGGCTGCGTCGTTGGTTACGGTCGTGCGCTCGGGCATCGGGGCACCTGCCTCGTCGGCGGTCACGGTAAAGGTGAACTTACCCGTGATGTCGGCCGGGGTCAGGCCCTCGGCAACCTGGAGCTTCTTAGTACCGGTGAGCGCGGCATCCACGGCGTCGGCGCCGTAGACGTTCTCGAACAAGGGCTCGACGCCGCCGTAGTCGACCGTCGCCGTCAGGGTACCGTCACCGTTGTCGACGACGATAACCTTAAAGCCAAAGCTCCACGTTGTAGCGGAAACGCCATTCGGCAGCCCGAATAAATCTTCGTAGGCCGTGTAGTTAATGGTCCAGGCAAGCTTGCCGTCCTTATCGGTACGATGGGCAAGCCCAGCAGCCTCAAGATTAGCAAGCATCTTGGTGTCGTAGTGCAGCGTATCAAAGCTCACGTGCCCGCCGATATTGGGCTTGAGGTTTTCGTATGCCACAAGCTCACCCTGATAGGCAATACCGAACCAGAACTCGCCGTCGGCCATCGGGCGACCGGTCAGAGTCTTGGTGGCAACGACCTGAGCAGCGGTACCACCAGGCGTGTTGGTCGTAGCGCTGTAACTGTTGTGGAACGGCACCAGGGCCTTCTCGACCTTGTTCTCGCCACTCTTGTGGACCGTCTCATGCGTGCCCTCGGGACCGCCGGAAACGGTCGTCGTAGCAGTGAGCGTGCCGGCGGTGTCGTCGGCGATGGCGATCGTCACCGTACGCACGGCGTCGTCGTAGGTGTAACCGGGCTGGCCGTCGTTCTTCTCGGCCACGGTGTACGTAAAGGTCTTGCCGGCGTCAGCCTGCGTAAATATAACCTCATGACCAGCCAGAATGTCGATCAGTCCGACCGTTGCCTCTGCCGCTGCGGGGGACTTGAAGCTATTAGCCCCGGGCAGCAGACCGAGCGCGCGAGCCGAAGCGTCGTCAGCAGGTGTCACGGTAAAGGTGAACTGACCCTCGGTCATGGGGCGGCCATCCAGATACTTGCTGAGCCACAGACCGCCGGCAGCGGTGTAGTTAAGCTCAGTGCGGTACGTGTTGGTAAAGCGTCCGTTTTCCTTCTTGGTGACGTTGGCGGTCAGGCTGCCATCGCCGTTCTCGGTCACGGTCACTTCGGCGGTTGCGACATGCGCGTCATACGTCATGCCGACCGTGCTGCCCGCGTTCTCGCGAATCTCGTACTTATAGGTTCCGGCGGCAGCGTAGTGAATCTTGCCGAACTTGATGGCGGCAATGCCGTCCTTCGCGTCCTTCTTGCTCACGGTTACGGTTGCGGGATCGGGCAGTGGGGCGTCTTCGGGGGCGGTGATGGTAAAGCTGAACTCGTCCCCATCCGTCCAGTCGCGGCCGCTGATGACCTTGCTCAGGTCAAAGTCGAGGTCTGCATCGGTCGGGGTCACGCTGTAAGTGTTCTCGAAGGTCGCAGGCGTGGCGCTCTTCAGCTCGTGCGTAGCGCTGAGGGTACCGTCACCGTTGTCGGTAATGGTGGTCTCGATGGTGTACTTGGCGTCGCTGTACGTGATGCCCTTGCTGGTGGTTCCGCCGTTGGCCTCGCGCAGCGTGTAGGTATGCTTGCCGGGCTTGTCGTACTTCACGGGGCTCATCGTGATCTTGCCGTCGGCGGCGTTCTTGCCGGTGGCAACGACCTTGACGTCCTTGCCCTCGCCCTCGACGAGCTCGAAGGAGAACTCGCCGTCCTTGAGGTCGCGGCCGTCCAGGACCTTGGTCGCGGTGATTTGGTCGCTGACGCTGAACTCGTCAGGATTCGGCTTGTAGCTGTTGTTGAACTTCGCCTCGTTGGCGCCCTGCAGCTCGTGCTTTACCTCGAGCTCGCCCTTGCCGTTGTCGGTGACGGTCGTCTCGATTATGTATGTCTTGCCGTCGTAGGTGATGCCGTTGCCGGCGTCGCCCGGGACCTCGCGCAGCGTGTAGGTGTGCTTGCCGGGCTCGTTGTAGGTGATCTTGCTCATCGTGATCTTGCCGTCGGCGGCGTTCTTGCCGGTGGCGACGACCTTGGCGTCCTCGCCCTCGACGAGCTCGAAGGAGAACTCGCCTTCCTTGAGATCGCGCCCGGTCAGGACCTTGGTCGCCTTAATCTTGTCGGTGACGCTGGAATCCTTGGGCGTCACGTTATAGGCGTTCTCAAAGATCGCCTTCTTAGCGTTCTGCAGCTCGTGCTCGACGCTGAGGGTGCCGTCGCCGTTGTCCTTGACGATGGTCACGATGGTGTACTCAGCGGTGCTGTAAGTAATGCCGTTTTCGGTGGCGCCGGCCTTGGTCTCGCGCAGCGTGTAGGTGTGCTCGCCAGCCGCGGTATAGGTGACGGGATCCATCACGATCTTGCCGTCGGCATTGTTGGTGCCGGTGGAGACTACGTTATTGCCCTCGACGAGCTCAAAGCGGAACTCGCCGGCAACGAGGCCGATCTCGCGGCCGGTCAGGACCTTGGTCGCGGTGACTTGGCCGGTGACGCTGGAGTCACTGGGGTTCGGCTTGTAGCCGTTGCTGAACTTCGCCTCGTCAGCGTCCTTCAGGACATGCTTAGCGCTGAGCGTACCGTCGCCGTTGTCCGTGATGGTGGTCTCGATGGTGAACTTGGCATCGCTGTAGGTGATACCGCCGGCGTTGCCCTTGACCTCGCGCAGCGTATAGGTGTGCATTCCGGCCTTGGTGTACTCGATGGTGCTCATCGTGATCTTGCCATCGGCGGCGTTCTTGCCGGTGGCGACGACCTTGGCGTCCTTGCCCTCGCCCTCGACGAGCTCGAAGGAGAACTCGCCCTCAGCCATGTCGCGGCCGGTCAGGACCTTGGTCGCGGCGATCTTGTCGGTGACGCTCGTCTCGACAGGCGTCACGTTATAGGTGTTGGTGAACGTAAAGGCTGCGTTGCCATCCGGGTTGCGGGACACGCTCAGTTTGCCCTTGCTGTCATCGGTCACGGTGAAGGAAACCTCGCGCGACAGCTTGGCGTCGTTGGTCACGCCAGCGACCTCGCCGGACTCGGTCACGGTGTAGGTAAAGGTATGCTCGCGCTTCTCGGGCTTCTCGCCCAGGGCCTTGTTAAGGTCGTCGAGCGTAAAGGTAATCTTGCCAAAGTCGACCTTGCCCTTGGCATCATTGGTCACGCTCGCGTTCGCGGGCATGGGTGCGCCCTCTTCACCGGTCACGGTAAAGGTGAACTTGCCGGCAATGTCAGCAGGGGTCAGGCCATCAGGAACCTGCAGATTCTTCTCGCCAACAAGCGATGCCTCGGCAGGCGCGGCAGTGTAGGCGTTCACGAACTCGTTGCCGGCGTCGCCGTAGTCAGCCGTCGCCGTCAGGGTACCATCGCCGTTGTCGACAACGGTTACATATGCGTCAATTGCCGACACGGCAGCGCTCACGCCCGCAGGCAGCTTGCCGGTCTGCTCGGCAGCAGTGTAGCGAATGGTCCACGTGGGCTTGTCTGAGCTATCGTCAAACGACGCCTTCTCTTCCTCGACCAGCTTGGCAAGCGACTCGGTCGTATACGTCAGCGTACCGAACTCAACCTTGCCGCCCTTGTTGGTTGCATCCAGCAGAACCTCGTCGTGCTCCGCATAGCTCAGCGCAAACTTAAATTCGTCATCGGCCATCGGGCGCCCCGTGAGCTTCTTGGTTGCCTCAAGAGTCAGCGAGGTTTCCGTCTTGGCGCTATAGGTGTTCTTGAACTCGGTCTCGCCCGAGATCTTTTCAACGTCAGCCTTAAGCCCACCCGTGACCTTAACCGCCACGGTCACCTTGAACGTGGCAACGTTCTTGCTGTAGGTGATGCCACCGGCGTCGCCCTTGACCTCGCGGACCTCATAGGTGTACTCGCCCGGCTTGTTGTAGGTGATCTCGCCAAAGTTAATGGCCGCCTTGCCCTTGTCATCCAGGTTCGCCTTGGTCACAGTCGCGGTCGCGGGTGCGGGCATCGGGGCGTCATTCTCGGACGTCGCGGAGAGCTCAAACTTAAACTTGTCCGCATCCGTCCACTCGCGACCCTCGAGCACCTTGGTCAGGCCAAAGCTCGTCTTGGCATCCACCGTTGCCGGCGTCACGTTAAAGCTGATCTTGCCGTTGTTGCCCAGGTGAACGTCAACCTCCGTGGCGTCCGACTTGGCAGACGTGTTATTCCACTTGGGATTGAGCACGTCGGCCGCGGTACCAGTAGGGTTGCCGCCCACGAGTTCCTTGGTGGTATGAAGTTCGTCAATAAAGGCTAGTCGCGCGGTTCCCTCACTAAACGACAGGTTGCCGCTCGCATCGCGCACGATTGCGCCCTCAAACTGCGCGGCATGTCCACCGGTAAACTCAATAATAGCTGTGCGGGGCTCGACCTTACTGTCTGTGCCTTTCGCCTCGAACTCATCCTTGTAGTAATAGATGCCCTCGGCAGCCAGCGAGCCCGTCGCAGGCGTTGTGCAGTTCTTATCCACATAAATGGGAGTCTGCTTCTGGAAATAGTAATAACGGTTGGAATCGGCGGGCTCAAAGTTCGCAATCGTATCGCCCAGCGTGCCGCCATTCCACTTGTTCGCGTAGAAGTTAACGGTCTTTGAGCCGTCCTCCGCGGTGATCGTATTGCTCTTGATGTAGTCCTTAAGCCCCACTACCTGCTCAGGCGTAAACAGATTATCGAGCGCGTCTTTCTTAACGCTCGAGGTGTAGTTCACCTGGATGGGCTCAGTATCGTCGACCGTAAGAACGCCATCGGTAATCTTAAAGTGGCGCAGCGGAATCAGCGACGCAGGAATCTTAACCGTCACGATATCGCCGGTCCGGGGCTTGCTCTTTTCGGCATGCTGAACGGTAATGACCAGGTTCGCAGCGGCACCCGTAAATTTGTAGGTATCGACATTGCCTTCGGTCTTCTTTGTCGGCTTGTCAAACGTCGTGCCGTTATACACGACAGACGTAAAGTTGTCGACCTGCATAAAGTCGCCCAGCTCGTCAGTAAACGTAATGTAGCCAGACTTATGCTCGCCATAACCGCCGTGAACTTCGGTCGGGTAACCAGCTTGGATAATGCTTCCCGAGATCTCTTCGAAGATTTTCTCGAGCTCAGAGGCGCTGGTTGCCGACTTGTAGTAATCGGAGTTTTCTGGACGTGTGCCATAATCGATGGTCCACACTTCACGGCGATTCTTGTAAGTAATGCTTGACGAGGCAACAGGATAATTGCTCGACACGGCATGCATGAACTTATTCTCTTTGCTTGTGTCATCAGCCGTGGGCTCGTCACTGGGATTTACGCCGCTAAAAATACCAATCGTATAAATGTCGGCACCTTTATCCTTGATCTTCTTGGCGCTGTTGATAGCGTCATTGGCAACTTCGTTCTCGAATCCGTCCCAACTCGTGGGCGAGCCATCGGTGAAGAAGACAACGACCTTCTTGGCATCAGCACGCCCAGACGAAATGCCCTCGGCCAGCTGCAGGCCATAGTCGGCGTGCGTGGCACCGGCAGGCGTAATGGAATTGATTGTTTCCTTGAGGCTCTTTGCACCATTACCCGAGCACGCCGTCAACTATTGCATTGTCTGCGAGTAGTTGTAGGTGTTGAGGCCCTCGCGATACTTATCATTACCGACCTCATCGCTCTTCTTCTTGCCTGCAAATTTAACGATGGCAACCTGATGCTGCAAGTTTTCATCCTTGATCTTCTCGTTTTGCTTGGCGATGGTACCGATGAAGCTGTTGGCGGCATTCTTGAGCGCAACAATACGCTGGATGGAACCTCCATCGCCCATAGGGTCATTCATCGAACCAGAAGCGTCTAGCACCAGCACGATGTCGAGCGGCTTGCCGGAGACCGTCGTATCGGATGTCGAAGAGATAGCCGACAGCGTGGTCAGGAAATCAGAATCCCCGTTCTCGACTGCCCTGACCGTCTTGTCGGTCCAGATTCGGCCGACGTTTTGAGTTGTTATTTCCTTTCCGTTATAGCCGCCGGCCCAGAGCTTCCAGTGGTTGCTGGTGTCGTAGTCGACGACCGTTTTTCCGGTCATGGCCGGTCCGTCCATTCCTGTGCTGGACCTGGCGTTGGCCTCGGGCAGCATGGCAAATGCTGCAGCCGGCAACACCAGCACTACGGCCAGTATCACCGCCAAGAGACCCCTCGTGTACTTACCCATCGTGTCTCCCTTCTCGCGGTCTCAGACCTTGCATCAGCCTAAAGTTACGAAATGAGACACAATTAGGGCAGGTGACACACGTTCCAAATTTGATTTTGGGCGTGAGACAAATGTCTCACCAAAGTTGAAACACGAGCGTTTTCGCAGGAAAACGGGTGCGACTCGGAGCCAACAGGTCAAAATGATCCGTTTTCCTCCGTCCCCGGGGGATCAGTTGGTAACGCTCGCCACGAAATCGGG
>CALDBJ010000051.1 GCA_937937835.1 uncultured Collinsella sp.
TGCAGCGCTTTTTCCTCAACGCAGTATCGAACCTCGCCGAGTTCAATTACTTCCTTTTTTAGATGAAAACAATGCACTGCTTGATCATGCAGTTGTGCTTTATTTCTCTGCGCCAGCGAGCTATACAGGCGAATCTGTTTTGGAAATCCAGGCTCACGGCGGCCCGGTCCTACTAAAACTTATTTTGCGGGCTGCGTTAACCAAGCTTGCGTTCTGTGGATTGAGGATTGCTGAACCAGGGGAATTCACTAAACGCGCTTTCCTTAATGGCCGTATGGATCTTACTCAGGCAGAAGCCGTAAGCGGTTTGATCGATGCGGCAAGTGAGGCAGCTGCACATGCGGCAGCACGATCACTTTCTGGAGATTTTTCCAGAGAAGTTCATGCAGCAGGAGATCTTCTTGATGAAGCTCGAGCTTTGTCTGAAGCTTCGCTCGACTTTCCTGAGGAAGATCTAGAAGATCTCAAAGAAAAGCAGATTTTCACTCGTGCTCGAGAAGCTCAGATAAAGCTGGGGGGACTTCTTGCAAATGCACGCCGTGGGGTAGTTCTAGCTGATGGCATTACTGTTGCCTTGGTGGGAGCCCCTAATGTTGGCAAATCCAGTTTGTTGAATGCGCTTGCGGGTGATGAGGTGGCTATTGTTACGGAAATTGCTGGAACCACCCGAGACCGCATTGAACATTGGACAGCTTTTGACGGTATACCGTTGCGCATTGTTGATACGGCAGGAATGCGTGAAACAAACGATATTGTTGAGCAGAAAGGTATTGAGCGAACACTGAAAGCCATATCAGAGGCTGATATCGTGCTGCATCTCGTTGATGCTTCCGGACGCATTCCGGATGATGAAGCGCTTCTTACACGAGTGAGAGAGTACGCACGTCCTGGAACTCCGCTTCTCATCGTGGCCAACAAGATTGACAGTATTTCTTTAGAGCGCAGAAATGAGTACTGCGACGCCAGCATAGTTCCTATTTCAGCGAAGACTCATGAGGGCCTAGAGGCTCTCAAGGCGAGGGTCTTGGAGTACGTTGATATGACTGGTGGCACGGAAGGTGTATTTCTTGCACGAGAACGTCATCTGGAATGCCTACGTATGGCTTCAGCTCATCTTTCAAAAGCACTTGAAATGAGTACATCTCCCTTCTGTATGATGGAGATTTTTGCCGAAGAGCTGCGTCTTGCAGGACGTGCATTAGGCGAACTTCTCGGCGAAACCGACGCAGAGGATTTGCTTGGCATTATTTTCAGCCGTTTCTGCATTGGTAAATAAGTTACTTCTCTTTTTATGGGCGGTTCCCCATGGACTATCCCGAAAATTTTGATGTCATTGTGATCGGTTGCGGTCATGCTGGAGCGGAGGCTGCACTTGCATCCGCTCGCATGGGTTGTAGCACGTTGTTGGTTACTCATAATCTTGATACTGTCGGCCAGCTTTCCTGTAACCCATCGATTGGGGGAATTGGCAAAGGGCACCTTGTTAAGGAATTAGATGCTCTGGGCGGAGCCATGGGGCAGGTGACTGATGAGTCTGGTATTCAATTTCGTATCCTCAATCGTTCAAAAGGTGCGGCGGTTCATGCATCTCGAGCCCAGATTGATCGTCAGCTGTATCGACGAGCAATGCGAAAACGGATTGAATCTCAGGAAAACCTTAAAGTTTTCCAAATGGCCGTCGATGATCTATTAGTGGAAAATGGCTGTGCTAGAGGCGTTGTCACGAATACAGGCATTCGATTTCATTCCAAGACTGTAGTGCTATCTGCGGGAACATTTCTCAACGGTCTTGTACACATTGGGCTTGAACACTTTACTGCTGGTCGCATGGGGGATCCCGCAAGTGTGCGGTTGGGGGAACGATTGAAGGAGTTAGGGCTTCCTCAAGGTCGTCTAAAGACAGGAACTCCATGCCGTATTGATGCTCGCACCATTGACTTCTCTCGTTGTGAAATACAGTGGGGAGATCTTAATCCCACCCCTTCTTTTTCCTTGATGCAGCCGACTGCTACTCATCCGGAACAAATGCCGTGCTGGATTACGCACACGACCCGTGAGATGCATGAGTTGATTCTTGCGAATCTAGACCGTTCGCCAATGTATGCAGGCGTTATCCAAGGTATCGGTCCGCGTTACTGTCCTTCTATAGAAGATAAAGTGAAGCGCTTTGCGGAGAAGGACAGTCATCAGGTGTTTCTTGAACCTGAAGGGATCCATGTCCGTGAGTACTATCCAAACGGCATCTCCACAAGTCTGCCTTTTGATGTGCAATTGAAGATGGTACATATGATGCCGGGGCTTGAAAAAGCACATTTAACTCGACCAGGTTATGCCATCGAATATGACTACTATGACCCTCGGGAATTAAAACGGTCCTTTGAATCTAAAGTAATGGAAGGCCTGTTCTGTGCCGGACAAATCAACGGAACAACGGGATACGAAGAAGCTGCAGCACAGGGTCTTTTGGCTGGTGCTAATGCAGCGCTTTATGCGCGTGGCGATGATGCTTGGACACCGAGACGAGATGAAGCGTATTTGGGCGTTATGGCTGACGACTTAACGACAAAAGGCGTTACGGAGCCGTACCGGATGTTTACAAGTCGTGCCGAGTATCGCTTAAATCTTCGGGAAGATAATGCTGATACCCGTCTCACTCTTATTGGGCGTAAGTTGGGGTTGGTTGATGATGCTCGTTGGGAGTTTTTCTGTCGTAAGACAGAACGCATTGAACGAGCAATGGAGGCATTGCGTGAAACTTGGGTAAATCCCAAACTGATTGAACGGGCTGAAGCAGAACGCGTACTCGGCGTTGCCATCGAACGTGAATATTCTTTACGCAGTCTTCTCGCACGACCAAACGTGACAATGGAGAGCCTCATGACATTGAAGCGCACGGATGGTTCGCTTGCTCATGATTTCTCCGAACTCAATGAGGAAGAACAATCTCGGGTTGAAGTAGAAGTGAAATATGCTGGTTATATTGATCGGCAAAAAGATGAAATCCAGAAGACTCTTGCAAATGAAACGCTAGTTATTCCACGAGAAATGGACTATGACCAAGTGATGGGGCTTTCATTCGAGGTACGCCAAAAACTAAAAGCGGCTCAACCTGAGACTGTAGGGCAGGCTTCTCGTATTTCTGGTGTAACTCCTGCTGCGGTGGCACTTCTTTTAGTTCATCTCAAACGTCGACATTACTATGTTCGCGATAAAGGGACGCAACATCCAACTGTCGAGTCTCCGGAGTGATCACATGTCAGCTACCGTCATTGACCGCTCAGTTCTTACTGCAGGACTAACTCAGCTGGGACTTACATCGAACCTAGACGTACTCAAGGGCTTTGAGAGCTACGCTGAATTACTTCTTAAATGGAATAAGGTTTACAACCTTACCGCAATCCGCAACCCTGAAGAGGTGCTTACTCATCACCTTCTGGATTCAGCAACGCTTGTTCCAGCTCTGCAGCGTTTTGTACCGGGAGTTGATACAGTGCTTGATGTTGGTTGTGGAGGTGGGCTGCCAAGCGTACCGTTAGCTTTACTACTGCCGCACGTCTCTGTGATGGGGGTTGATGCCGTTGGTAAAAAAGCAGCTTTTGTAAATCAAGTAGCCATTGAACTGGGGCTCAAGAATCTTACGGCCCGTCATGCTCGTGTTGAGAAGATGGTCGGAACATGGAAAGCGATCACAAGCCGCGCTTTTGCGTCACTGGCTGACTTTACGCACCTAACGATGCATCTTCTTGCTTCAGACGGACGTTGGCTAGCTATGAAAGGAGTGGTTCCTGAGGATGAAATAGCTGCTCTTCCCTCAAATGTCAAAGTGCTTGCTATAGAGAAGCTGGTTGTGCCTGGTCTTGAAGAGGAACGCCATCTCATCGTTCTTGGTAAGGAGTAGCTGATATGGATTTGACAGCTATGCTCGGAGCATCTTTTGTGGGGGCTTTTCTATATGCATTCACAACGCTGCTTCCTGTCATTAACCCGTTTAGCGGAGCGATGTTCTTTGTGACGTTGACAGGACATCTCTCTGATGCTGATCGATCTTATGTAGCGGGTCGCATTGCATTGTTTTCTTTGATTATTTTGATGGTTTGTCTGTTTGCTGGACATATCATTCTTGGCTTTTTTGGTATTTCCGTTGGAGTACTTCGCTGTGCAGGCGGTATTGTGCTTTTTGCCGCAGGCTGGAATGCCTTGAACGCACCAGCACAAGATGGAACCTCAAGTCCAAAGATGGAGCTGCCTCGTTCAAGACTGAAGGCTATGGCTTTTTATCCATTCACTTTGCCGCTTACTACGGGACCAGGAGCGATTGCAGTAACAGTTGCTATTGGCACAACACTGCCGTACAACTTTTCCAATCTGGCCGGCACAATTCTTGCAATTCTTGCTGTAGTCGCTGTGATTTGGCTCTGCTTCCGCTATGGGGACAGAGTCAGTCGAGCTGTTGGAGCTGCAGGAGCAGATGCTTTAGCTCGTATTTTTGCCTTCATTTTGATTTGCCTTGGTGTGGCAGTCTTTTGGCAGGGCTTTACTGAGCTTTGGCTCAACTTAGGGAAATGAACGGTCCTATAAAAAGACCGTTTGAGCAAGTTGGCTACAATTAGGCGTTCTTTTTTATTTAGACTTATCCATGGCACACATCTTTTGCATTGCCAACCAGAAAGGCGGCGTCGGCAAAACGACAACAGCGGTTAATCTTGCTGCTGCTCTCGCATTGCGTGGACAGCGTGTTCTTTTCGTTGATCTTGATCCTCAAGGCAATGGCACCATGGGGTGTGGAATCGACAAGCATGATGTGGAGTGTTCGGTTTATCAGCTACTGTTAGGACTGAAGTCTTTCAAGGATGTTGTTCGACATAGTGAATCTGGCGGATTTGATGTGTTGCCAGCAAATCGTGAACTCTCAGGAGCAGAGATAGAGCTGATTAGTGTGCGTGAACGAGACCAGCGTCTAAAAAAGACTTTGGCACCGCTATTGACAAACTATGATTTTGTCCTCATCGATTGTCCGCCCAGTCTTTCAATGCTCACAATGAATGCTCTTTGTTGTGCTGAAGGCGTGATTGTGCCTATGCAGTGCGAATATTTTGCATTGGAGGGGCTTACAGATCTCGTAGGATCTATTCGCCGAGTACACGCAGAAAAAAATCCAGGACTCAAGATTATTTCAATTTTGCGTGTGATGTTTGATCCTCGGCTCACACTGCAGCAACAAGTGAGTGAACAACTTAAAAATTATTTTGGCGATAAGGTTTTTAATACGATTATTCCAAGGAATGTTCGACTTGCCGAAGCGCCTAGCTATGGGAAACCGGGAGTTGTTTACGAACCATCTAGCCGCGGAGCACTAGCTTACAAAGCTTTTGCTGATGAGCTTCTAAAGCGCCTTGGCGCTCCTGTATGAGGTTTGCTATGCCTAAGAAAAAAGGCGGTCTTGGTCGCGGATTAGATGTGTTTTTTGGCGATGACGATCATCCCGGCATCCTTGAGGATGATAGAAGTGCCAAGTTCATTGAAGTTCCCATCACGGAAGTTCGTGCCGGTCGCTATCAACCGCGCACGCAGATGGATGAAGCGGCTTTGACTGATCTAGCGGCATCTATCCGTGAACAAGGCGTCCTGAGTCCTATTCTTGTGCGTCCACTTGAGGCTGGCGGGTATGAAGTGCTGGCCGGAGAGCGTCGTCTGAGAGCAGCCAAAATTGCCGGGATGGAAACTGTTCCAGTAATTCTTAGATCGGTAAGTGATGAAAATGCCTTGGTTATAGGACTTATCGAGAATATTCAGAGGGAAAATCTCAATCCGATTGAGGAAGCTCAGGGACTGCAGCGGCTGATTGATGAGTTTGCTTTTACGCATGAAGCCGCCGCTAAGGCGGTAGGACGTTCTCGTCCAGCCGCAAGCAATCTGCTTCGGCTTTTGACGCTCGCCGATGAAGTGAAGCGCATGGTCATGGAGGGCGAACTCGAAATGGGACATGCTCGTGCACTTTTGGGATTGGAAGGTGCGGAGCAGGCTGCCGCAGCAAAGCAGGTTGCTGCAAAACATCTTTCAGTTCGTCAAACTGAAGATCTGGTTCGCCGGTTGCTCGAAGGAGTGCAGCCTAAAAAGAAGGTAGTTATCAAGACCCGGGACAATGAACGACTTGAAGAGACCTTGGCAGACACACTTGGTGCCGTAGTAAAACTTTCTGCAAATCAGAAAGGTAAGGGGCGAATCGTGATCGAATTCTCAAGTCTTGATCAACTTCAGGGCATTGTCGATCGAATTCAAAAATAAAACCGATAATTACCTATATATAAGTATATAATCTAATACTTCAGTGGATTGTGACTGAATACTTCAAGATTTACAATCCGTGCCAGTCATTTTCCCTCAAGCCTCTGCAAGAGAATGTTCGCCCTTTCTGATATGATGCGCGTCGTTCTCGCGCAGTATGTTGTTACATTGATTGCAGCGCTTTTCTGTACTGCAGTTTTTGGAACAGATCCCGGACTCTCGGCGTTCCTAGGCGGCTTCTATTACGCAGCTGCAACAACGCTTCATGCATTGATTCTGCTAGGTGTCAAGAAGCTCGGATGCGGCGTTGGTGCCAATGTCGTTACTCTTCTGTTCGGGGAATTTGTGAAGGTGCTTTGCGTAATCCTGCTGCTGTTTATTACGGCGCAGCTCTATGCGAACCTGAACTGGCCCGCTTTGATTATTTCGCTGATGGCGGTGGCGAACAGCTACTTCATCCTGTTGTTTAAAAAACGCTAAGGATAGGTCCTCATGTCAATCGAGAACCCCAGTGCAACTGAATATATTCAGCACCATATGCAGCACTTGCAGTCGCTGCATCAGCAGGTGATTGTTGACTTTTCTGTCTTCAATTACGACACGCTTTTCTTCTCCATTCTGTCTCTGCTTGTTGTCTTTTTTGTTCTTCGACTCGGCGCAAAAAAAGCTACGTCCGGTGTCCCAGGCAAAATGCAGTGCGCCGTTGAAATGCTCGTGGAAATGGTCAACAACCAGGCTAAGAGCATTGTGCATGGTGATCGCACCTATATTGCTCCTCTGGCGCTGACAGTGTTTTGCTGGGTCACGATCATGAACTGCATTGACTTGATCCCAGTAGACTTCTTCCCGTGGCTTGCGGGTCTGGTCGGTATTAACCACCTTCGTCCACTTCCTACGGCTGATCTGAACGGTACGCTCGGTCTTTCGTTTGGTGTGCTTTGCCTTCTGTTTTATTACGGCATCAAGGTTAAGGGGTTCTCGGGCTTCATTATTGAGCTCTTCACAGCTCCTTTTGGTAAATTCCCGCTTCTGTGGCCAGTGAATCTGCTCATGAACATTATTGAGTATTTGGCCAAGTTCGTTTCTTTGGGTATGCGACTCTTCGGCAATATGTATGCTGGTGAGCTCGTATTCTTCCTCATTGCGCTTCTCGGCGGCTATATGCTCGAGTTTGGCCTTTTCGGCGGCGCTGCAGCTGGTATTGGACAAGTCATCGCCGGTTTGGTCTGGTGGCTCTTCCATGTGCTGATTGTTCTGTTGCAGGCGTTCATTTTCATGATGCTGACCTTGGTCTATATCGGCCAGGCACACAGTAGCCATTAACAAACAATCTCTTCGACACTTCCTTTTTTCTACTCCCTTTTTGTAAATTCTTAGGAGTTCTTTCAAATGACCAATGTCGCTCTCGTTGCCATCGCCTGCGGTATCATCATCGGCCTCGGCGCCCTCGGTGCTTGCTTGGGTATCGCTCTGATGGGTTCGAAGTACCTTGAAGCCTCTGCTCGTCAGCCCGAACTTATGGAACCGCTCCAGACGAAGATGTTCCTTCTGGCTGGCCTGATCGACGCGGCCTTCCTGATTGGCGTTGGTATCGCCATGATGTTCGCTTTTGCCAACCCCTTCGTCGGCTAATCCCTAGCCCTGGCGCAAAACGTCTTTTCTTTCAATGACGCTGTCCGCAGTGCCGCACTTGCACAAACGCGGCGCTGCAGACTTAATGGGGTTCAACAATGAACATTAATGCCTCTCTGTTTGTACAGATGGTCGTGTTCTTGCTTGGTGCTTGGGTCACCATGAAGTACATTTGGCCACCGCTGATTCACGCGATTGAAGAGCGGCAAAAGAAGATTGCTGACGGCCTTGCCGCGGCGAATAAGGGTGAAAAAGCTCTTGCTGTTGCTACCGAGCAGGGGCAGGCCATTGAGGCTGCTGCTCGTGCCCGCGCTTCGACCATCGTGGCCGACGGCGAAAAACGTGCTCTGGCAATTGTGGAAGATGCGAAAGCTCAGGCTCAGGTCGAAGCTGACCGCATTATCGAATCTGCCAAGGCGGAAGCCGATGTGCAGGTTCAGCGTGCGCGCGATCAGCTCCGCGACCAGGTTGCTGATTTGGCCGTTCAGGGTGCTGAACAGATTCTCGCCCGCGAGGTCGATAAGACTGTTCATGCTCAGCTGCTTGATCAACTGAAGGCGAAGCTCTAACTATGGCGGAACTTTCTACGATAGCGCGCCCTTACGCTGTAGGTCTCATGGAAGCCCTGCAGGAGCGTAAAGCCAGCGCACAGGATATGTCTGCGGTGCTTGATGCAGTTTCTCGTCTTGCAGAAACTGCTGTCGACCCTCAGATCGGTCAGCTCGAGGGAGATCCCGGACTTACCGATGACCAGTTCTACGACATCTTTGCGAGCGTCGTGGGTGCGGATCAGCCGGATGAAGTCAAGAATTTGCTTCGCGTGGTGATTCAAAATGGCCGCGTTGATGCGCTGCCGGAAATCGCGCGTCAATTCCGCATCCTGAAGAACGAGTCCGAAGGCGTCGCTGACGCTTTGATCGAGACCGCCTTCCCGCTCAGCGATGCTGAGCTTAAGGATCTGCTGGAAGCGCTAGCGAAGAAGTTCCCAGGAGTGAAGCTTCACCCGGTCGTTTCAGTCGAGAAAGCTTTGATTGGCGGCGTGCGTGTGCACGTTGGCGACAAGCTCCTCGATGCCTCGATCCTCGCGCGTCTCAATCAGATGAAGACGGCGCTTACCGCATAAAATTCGGAGCTGTAAGATGCAACTCAATCCCAGTGAAATCAGCGAATTGCTGAAGAAGCGTATCGAAGGCCTCGGCGTTTCCGCTGATCTTCGCACTCAGGGCACGGTGGTTTCGTTGTCCGACGGCATTGCCCGCATTCATGGTCTGAGCGACGTGATGCAGGGTGAAATGCTGGAATTCCCCGGCGAAGTCTATGGCCTCGCCCTAAACCTTGAACGTGACTCCGTCGGCGCCGTTATTCTCGGCGAATACGAAGGCATTTCTGAAGGCGATACGGTGAAGACCACCGGTCGTATTTTGTCTGTACCCGTTGGTGAAGAACTGATTGGTCGCGTTGTCAATGCTCTCGGCCAGCCGATTGATGGCAAAGGGCCGATCAATGCCAAGGCTTTTGACGTCGTTGAAAAGGTTGCGCCGGGTGTGATCGACCGTAAGTCAGTTTCACAGCCTGTTCAGACTGGTCTTAAGTCCATCGACTCGATGGTGCCGATTGGCCGCGGTCAGCGTGAATTGATCATCGGCGACCGCCAGACCGGCAAGACTGCCGTTGCGATCGACACGATTATCAATCAGAAAGGCAAAGATCTGATCTGCGTGTACGTAGCTATCGGTCAGAAGGCCTCTACGATTGCGAATGTCGTAGCCAAGCTCGAAGAGCACGGTGCAATGGATTACACCATTGTTGTTGCTGCGACGGCTTCCGAGTCTGCAGCCATGCAGTACCTCGCTCCGTATGCTGGCGCTACGATGGGCGAATATTTCCGCGATCGTGGTCAAGATTCTTTGATCGTGTATGACGACTTGACGAAGCAGGCTTGGGCCTATCGTCAAATCTCTCTGTTGCTCCGCCGTCCGCCAGGACGCGAAGCTTACCCTGGCGACGTGTTCTATCTGCATAGCCGTCTGCTGGAACGCGCAGCCCGCGTGAACGCCGAATACGTCGAAAAGTTTACAAAGGGTGAGATTAAGGGGAAGACGGGGTCGATGACGGCGCTGCCGATCATTGAAACGCAGGCTGGTGACGTGACTGCGTTCGTTCCGACGAACGTGATTTCGATTACCGATGGTCAGATCTTCCTTGAAACTGACTTGTTCAACGCTGGTATTCGTCCGGCTATCAATCCTGGCATCTCGGTGTCTCGCGTTGGTGGTGCTGCTCAGACCAAGGTCATTAAGAAGCTTGGCGGCGGCGTCCGTCTGGCGTTGGCTCAGTACCGTGCTTTGGCTGCCTTTGCTCAGTTTGCTTCTGATCTTGATGAAGTAACCCGCAAGCAGCTCGAACGTGGCCGCATGGTTACGGAATTGATGAAGCAGCCCCAGTATCAGCCTCTGCAGGTTTGGGAAGAGGCGCTCGTTCTGTATGCAGTCAATAACGGCTATTACGATGACGTGGCTGTTGCCGACGCCATGCGTGTAGAACGTGCCATGCGTGAGTACCTGAAGGCTCACTACGCTGATCTCGTCAACTCCATTGAAAGCCGTAAGGAACTCTCGAAGGAAGACGAAGCCAGCTTGAAGGGTGCGATCGCCGAGTTCAAAAAGAACGGCGCCATCTAACGTCATATCCAAGAGGACCCAATTCCATGCCCAGTACTAAGGAAATTCGCGGAAAGATCAAGAGCGTGCAGAACACGCGCAAGATCACCAAGGCGATGGAGATGGTTGCGGCCTCGAAGATGCGCAAGGCGCAGGATCGGATGCATGCGGCCCGTCCGTACGGAGACAAGATTCGAGTGATTTGCTCGCATCTCGCTCGTGCGAATGTTACCGACTATAGCCATCCGTTCTTGACGAGCCCGGAAGGCGCCAAGAAGGTGGGCATCATTCTGGTGTCCACCGACAAGGGTCTTGCCGGCGCCCTCAACACCAACATTCAGCGCATGCTTCTGCAGCGTTTCCGTGATTGGTCTGCTGAGGGTGTGCAGGTAGAAGCCTCGGCTCTTGGTAACAAGGGTCTCGGCTTCCTCCAGCGTATCGGTGTCCCGGTGATCAGCCAGGCGGTGCAACTTGGCGACCGTCCGAGCCTTGATCGACTCATTGGAGCGATCCAGGTTCAGATTGAAGCCTTTAAGGAGCATAAGGTCGATAAGGTTTATCTCTGCTACACGCGTTTTGTTAACGCCATGAAGCAGATTCCAGTCATCGAACAGCTCCTGCCGCTGACGGATGAACACCTTTCCGCCGACGAGCCTCAGCGCAAATTCTCGTGGGACTACATCTACGAGCCTGACGCCCAAACCGTTCTCGACGAGCTGCTTCGCCGCTACGTCGAGGCTTTGATTTATCAGGCAGTTGCAGAAAATATGGCTTCTGAACAAAGTGCCCGTATGGTAGCTATGAAGGCTGCTTCGGACAACGCCAAGAAGCTCATTGACGACTTGCAGCTCGTCTACAACAAGACTCGCCAGGCCGGCATTACGAAGGAAATCACCGAAATTGTCGGTGGTGCCGCCGCGGTGTCTTAATCGAATTGAATGAATCGATATAACTGAGGAAATCCCATGAGTATCGGACAGATCGTACAGGTGATCGGCGCGGTCGTGGACATTGAGTTCCCGCGCGATGCGATGCCTAAGATTTACGAGGCTCTCGTTCTGAAAAATGACGAAGCCGACAGTCTCGCCGAAAACGGCCTTACGTTCGAAGTTGAGCAACAGCTTGGCGACGGCGTCGTGCGTACCATTGCAATGGGCACGTCAGAAGGCTTGCGCCGCGGCATGAAGGTTGAAACCACCGGCAGAGAAATTTCTGTGCCGGTTGGCCCGAAGACCCTTGGTCGCATTATGGACGTGCTCGGCCGCCCGATTGATGACTGCGGTCCGATCGGTTCGGAAGAGATCCGTCCGATTCATAATGTGGCTCCGAAGTTTGATGAGCTTTCACCGTCCGTCGATCTTCTCGAAACCGGCATCAAGGTGATTGATCTTATCTGCCCGTTCGCTAAGGGTGGTAAGGTCGGCCTGTTTGGTGGCGCCGGTGTGGGCAAAACCGTCAACATGATGGAGCTCATTAATAATATTGCTAAGCAATACGGTGGCTACTCCGTGTTTGCCGGCGTCGGTGAACGTACGCGTGAGGGTAATGACTTCTACCACGAAATGGGAGAGTCCAAAGTTCTCGACAAGGTCGCCATGGTGTTCGGTCAGATGAACGAACCCCCGGGAAACCGTCTGCGCGTTGCACTGACTGGCCTGACGATGGCAGAAGCTTTCCGTGATGAAGGTCGCGACATTCTGCTCTTTATCGACAACATCTATCGTTACACCCTCGCCGGTACTGAAGTTTCCGCTCTGCTCGGCCGTATGCCGTCTGCGGTGGGTTATCAGCCGACATTGGCTGAAGAAATGGGCAAGCTTCAGGAACGTATCGCTTCCACGAAGACAGGTTCCATTACCTCGATTCAGGCTGTGTATGTCCCTGCTGACGACTTGACTGACCCGTCGCCGGCCACGACCTTTGGTCACTTGGATGCTACAGTGGTGCTTTCGCGTGATATCGCTGCTCTTGGTATCTATCCGGCCGTTGACCCGCTCGACTCTACCTCCCGCCAAGTTGACCCGAACATCATCGGTCTTGAGCACTACACGGTTGCTCGCCGCGTTCAGGAGACTCTGCAGCGCTATAAGGAACTTCGCGACATTATTGCGATTCTGGGTATGGACGAACTGGCTCCGGAAGATAAGCTCGTTGTTCAGCGTGCTCGTAAGATTCAAAACTACCTCTCGCAGCCATTCCACGTTGCTGAAGTGTTTACTGGTGCTCCCGGTAAGTACGTTCCGCTGAAGGAAACGATTCGCGGCTTTAAGATGATTGTTGACGGCGAATGCGACGAACTGCCTGAACAGGCGTTCTACATGGTCGGTACGATCGACGAAGCCTTTGAGAAGGCTAAGACCCTCAAGTAATGCTTAGCCGCGGCTGCATTTACATATTGCCGCCGCGGCAAGCGCCCGACAAACGGAGCAACTTATATGGCTACCATTAAAGTCGACGTCGTCAGCGCCGAAGAACATATCTTCTCCGGTGAGGCCGAACTCGTCTCGCTGCCCGGAACGTCTGGCGAACTTGGCATCATGCCCGGACATCTTCCGCTGATCACACTTATCCGCCCTGGTTTCGTGCGAGTGCACGTTCCTGGTGAGCAGGAACCTGAGCAGATCTTTGTTGCGGGTGGCGTCCTGGAGGTCCAGCCTGAGCAGGTCACCGTTCTCTCGGACACGGCTGTTCGTAGCAAGGATCTTGATGAGGCCCGCGCCAAGGAAGCTTTGGCTGCTGCTGAAGCCGCCCGTGCTTCTGCTACCGGCAGCATTGAAATCGCTCGTATTGAAGCGGAGATCGCTGCCTTGGCTGCCGAGCTTGCTGTTATTCGCAAACTGCGTAGCAAGCTCTGATCGTTCACAGCGCCGACACAGCAATGAGCGGAGATGTTCTGTACGAACCTCCGCTCATTTTTTGTTAGTCTGCGGTAGGATTCTCAGAAACGCTTGCCCGCGCTTTTGAGCCGCGGCATTAAAGGAATTCAAGGAGAACACAATGAGCGCCGTTAAGATCCTCGTAACTACGGACGGGTCTAATCTCAGCGATAAAGCCGTCGATACAGCTATTGAGCTGGCTGAACAGGTTGGAGGTTCCGTGGTTGGTATGACCGTCGTGCTTTCAGCAGCACCTGCCGGCGGCTTTACTGAAGAAGAACCCATCGTCAAGGAACGTCTTGAGGCGATCTCGCACAAGGCTGCTGAAAAGCAGGTGCCTTGCGAAGTTGTGGTCGAGCACGCCGAGACGGTGTCTCAGGGGGTGCTTGCTTGCGCAGCCCGAGTCAATGCCACCTATATCGTGATGGCGAGCCGCGGTCTAGGGACTTTTGGAGCTTTGCTGTTAGGCAGCGAAACTCAGAAAGTGCTTAGTCAGGCAGATCGTCCGGTGTTGGTCGTTCGCTGATTATCCATTCAATGGTCCCGACCGCTGAAACGAGAAAAGCCGCGCATTGATGCGCGGTTTTTTCTTTATATAGTTCTAGTCCCCACGAATCTCACTTTCCTATAAGCAAAATGACTCTTCATAACGACACTTTCCTGCGCGCATTAATGCGCGAACATACGGATTTCACGCCTGTCTGGCTCATGCGTCAGGCTGGTCGCTATCTGCCTGAGTATTGCGCAACTCGAAGCAAGGCAGGGAGTTTCATGGGATTGGCGAAGAATCCGGATTACGCCACAGAGGTGACTTTGCAGCCGATAGATCGTTACGGTATTGATGCTGCCATTCTTTTTTCCGATATTCTGACTGTGCCCGACGCAATGGGGTTAGGTCTTTCCTTTGTTCAGGGAGAAGGCCCCGTCTTTGCGCATCCGGTTCAGGATGAGGCAGCTGTTAAAGCGCTGGCTGTTCCTGATATTGAAGACAAATTGGGTTACGTTACAGCAGCTGTTCGTAGCATTCGTCGAGCACTTGACAATCGCGTGCCGTTGATTGGTTTCTCAGGATCTCCATTTACGCTTGCTTGCTACATGGTGGAAGGACGTGGTAGTAGAGATTTCCGCACAGCAAAAACAATGATGTTCCGGCGTCCAGATCTTTTCGAGAGAATCCTCGACATCAACGCCGATGCAGTTGCTGATTACCTCAATGCTCAGATTGCTGCTGGTGCGCAGGCTGTCCAAATTTTCGATACCTGGGGCGGAATGCTAGCGGATGGGGATTTCCAAAGGTTTTCTCTGGTAGCAACAAAGAAAGTAGTCTCCCGTCTTACACGTGAAGCTGATGGTGCCAAAGTGCCTGTTATTGTCTTCACTAAGGGGGGTGGTGAATGGATTGAGGAAATTGCAGCTTGTGGGTGCGATGCTGTTGGTCTCGACTGGACGACAAACCTTGCACGAGCTCGCCGCGTTACAGAAGATCGTGTGGCCCTGCAAGGGAATATGGATCCTCTAGCGCTGTTTGGCGATGAAAAAACCATTCGTAGTGAGGTGCGTCGAGTGATTGATGCTTTCGGTCCGGTTGGCATGGGGGGACATGTATTTAATCTGGGGCACGGTATCAATCAGTTCACGCCAATAGAAAATGTTCAGATTCTCGTTGATGAGGTTCATGAATATAGTCGCCACCAACATATCTAACAGAATAGTTATTCACAGGCGCGACGCCGAATAGTAATGCCGATAAAAGACCCGCTACAAATTAGCGGGTCTTTTTGATGGCTTGCTTATTCCTGAACGAGTAGCGAAGATGTGAGTAGTGCGTGTCTTTTGGTGTATGCATGCTAATAATCCAGAAATCTGAAAAGCACAGTTCTTAAATAAAATCCACAAAGTTATCCACAAGTTTAGGACTGGAG
>CALDBJ010000052.1 GCA_937937835.1 uncultured Collinsella sp.
CTGCGGGAACGGCCTGTCCGCCTAATGTGTTCGGCTGAGATCGGAAATCAACCACTTACGGGTTTTCCTGGGACGGGGCAGAAATAATCACTCTTCGAGCGCTTATTTCTATCCACCGTCCCGATAAAACCCTGATGCGATAGACCTTACCTGTAGAGGTAAGCGATGGCGGTGCCGGTGTAGACTTGGATTGTGGCTGTTGACCTGACGACGTTGCTAATGCCCGTGTCGGCCAACAGGCCCAGCGAGGCGTGATCTAACTCCCACTCTAGACCGTGTTCGCTTACCACCGTCCCAGGCGCTATGGCGATGATGGAGAATGTCTTGCCTTCGGCGCCCTCGATGGTCCACGACTCACCTATGTGAAGAATGCGGGAGACCACCTTGTCCTCGGCAATCCAGACTGGGGCGTCTTTGTAGTTGGCTAGTAGGCCTAGGACGCTTAGGGCCATATCCGGGCGGCTGCCGGTGGCGCAGGTTGCTACCACTTCGGCGGCTGGCCAGCGGCGGCGGACGGAATTGAGCGCCAGTGCCAGATCGGTATAGTCCTTGTAGGGGTCGTGGCGCTCTACCTCAAAGGCTTCAGCGGCATCGACCAGAGCGCGTCCCTCATCGCTTACGGTGTCGGCGTCGCCCACGTAGACGTCGCAGCTCAGGCCAGCGCCCAGCAGCGCATCGAGCCCGCGGTCCACGGCGACAACGTGGTCGCACTCCCCAGCTAGCCTACGCAACAGATCCGCGCTTGCCACCACGGGTGAGCCGCAGACCACTAATACCTTGCAAGCCACAGCCCTCGCCTATCCCTCAAACGAAAGCACGCGGGCCAGATCCAGGTCCTCATAGCTGTCGATAAAGATATCGCAGTTGGCGCGCACATCGTCGCGCATCATACGGCCGTGCGGGTCATAGATGCCCACACGCTTAAAGCCGGCGGTGCCAGAGCTCTTAAGGCCAAAGACAGCGTCCTCAAACACCCATGCGCGCTTAAACTTATGCCCATGGCGCTCCTCCAGGCGGCGTAGCGCCAACTCGTACACATCGGGGAACTGCTTGGAACGACCTGCCTCGCCCGTGGTGGTCACAAACTCCATGTAGGCGTCGAGCCCGGCGCCAGCGAGCGCGGACTGCACCAGCTCGGCCGGCGTGGACGTAGCCACGCACATGGCAATGCCTGCCGCCTTCGCCTGCTCCAAAAACGCCAGGAGCCCCTCGCGCGGCGGCACCTTGGAGTAGCCATCGATCAGGATGTCGCTAAGCTCGCGATACAGCTCCTCGCCATTCGCGCCAATGCCCCACGTGTCGTGGTAGGCCTGGCACTCATCCTCGAGCGACAAATGCTCAAACTGGGCAAAATCGTCGACCGTCACGTCGACACCGTGGCGGTGCAATAACTCGGGCTGGGCATAGGCCCAAACGGGCGTGCTATTTACCAGCGTGCCGTCGCAATCGAAAACAAAAGCAACCTTGGGAGCGGCGGTATGGGACATAAACGAACCTTTCGATATCAAATGGTAAACATCCTGCTAAAAACGTTTTACCAAACGTCAGCCAAACAATTTTGAAACCCAAATTGGTAAAACTGTCAAGAGTTTTACCACGTCAAATCTGCCAGTGGTATAAACATGTCGCTTACCGATTAAACGCCCCCGCAAATCCGCTTTCGTCCATAAAACTAACGCACAGGTGTTATCGTAGTTTCTGCCGAAAGTTCCACCGAGCACGCGAGGTGGAACGAATCACAGAAACTTCGCCGTCCCTTCGATTCGTGCAGCCTTGGACCTTTCGCATCTAGTCACCAAGGCAACACGCTGCCGCGTCATGATGGGATCAAACGTGAGCGATACAAAGCTAAAGCCAACGGCTAAAAAGCCCGCAACCCGCAAACCGGCTCCGCACACACCGGAGCTCTCCAAGGACGATGTCTACCTGTTTGGCATTGGAATGTGGGAGCGCAGCTGGGAAAAGATGGGCGCGCATCCCGACACGCAGCAGCGCACGCGCGGCTGGCGCTTTTGCGTTTGGGCGCCCGACGTAAAGAGTGTCCATGTCATTGGTGAATTTAACGACTGGGATGAGCAGGCCAACCCGCTGGTGCCCGTGCATACGAGCGCTATTTGGGAAGGCTTTATTCCTGGCGCCGAGCAGGGTCAGCTCTATAAATATCTTATTGAGACCAACGAGGGTGAAAAGCTCTACAAGGCCGATCCGTATGCCTTTAAGGCCGAGTGCCCTCCGGGTACCGCGAGCGTGCTGTGGACCCTCGATGGCTACAAGTGGAACGACGCCGCGTGGCTCAAGCGCCGCGCCAGCCACAACCACATGTCGCAGCCGCTCAACATCTACGAGGTGCATATTGGCTCGTGGAAGCGCCACGGCGACACGCCGCAGGGCGAGCCCGACGAGTACGGCAACTACCCCGGCCCCATGGATCCTTTCCCCGCGCAGCGCGGCGAGTTCTACACCTACGACGACTTGTCGGTGGAGCTCGTGGACTACGTGCGCGACATGGGCTACACGCATATCGAGGTCATGCCGCTCATGGAGCATCCCTTCGACGGCTCCTGGGGCTACCAGACGACCGGCTACTATGCCGCCACGTCGCGCTACGGTAACCCGCAGCAGCTCATGCACTTTATCGATGCGTGCCACGAGGCGGGCATCGGCGTGATCATGGACTGGGTGCCCGGCGGCTTTTGTGCCGACTCCCACGGTCTTGCCACCTTTAACGGCCACATGCTGTTTGAGCACGAGATTCACCCCAACTGGGGTACGCACAAGTTCGACTTCGCCCGCGGCGAGGTCCGCTCCTTCCTGGTCTCCAACGTGCTGTACTGGCTCGAGAACTTCCACGTGGATGGCATCCGCATGGACGGCGTGTCCAGCATGCTGTACCTCAACTTTGGCATCGACGATCCGGGGCAAAAGAAGTTCAACAAGTACGGTACCGAGGAGGACCTGGACGCCAGCGCGTTCATTCGCCAGGTCAACTGCGCCGTGGAGGCGCACTACCCCGACGTGATGATGAT
This sequence comes from uncultured Collinsella sp., assembly GCA_937937835.1. Lineage (GTDB taxonomy): Bacteria > Actinomycetota > Coriobacteriia > Coriobacteriales > Coriobacteriaceae > Collinsella. The sequence continues at coordinate 3,027 of CALDBJ010000052.1, forward strand.
GGCCGAGGAGTCCACCGCGTGGCCGCTCGTGACCTATCCGCCGCAGGACGGCGGCCTGGGCTTCCACTACAAGTGGGACATGGGCTGGATGAACGACACCCTGCACTACATGCAGACCGATTTTCCGTGGCGCCCCGGCAACCACGGGCTGCTCACGTTCTCCATCATGTACGCCTTTACCGAGAACTTCATTTGCCCGCTCAGCCACGACGAGGTCGTGCACGGCAAGTGCTCGCTGATCGGCCGCATGCCGGGCGACTGGTGGCGCCAGTTTGCCGGCCTGCGCACGCTGGCCTTCTACCAGATGACGCACCCCGGTGCAAAGCTCAACTTTATGGGCAACGAGATCGGCCAGTTTATCGAGTGGCGCTACTACGAGTCCATCCAGTGGTTCCTGACTGAGGAGTACGAGACTCACCGTCATCATCAGGCGTTTATCAAGGCGCTCAACCATCTGTACACCGCCGAGCCCGCCCTATACGAGCGCGGCTACACCGACGACGGCTTTACCTGGATCGACGCGGACAACTCCAAGCAGTCCATCGTGAGCTTTGTGCGCCAGGGCGAGGACGTCGATAACGACCTGGTGATTCTGATCAACTTTGACCCGGCGAGCTACGAGAGCTTCCGCGTGGGCGTGCCGCGCGAGGGTGACTGGGAGGTCATCTTCGATTCCGACCGTCCCGAGTTTGGCGGCAGCGGCTATGCCGGTGAGGAGCCCTACACCTGCTCGAGCGAGCCCTATCCCTGGAACGGGCAGATGGACTCCATCGAGATTAAGGTGCCCGGCCTTGCAGGCGTGGTACTTAAGCGCCGCGGTCCCAGCAGCTATAAGCCGCCCGTGGTCGAGGAGCCCAAGAAGGCGACGCGCAAGCGCATGTCCTCGGTGAAGCCCAAGGCCGCAGCTGCTAAGAAGGCTCCGGCTAAGGCGAAGGCTGCCAAGCCCGCCGCCAAGGCTTCGGCCAAGTCCACCACGGCCAAGAAGGCTGCTTCCAAGGCCAAGGCAGCTGCCGTTAAGGATCCTGCCAAGAAAGCGTAACAAAGGTGTTACCACTGTAATTACCCGCCCCGCCGGGGCGTAGGATACAAGTCATAACCGTTCCGGGAGAAACATCCCCGGGGGAAGGAACGTATGAATAAGATCTTCGACAACAAGCAGGAGTTTACCGAGCTCTATCGCGATGCCGTCATGAGCATCAGCGGCAAGAGCGTCGAGGCCGCCAGCGACCTCGACCGCTTTAACGCCCTGGCCAAGCTCGTGGCCGAGAAGGCACGCACCGTTGCCACCAAGAGCGACGCCCGCGCCACCGCCGAGGGCAAGAAGCGCGTGTACTACTTCTCGATCGAGTTTTTGATCGGCCGCCTGCTCGACAACTACCTGCTCAACTTTGGCGTGCGCGACATGGTCGCCGAGGCGCTCGACGACATGGGCTTCGATCTGTCCGTCATTGAGAACCAGGAGCCCGATCCGGCTCTGGGCAACGGTGGTCTGGGCCGTCTTGCCGCATGCTTCCTGGATTCCATGGCAGCCGAGGGCATCGCCGGCTACGGCAACGGCATGCGCTACCGCTACGGCCTGTTTAAGCAGGAGATCGTCAACGGCAGCCAGGTCGAGGCTACCGACGAGTGGCTCACCCATGGCTATCCCTGGGAGGTCCGCCGTCAGGACAAGGCCGTGACCATCAAGTTTGGTGGCCGCGTCGAGGGCTTTGAGGAGAACGGCCGCACGTTCTACCGCACGGTGGACACGCAGGACATCCTTGCCGTTCCCTATGACATCCCCGTTGTGGGCTATGCTGGCGAGACCGTCAACAAGCTGCGCGTCTGGGCCGCTGAGCCGGTCGAGGAGCACTTCGATCTGGAGGCTTTCAACCGCGGCGACTACGCCCTGGCAGATGCCGAGCGCGCCGAGGCCGAGGCCATCAGCGCCATCCTCTACCCCAACGACGCCGGCGAGCACGGCCGTCTGCTGCGCCTGAAGCAGGAGTACCTGTTTGTCTCGGCCGGCATCTACAGCCTGCTCGACACCTTTGAGAAGGAGCACGGCGCAAACTGGGAGCTGCTGCCGCAGTTTGTGGCCATCCATACCAACGATACCCACCCTGCCATGTGCGGCCCCGAGCTCATGCGCATCCTCATCGACGAGAAGAAGCTCGAGTGGGATGACGCCTGGAACATCGTGACGCAGGTCGTGAGCTACACCAACCACACCATCCTGCCCGAGGCTCTGGAGAAGTGGCCCATCGGCACGTTCTCCAAGCTCCTCCCCCGCGTGTACCAGATCATCGACGAGATCAGCCGCCGTTGGCACGAGTCGTTCGACACCACGCAGGAGGGCTGGCAGGAGCGTCTGCGCCAGACCGCCATCCTGTGGGACGGCGAGATTCGCATGGCCAACCTGTCCGTGATCTGCAGCCATAACGTCAACGGCGTGGCAAAGATCCACTCCGACATCATCAAGAACATCGTGCTCAAGGACTTCTATGCCCTGACGCCCGAAAAGTTCAACAACAAGACCAACGGCATCTCGCACCGTCGCTTCTTTGCCGAGGCCAACCCCACCTACGCCAAGCTCGTCACCGAGGCCATTGGCGACGGATGGCTGAAGGACGCCTTTGAGCTGGAGAAGCTCAAAGAGTTTAAGGACGACACCGAGTTCCTGAAGGCCGTGGGTGCCTCCAAGCGCGCCAACAAGGAGCGCCTGGCCGCCTACGTTAAGGCCGAGACCGGTCTGGTCATCGACCCCAACACCGTCTTTGATGTTCAGGTTAAGCGCTTCCACGCCTACAAGCGCCAGCTCATGAACATCATGAAGGTGATGGACATCTACAACCGTCGCATCGCCGACCCCAACTTCCATGTGACGCCGACGACCTTCATCTTTAGCGGTAAGGCTGCCTCGAGCTACACCTTTGCCAAGGAGACCATCCGCCTCATTAACTCCGTGGCCGACGTCATCAACAACGATGCCCGCGTCAACGAGGTCATGAAGGTATGCTTTATCCCCAACTTCCGCGTAAGTAACGCCCAGCTCATCTACCCCGCCGCCGAGATCTCGGAGCAGATCTCCACGGCCGGCAAGGAGGCCTCGGGCACGTCCAACATGAAGCTCATGATGAACGGCGCCATTACGCTGGGTACCCTCGACGGCGCCAACATCGAGATCGCCGACCTGGCCGGCCGCGAGAACGAGGCCATCTTTGGCCTGACCGCTCCCGAGGTCGAGCAGCTCTGGGCATCCAATAGCTACTTTGCGTGGGATACGCTCAACAACGATCGCGAGCGTCTGGGCCGCGTGATGGACGAGCTCAAGGACAACACCTTTGCGGGTCTTTCGGGCAACTTCGAGAGTATCTACAACGAGCTCATGAACAACAATGACCCCGACCTGGTCATGGCCGATTTCCGCAGCTACGTGGATGCGTGGGAGAAGCTCGCCGGCAGCTATGGCGACCAGGAGACCTGGAACCGCAAGGCCCTGCTCAACACCGCCTCCTCGGGCTGGTTCTCGAGCGACCGTACCATTCGCGAGTACCGCGACGAGATCTGGCACGCGTAAAGCGCGCGAGCTCCCCTATGCCAGCACGGCATTACTCGACGGGCGTGACGTTGCGCCGCGCCCGTCGCTAATGGGTTTAGGAACATCGATGACAGAAGGAGAAATCGATGAGTAAGAAAGAATGCATCGCGATGCTCCTCGCAGGAGGACAGGGCAGCCGATTGGGGGCACTCACCCAAAAGATCGCCAAGCCGGCGGTTAGCTTTGGTGGCAAGTTCCGCATTATCGACTTCTCGCTCTCCAACTGCTCCAACTCGGGCATCGACACGGTGGGCGTTCTGACGCAGTATCGCCCCTATCTGCTGCATGCCTACGTGGGCTCCGGCGAGGCGTGGGATCTGGACAGCCGTGACGGCGGCGTGTCGATCCTGCCGCCGTATGAGACGCAGACCGGCGGCGCCTGGTATGCGGGCACGGCAGACGCCATTACGCAGAACCTGGACTACATCAAGGCCAACGACCCCAAGTACGTCCTTATTCTTTCGGGCGATCACCTGTATCGCATGGACTACCGCAAGATGCTCAAGACGCACATTGAGAACAACGCCGACCTCACGGTGAGCGTTATGCCCGTGCCTTGGGAGGAGGCCAGCCGCTTTGGCATCCTGACCACCGACCCCGAGGACGGCCGTATCACCAAGTTCACCGAGAAGCCCGATAAGCCCGATTCGAACCTCGCGTCCATGGGCATCTACATCTTCTCGGCCGACGTGCTGATCGAGGCACTCGAGGAGGACGCTCTGGACCAGCGCTCGAGCCACGACTTTGGCAAGGACATCATCCCCAAGCTGCTCGGCGAGGGCAAGCGCCTGTACAGCTACGAGTTCCACGGCTTTTGGAAGGACGTCGGCACCATCGCCAGCTTCCACGAGACCTCGATGGACCTGCTGGGCAACAACCCCGAGTTCGATCTGTTTGACAAGCACTTCCCCATCATGTCCAACATCACCACGCGTCCGCCGCACTACATTGGTCCGGATGGTCGCTTGGACGACTGCCTGGTCTCCAACGGCTGCAAGATCTACGGCACCGCTCGCCACTCGATCCTTTCGACCGATGTCATCATCGAGGAGCGCGCCGTGGTCGAGGACTCCGTGCTGCTGCCGGGTGCGCACGTTAAGAGCGGCGCGCACATCTGCCGCGCTATTTTGGGCGAGAACTCCACGGTCGAAGAGGGCGTGAAGCTCGGCTCTGTCGATACCACCAAGGATACGGCCGTCGTTGGAAATGACGTCGTTATCGGGAAGGGGGAATGATCCGATGATCAATCGCAAGGCCATCGGCTATATCACCGCTAACTACTCTTCGACCTACGGCAGTGTGCTGCTCAAGGACCGCCCCATCGCGTCCGTTCCGTTTTTGGGTCGCTACCGCCTGATCGACTTCCCGCTGTCCAACATGATGAATGCCGGCATCAAGACCGTCGGTGTCGTCATGCCGGGCAACTACCGCTCGCTGATCGACCACGTGGGCTCGGGCAAGGACTGGGGCCTGGACCGCAAGAAGGGCGGCCTGTTTATGGTGCCCGGCAACGCGTATGGCACCACCAAGGGCGGCATGCGCTTCTTGCTGCGCGACATCATCTCCAACAAGACGCTGTTCCAGCGCTCAGACAAGCCCTATGTTGTGATGATGGGCACCAACATCATCTTCAATATGGACCTCAACACCATCATCGACGCGCACGAGAACTCCGGTGCCCAGATGACCGTGGTGTACTGCAAGGCCACGCACAACGTCGATGACGAGACCAAACTCGAAATTAACGAGAACGGTCGCCTGACGGGCGTGAGCGCCGGCGTCGTGTACGGCGACAACGCCTCCATGGACTGCTGCATCGTCAACCGCGAGACGCTGCTCGAGATCATCGACCACTACCAGGCCGCCGACTATCTGGACCTGCTCGAGGCACTCCAGGGCGACTTTGGCAACATCGATGTGTGCAGCTACGAGTACAAGGGCGAGGTCGTGGGCGTGTTTAGCGAGAAGTCGCTGTATCGCCGCAGCATGGACCTGCTCGACCAGACCGTGGCCGACCAGCTCTTCGATCCCGAGCGCCCGATCCTGACCAAGGCTCACGACGTGCCGCCTTCGCGCTATGCGACCGGCAGCCACGCGTGCAACTCGATCATCTCGGCCGGCTGCATCATCAAGGGCACCGTGCGCAACTCGATCCTGTCGCGCGGCGTTGTGGTCGAGGAAGGAGCCTCGGTGACCAACTCGATCATCAACCAGAGCTGCATCATCAAGAGTGGCGCCCGTGTTGAGAATGCCATCCTGGACAAGAACAACGTGGTTCCCACCAACACCGAGCTTCGCGGCACGCCCGAGAACATCCTGGTGCTGGGCAAGGCTCCGTTAACTTCCGACACCACCATCGTACGTTAACGTTGGCACCGCAACATCGCTCGTAACATGTAGAATAGCCGCCCGGTTAGCGCCAGGCGGCTATTCTCGAATTGCAACATGGGAGACAATATGGCAGAAACCAACAAAAAGATGCAGATCGTGTTTGCCTCGGCCGAGTGCGCGCCGTTTGTGAAGACCGGTGGCCTGGGCGACGTGGCGGGCTCGCTGCCCGCGGCGCTTGTGCGCGCCGGCGCCGAAGTCATCGTGATGGTGCCCAAGTACGCCACCATCAAGGACGAGTACAAGGCGCAGATGGAGCACTTCTCCGATTTTTACGTGAGCCTGGGCTGGCGCAACGAGTACTGCGGTCTTGAGAAGCTCGAGCACGACGGCGTCACCTATATGTTCATCGACAACGAGCGCTACTTTGCGCGCGACTATCCGTACGGCTTCTTTGACGACGGCGAGCGCTTCGCGTTCTTCTCCAAGGCCATCACCGAGAGCCTACAGCACCTGCCGTCCGGCTTTGAATGCGACATTCTACACTGCAACGACTGGCAGACGGCACTGGCGCCCGTGTTCCTGCGCGAGTTCTACCAGGGCTTGCCGCTCTACGAGCGCGTCAAGACCGTGTTCTCGATCCACAATGTGGCGTTCCAGGGCCAGTTTAGCGACACCGTGATGGAGGACATCCTGGGTGTGGCGCATATTCCGGCGGCCGCCTCGCAGCTGCGTTGCGACGCCTGCAGCATCAACTACATGCTGGGCGCCCTGCGCTATGCCGACGCCATCACCACGGTGAGCCCTACCTATGCCAACGAGATCCAGACGCCCGAATTTGGCGAGGGCCTGGACGGTGTGCTGCGCGAGCGTTCCTATGCGCTGCAGGGCATTTTGAACGGCATCGACGTGGCGGGCTTTGACCCGGCGACCGACAAGCGCATTGCCGCAAACTACACCGTGGAGGACCGTTCCGGCAAGGCCGTGTGCAAGGCCAAGCTGCAGGAGGAGCTGGGCCTCGAGGTTCGCGACGACCGCCCGCTCATGGTAATGGTCACGCGCCTGACGCGCCAGAAGGGCATGGACCTGGTCATGTACGCGCTCGACCGCATCTTGTCCGGCGGCGTTCAGGTGGCCGTGCTGGGCACCGGAGACCGCGACTACGAGGACGGCCTGCGCTACTTCCAGGACAAGTACCCCGGCACCATGGCCGCACGCATCGAGTTCGATCCGGCGCTGTCGCAGCGCATGTATGCTGCTGCCGACATGTTCCTGATGCCTTCGAAGTTTGAGCCCTGCGGCCTGTCGCAGATCATCGCCATGCGCTACGGTACACTACCCATCGTGCGCGAGACCGGTGGCCTGAAGGACACCGTAATCCCGTACAACGAGTTTACCGGCGAGGGTACGGGCTTCTCGTTTACCAACTTTAACGGCGACGAGATGGGCGACGCGGTGTTCCGCGCGGCGCGTCTGTTCTGGGATAACCGCGACGCCTGGAACCAGCTGGTCACGCAGGCCATGAGCCAGGACTTTAGCTGGACGCGTTCGGCCGACAAGTATCTGGACCTGTATTTCTTTATGCACCCGGAGATTGAGCGCCCGGCGGCTGTGACTGAGGTTGCAGCTGTCGATGAGCCCGCTGCCGCTGAGGCCGAGCCTGCGGCGACTGTTACGGAGCCCGCAGCCGCTGAGGAGCCCAAGGCCGAGGAGAAGCCGGCGGCCAAGGCCGAAGTTAAGCCCGACGCGAAGCCTGCCGCCAAGAAGACGACGGCCCGCAAGACGACGGCTAAGAAGGCCACTGCGAGCAAGACCACCGCTGCCAAGGCAACTACTGCCAAGGCAACGACTACGCGCAAGCGTAAGACCGCCGCTTCCAAGAAGGCCGCCGAGGCCGAGGTCGCTCCTGAGGTAAAGGCCGAGCCCGCGGCAAAGGCTCCGGTCAAGACCGCTGCCAAGAAGACGACCACGACCAAGACCACGACCGCCAAGAAGGCCACGGCTACGAAGTCGACGACGACCAAGGCTGCCACGACGAAGGCCGCGGCGAAGACGACCCCGAAGGCTGCTGTAAAGCCCGCCGACAAGGTCGAGGAGGCGCCCTCCGAGCCCAAGGCCAAGGCAGCTGTCGAGGCAAAGCCGGCCGCCAAGACCACCACGCGCAAGCGCTCTACGACGACGGCCAAGAAGACCACGACCAAGGCTGCAGCTCCCAAGGCAGAGGCAAAGGACGAGGACAAGCCCGCAGTAAAGGCCGAGCCGACGCCGAAGGTCGCCGAGGTCAAGACCGCTCCCAAGGCTAAGGCAAAGACCGAGCCCACCAAGGAGACCCCGGTCTCCCCCGCCACTCCGGCCGAGGAAAAGGCTCCGACCAAGAAGACCTCCGTCCGTAAGGCAACGGCTACCCGCAAGCGTCACTAGTCTGGACGATTAAAACTTAATCCAACGCAAAAGAGGGCGCCCCAATTAGGCGCCCTCTTCTTGGTTGAACTTCTGTATTAAAAAGAGGGCCGGTTTACAACGACAAAATAGCTCTGGCCGACCACGGCGTGCAATCTACGAAATTGGCAACGCTTCTACCTGCACTGATAATTGTTCTCGGGGGAAGCGGGCACTGCGGGGCGCGGCAA
>CALDBJ010000053.1 GCA_937937835.1 uncultured Collinsella sp.
GCTGCGGGAACGGCCTGTCCGCCTAATGTGTTCGGCTGAGATCGGAAATCAACCGTTTTGCGACGCCCTCGCGAACCTCGCGAAGACATCAGCCACCACGGAAGGTGTAGGCAAACGCAAATTCGCCGCAAAAGGCCCCTACAACTCAGCGAGCATGATCCAGGCGGAGCTGTCCTGCGCGAGCCTGCCGTCTGCAAGCGGTGATGAGGTGAGCAGGACCCTGCCCGCCGGCAGCTCCACGGGTGCTGCACCGAAGTTCGTCACACACGCCCATCCGTTGTCGCGGCGATAGGCGATGACGCCGCCCTCAGCGCCCTCGGCACCATCCGCAAGGCCGGTGCGCCCGTCAAGATCGAGCCACGCAAGATCGTTGGCGCACCTGCGCAGCTTGCGCCGCAGCCAGAGGGCGTCACGATAGAGCGCAAGCATCGATGTCGGGTCCGCTTCTTCCCTATCGGCAGCGTAATCGGAAAACCATGCAGGCTGCGGCAGATGGGGCGCTGCATCGGCGTCCGCCGGCGAAAACCCAAACGATCCGCCCTGCGCGGGATCGTCCGCCGCTACCCATGGCAGGGGCACACGACAGCCGTCGCGCCCCTTCTCGCGCTTCGGTCCGTGCGTATTGGTCGCAGTGGGGTCTTCGAGTGCAGCCCACGGGATGTCAGCCACCTCAAAAAGGCCGAGCTCCTCACCCTGATACACGTATGCCGAGCCCGGAAGCGCCAGCTCAAGCAAAAGGGCCGCCCGCGCGCGGCGCTCGCCGAGTTCACGGTCCTCGTCATAAGACGACCCGTCGCGTAAGAGCCAGTCGAGCGCAATCTGATGGTAGCGCGTCGCCTTGATTTGCGGCAGGGCATAGCGTGTCGCCACGCGCGGCACGTCGTGGTTGGAGAGTACCCAGGTCGAGGCGGAATCGGATTCGATGGCCGCCTTCAAGCCCTTCTCAATTGCAGCGTGCATGTCATCATAGGTCCAAGTGGCCTTGGCGAACTCAAAGTTGAATGTCTGGCCAAGCTCGCTGGGACGCACGTAGAGATACTGGCGCTCGGGCAGCACCCACGCCTCGGCAACGGCGCTGCGCGGCGGATTATAGCGGTCGAACACGCGGCGCCACTCGCGATAGATCTCGTGGACCTCGTTGCGGTCCCACAGCGGATGGGTGCCGTCGTCAACCATGTCATCGCCCTCGGCGAGATGCCACCGGTCGAGGTCATCGCGGTCGAGATCCTTGGCAAGACCGTGCGCCACATCAATGCGAAAGCCATCGACGCCTCGATCGCTCCAAAATGTCAGGACGTCGCAAAAGAACGCGTGAACCTCGGGGCATGACCAGTCAAAGTCCGGCTGCTCGGGCGTAAACATGTGCAGATACCACTGACCGTCCGCAACACGCGTCCAGGCGGGGCCGCCAAAGTTGGCATTCCAATTGGTGGGAGGCAGCTCGCCATGCTCGCCGCGACCATCGCGGAAGATATAACGGGCGCGTTCGGGCGATCCGGGGCCGGCGGCAAGAGCGGCTTTGAACCAGGGGTGCTGGTTGGATGAATGGTTGGGCACGATGTCGACGATGACCTTGATGCCGCGCGCGTGAGCCGCAGCGATCATGTCATCGAAGTCGTCAAGCGAGCCGAGACGCGGGTCGACATCGCAGTAGTCCGCCACATCATAGCCGCCATCGACAAGAGGCGATGGGTAAAACGGGCTCAGCCAGATGGCCTCGATACCCAGCCGCTCAAGATAGTCCATCTGCTGGGTAATGCCCGCGATATCGCCCAGACCCGAACCAGTCGAATCCTTAAACGAGCGCGGGTAGATCTGATAGATCGCGGCATCGGACATCCATGAGCGCGAAGAAGACTTTTCTGTAGCCATGGGGCGTATCTCCCTTGCAACGAGGTTATGCGAGATGCCCACGATGATACGCCCAAAGCGGACATTCGCGACAAACAACGCCGCAGCCACGCCCCAAAACGATCGCCCCCTCTCGGGCTCAAGCCTCCTGGGACGAATCGAGCGATTAGTGAAAAGAACGGAAGACCCACTTTCCCGGCCACGACAGCGAGCGGGCTCCGGGTGCCCCAGGTTGCCGCGAAAGAGGAGGGAAGCGTACTTTATGTACGCGACCGACGATTGAGGGGCAAGATGGGGTGCCCGGGGCCCGCGCAGCGTCAACAAAAAACGCGGTTCGTTAGAACCGCGTAAGATAGTTGGAGCGGACAACGGGGCTCGAACCCGCGACCCCAACCTTGGCAAGGTTGTGCTC
>CALDBJ010000054.1 GCA_937937835.1 uncultured Collinsella sp.
ACGATATGGCACCGTGGGGACACATGTATGTCAATCCTGGTCTAACAGAGCCTTTCTTATTGATCCGTTGGGGACGGAGGAAAACGGATCACTTGGGGCTGACAAGAGGCCTGGTTCGTAATGGTCTGGACAGTTAGTTCAGATACGTATAAATCTGGGGCAGCTTGGGATGCGTTTTGAGCAATTTTTGATTGGGATGGGGCTCGAATGGGTGTTTGGAAGGGAGAGTGGGACGTTTACATGGTCTCGAGGAGCCCAAATTAGTTGAAACAGGGGTGTTCGTGCCTGATTCGGCTCTAGGATTTATACGTATCTGAACTAACTGTCCACTCCAGTCTGGCGGCTGCCGATTCGGTGCGGTTTGAGACCGCTATTCGGCCCCATTGCGACCGGTGGTACTCTTGTATCCGTTTGAAATCGAGCGAAGGAGTGCCGCTATGGAGCAATCGAGCCTGTTTGGTGACGGCGTGGACATCGATACCGAAACACCCGCGACCGCGGAAGCCACCGCACCGGCCGATGCCCGTGCCCAGGCGGCAGCGCGTGCGGCCGAGCTGCGCCACGAGCTCGATTACCACGCCTATCGCTACTACATGCTCGATGCGCCCGAGATCACGGACGCCGCCTTTGACAAAATGCTCGTTGAGCTGCAGGAAATTGAGGCGACCTACCCCGATCTGGTAACGCCCGACAGCTATACCCAGCGCGTGGGCGGCTACGTGAGCGAGCAGTTTACGCCGGTCACGCACATGGCACGCATGTATTCCATGGACGATGCCATGGACCTGGACGAGCTCGACGCATGGCTCCAGCGCACCGAGGATGCGCTTGGTGCCGGCAGCGTCACCTATACCTGCGAGCTAAAGATTGACGGCCTGGGCGTCGCGCTTACCTATCAAAACGGCACCTTTGTGCGCGCCGCCACGCGCGGCGACGGCACCACGGGGGAGGACGTGTCGCTCAACGTCCGCACCATCAAGGATGTGCCCATGCACCTGTCCGAGCCGGCGCTCGCCCACATGGGCGCCGACCGCGAGCGCACCATCGAGGTGCGCGGCGAGGTCTACATGCCTAAGGGCAGCTTTGTTCGTCTGAATGAAGAGGCCGATGCCGAGGGTCGCGACCCCTTCGCCAACCCGCGCAACGCCGCTGCCGGCAGCCTGCGCCAAAAGGACCCCAAGGTCACGGCGCGCCGTGATCTTGCCACCTTTATCTATGCCATCGCCGATACCGACCCGTTGCACGTCCACAGCCAGCGCGAGTTTCTGGACTGGCTGCGCAGCGCCGGCTTTAGCGTCAACCCCAACGTGGCACGCTGCGCCACACCCGCCGAGGTCCACGAGTTCTGTGCCCAGGCGCTTGAGCACCGCGGTGACCTGGACTACGACATCGACGGCGTGGTCGTAAAGGTCGACAGCTTTCAGCAGCAGCTTGACCTGGGCTTTACTGCCCGCGCACCGCGCTGGGCCATCGCCTTTAAGTTCCCGCCCGAGGAAAAGCAGACCGTCCTGCGCGAAATTCGCATCCAGGTGGGCCGCACCGGCGTGCTCACGCCGGTCGCCGAGTTCGACCCGGTGATGGTTGCCGGCTCCACCATCGCGCGCGCCACGCTGCACAACATCGACGAGATTCGCCGCAAAAACGTGCGCGAGGGCGACACCATCATCGTGCACAAGGCGGGCGACGTAATCCCCGAGGTTGTGGGCCCGGTGCTCGACAAGCGCCCGGTCGATTCGGTCGACTGGCACATGCCCGAGGTCTGCCCCGTGTGCGGCAGCCCCGTTGTCCACGAGGATGGCGAGGTCGCTTACCGTTGCGTCTCCATCGATTGCCCCGCACAGCTCAAGGAGCGCTTGCTCCACTGGGTGAGCCGCGGCTGCATGGACGTCGACGGCCTGGGCGACGAGATCGTCGACAAGATGATCGCCGCCGGCCTGATCCACGATGTCGCAGACTTCTACCAGCTCACGGTCGACGACATCGCAGGCCTGGACACGGGGCGCACCTATGCCAGCTCCAACAGCAAAAAGGGCGTCAAGAAGGGCGACCCCATTCCGGTGGGCCTCAAGACGGCCGAGAAAATCATCGCCGAGCTCAACAAGTCCAAGAGCCAGCCGCTCGGTCGCGTGCTGTTTGCCCTGGGTATCCGCCATGTGGGCAAGAGCGTGGGCGAGGTCATCGCCGAGCGATTCCTGTCGATTGACAAGCTTATCTTGGCGAGCGAAGAGGACATCGCCGAATGCGAGGGCATCGGTCCCAAGATTGCGGCGAGCGTTAAGCAGTTCCTGGCCGTGCCCGAGAACCTTGCCGTGCTGGAGCGCCTGCGTCAGGCGGGCCTGTCGCTCGAGGTCGACCTGGGCGCCGCGCACGCGCAAGCCGCAGCCGACGCTGGCGTGGCGGGCGAGCTCGCCGACGCGCAGCCGCTTGCGGGTCTGACCTTCGTGCTCACCGGCACGCTCGTCAACCGCACCCGCGACGAGGCGGGCGCGGCGCTCAAGGTACTCGGCGCTAAGGTTTCGGGCAGCGTGTCAAAGAAGACGAGCTATCTGGTCGCCGGCCCCAAAGCGGGCTCCAAGCTCACCAAGGCCGAGCAGCTGGGCGTACCCGTGCTGGACGAGGACGCACTCGAGCAGATTCTTGCGACCGGTGAGGTGCCGGAGGCATAATGATTTGTTGGGGAACTGCGCAGAGGCTCAGTTCCTCAACATCTCCTTATAGTGTTTGCCTGTTCAATTTCGATATCGTTTCCCTCGTATGATCCAGATGCGTCTACCGACTCAAAGCGTGAGTAGGAAACTCTTGTCCCAACTTTGATTTGGGAAAGCTTGTCTTTGATTCGGCCAGATGAGGGGAATGTAATCCGGGTTTGCTTTCCAGCGTCGGTGTAGCGGGGACTGTTGTCTGTTTGGATTACGAGTTCCGTTCCCTCAATAGAATGAACGCTGCCGGCTCCAAAGACAAGGTAATCATCTCCTCCGCTATAGCGGGCTCTATCTGTGCATGAAGAAACGGATGCAAACATAGCGAAAATCACCAATATCGTAACCAGGGCAAAGGCCGTGGTGCCATAGCATTTTGATGGTGCCATCCGGTCTACCAAAAGACTGTTCCGTTCAATTTGACCATATTGGGCGTTGCATAGTTAATCGCTCGGGGATAAGTGTTCCATCCGTCGAATACTTCGAGCCACTGCAGTTCGATGCCAGAGCTTCCATTATGCCCAGTAAAATAGCCAGTTACCGTGACTGTATGACCTGATAGCTCGACGGATCCTTCACTGTTTCGGCTGTTGATCCACATATGATACAAGCCGATATTCCCTTGATCGATAGTTGCTCTGTACTGAGCGAATTGAGGCTGATAACCGAAAAATTGAGTATTAAGTGCTCTACCCTTTTGAGCGGCAAGACTTTTAAACGGAACAATTCCATCTGGGATGATCGTGCTTCCGTACTCGACGCCCTGATCATTGGTCTTATACGTTGTTGTGCCAGTGACGTTCCATATTTCTTTATAATAATCGGGATTAAATTGATTAGCGTTTGAACTGGTGAGACCGTAATGCATTGATACAGCGTACAAGGCAGAAACGACGCATGCATACTTATTAGTGCGGGCTTCAACTAATGATTCCGAGACTCCTCGGAACGGTATTCCGTTTAAATCGTCTATTTGGAAATGCAACATCAAGTCATCTTCATTGATAATGACTGCATCCCATGAAGTTGGGTTATTGCTTTGAGGTGCTATACCCTTTTCGGTGACAATTGGGACAGACCGTATATTGTTATAGTTGGTTACACAGTCTCTAGTTCCTGGCACCAAAGTTCCATATTCAATATCGTTGTACGAAATTAGTACGGTTGGGTTTGTGGCCTGTTGGCCGGAATAAGTTGAAATGGCGTTTGATAGAGAAGCTGAAATCGGAAGAATGGTATCGCCGAGGGTTATCTCCTTCAGAAGCCCAGGATATGATGCGTCAAGTATTAAATAACCGTAAGGGCTTCCTTCCCTTGTGACACTGATTTCATAGCCACAGATAAGGCCGATTTGTTGGCATACGGGAACGATTTGCTCGATCTCTAAATTCGCGGATCCGTCGACGATGGGCAACAGGGAAAGCGCGTAGTCTTGTGCTAGGTCTGATGTAAAAGCGATGGATGAGTTTGAGTCGGCAGCGAATACTCTTGTTGGGCGTGACGCGGATAAGCCGATGATCGAGGCTAGGCCGAGAAGAAACGAGCGACGTGATTGAACTCTGGGCATAATGTCTCCTGCCTATGGGGGGCAATATGCTGTCATTTTATTTGCTACATAATACAATCTAATTCGGATTAAGGTAAATGGATGGAATTGCTCGATAAATGGTAGTGATTAGCGGACCGGTATCGCGATCCTCGTCACATACGCCCCCGGGTCGTCGCTGATGATGTCGTCGATCAGGGCGATCTCGCGCGAGGGACCGGCGGGTGTCAGGTTGCGCTCGCGCATATAGCTGAGCAGCTGCTCATAGCGTGGGGTTGCTTGCCCGTGCGTGCCGCGAAAGCTAATGGTCAGGCAGCGCGCGGCGGGTCGCGTCTCGAGGTCGCCCACGTAATCATCGGTGTCATCGAGCAGCAAAAAGACCTCGTCGTAGCCATCAAAGTCGCCGGCGGCGAGGCGCTCGGCGCTAATCCCAACGCCCAAGTTGCCCAGAAAGACAAAGGTCTCGTGCTGGCCCTTCTGCAGCTGACGAATCTGCCACTCCAGCGCATAGGCGTCGGTAGGCTTGACGCGTTCGCGCAATACGGCGCAGCGAAGCTCGGGCGCATCGATTGCGCAAATGGTATCGAGCTCGGTGTTCAGGGCATTGTGAAGCAGGGCAAGCCGGTTGTCGATCTTGCGCGACACGCGCTCCAGCTCGCGGCGCTTGCGCTCGATGAGCTCCTGCTGCTGAGCCAGCTGCCGCTGCATAAGGTTCACGTCGCGCGTGGTCACAAACTCACGGATTTGCGCGAGCGGCAAGTCGAGAACACGCAGGTGACTGATGGTGTTGAGAGTGGAGAGCTGCCGCGATCCGTAGTAGCGGTACCCACTCGCCGGATCGATGTGCGCCGGGTCCAGCAAGCCCATCTGCTCGTAATGACGTAGCGTACCCACGCTCAGGTTAAACAGGCGTGCCACCTCGCCAATGCGGAGCAGGCCCTCAGTATGTTCACTTGGCATGTCGGTCACAGGACCGTTCCTTTCGGTAAAAAGCGGGGGAGGGGCGCCAAGCTTGCGTCGCCCCGCTACGCTGCCAACTTGTCAAAAGCCCCGCGTCGGTTGAGCACAGTAAACGCGACAACACAGATGACTGCCGACAAAATCGATCCGCACGGCGAAGCGATGCCCATGGGAAACAACGTATCGGAATAGGCGTTCGACAGTAGCCACGCGCCCGGCACGCGAATGAGCGCCACGGCCAGCACGTTGTGCGCAAAGCCGATGTAGCTCTTGCCGTATGCAGCGAAAAAGCCGCTAAAGCAAATGTGGATGCCGGCAAAAATCGCGTCGAAAATATAGCTGCGCATATAGCCGGTACCGGCCGCGACCACCGCGGGGTCCTTGGCAAAAAAGCCGATAAACGCCGGCGCCACCAGCCACATCAGCACCGTGATCAGGCAGCCGTACACTACCGAGATGGTCATGGCGTCCTTGAGCACCCGACGCGCGCGGTCGCCCTTGCCCGCGCCGGCATTTTGCGCCGTGAGCGCGCTGACGGTGGCACCCATGGAACTCGGCACAATGAACAAAAAGCTGATCATCTTTTCGACCAGGCCCACGGCGGCGGCGTCGACGAGCCCTCGGTGGTTGGCGATGACGGTGATAAACATAAACGCCACCTGGATACAGCCGTCCTGCACGGCCACGGGCACGCCGATCTTAAGAATGCTGCCGAGCACCTCGGGCTGGGGACGCAGGTCGCTGCGCTTTACGTGGATGTTCGTGCGGCGGCTCTTGAGCCACACGAGCGCGAGGGCAACGCTGGCCGTCTGGGCGGTTACCGTGCCGAGCGCCGCGCCCACGGGGCCGAGCCCCATGTGCCCGATAAACAGAAAATCGAGCGCGATGTTGATGATGCATGCCACGCCGATCACGTACATGGGCGAGCGCGAATCGCCCAGCCCGCGAAAGATGGCCGAAAGAATGTTGTACGCGGCGATAAACGGAATGCCGACAAAGCAAATGCGCAGGTAGGCGGCGGTGCCTTCGACTGCCTCGGCCGGCGTGCCAATGAGCGCCACGATTTGCGGGCACAGTGCGAGCAGGACGGCGGCCAGTACCACCGAGACGCCCATAAAGAGCGTGATGGTGTTGCCGATGGCGGTCTCGGCGCGATCGAAACGGCGCGAGCCCACAGCGTGGCCGACGATAACCGTCGTTCCCATGGCCAGCCCCACGAGCGTCACGGTAATGATGTAGAGCGTCTGCGCGCCATTACCCACGGCGGTGATGCCGGCGGCACCGCTGAACTGCCCCATCATGTACAGGTCGGCCATACCGTAGAGCATCTGCAAAAAGTACGAGAGCATATAGGGCAGGGCAAAGACCGCGATGGTCTTGAGGACATTGCCGCGTGTGAGGTCGTGTTCCATGGGCGGGGCTTTCTGGCTTGGTTCGTTTAGCTACCAGTGTAGTGAAAACCCTACAACGATTGTAGAGTCAAGGTTTATGTTGACAGTGGGGCGAAATAAGTCGCGCGCACCATTATTCCGAGTGAATATGGACGCACATCACGAGAACTCGCCGCCGGCGTTAACCTTGCAGAAAACGATTTCGGAATACTTGACACTATTATTCGGCGCGCAATAATACGTGCGTTTGCGAACAACGTTTGATGGGGGTTGAACCTGCGTGCGCAATCTCAAAATACTGTTTTCCTATCTAGGGGCATACCGTCGCGATGCCATCCTCGGCGTGTTCTTTGTGTCGGTCGAGACGGTGCTCGAGCTGTTTATCCCGGTCATCATGGCCAACATCATCGATGTGGGCGTGCCTGCGGGTGATATCAACTACATGCTGCTGCAGGGCGCGTACATGTTGGTGTGCGCCGCATGTTCGCTGGTACTTGGCTTGGGCTATGCACGCACGTCTGCTCGCGTGGCCTCGGGCCTCGGCGCTAACCTGCGCGAGGCCGAGTATCGCAAGATCCAGACGCTCGCTTTTGGCAATCTGGACAACTACGACGCCAGCTCGCTTGTCACTCGCATGACCACCGACATCACCGTGATTCAAAACGCCGTAGGTAACGGCTTCCGCCCCATGGTGCGCGGGCCGGTAAATCTGGTCATGGGCCTCGTCTACGCTTTTGCGCTCTCGCGCGAGCTCGCGGCGGTCTTTGCCGTCATTCTGCCGATGCTCGCCATCGTGCTCGGTATCATTACCGTGCGCGTGAGCCCGCTCTGCCGCCAACTCCAGACCTCGATGGACCACCTCAACGGTGTGGTGCAAGAGGACCTTACCGCCGTGCGCGCCGTGAAGGCTTACGTGCGCGCCGAGCACGAGTGCGACAAGTTTGACACCGTCAATACCGAGCTCGCCGGCACTGCGACGAAGACCTTTGGCAACGCGGTGCTCAACCTGCCGGTGTTTCAGCTGTCGATGTACGTGGCTGCGCTCTCCATCCTGTGGATTGGCGGCCGCATGATTCTCGCCGGCAAGCTGGGCGTGGGCTCGCTCACGGGCTTTATGAGCTACGTGCTGCTGATCATGAACTCGCTTATGATGATTTCCAATGTGTTTTTGCTGCTCACGCGCGCTCTCACGAGTGTGGGCCGTATCGCCGAGGTGCTCGATGAGGAGCCCTTTATCGCCAACCCCGCGGGAGACCTCGCGATTGCGGCGCCAGCGGACGGCAGTATCGAGTTTCGCGACGTTTCCTTTAAATACCGCGCGGATGCAGCCGAGGATGTGCTCGAGCATATCGACCTTCGCATCGAGAGCGGCTCGACGGTGGGCATCCTCGGCGGCACGGGCTCGGGCAAGAGCTCGCTTGTGCAGCTGATTGCGCGCCTGTACGACGCCACCGAAGGCGCCGTGCTTGTGGGCGGACGCGACGTGCGCGACTACGACCTTGCCGCCTTGCGCGACGCTGTGGGCATTGTGCTGCAAAAGAATGTGCTGTTTACGGGTACCGTGCGCGAGAACCTGCAGTGGGGCAATCCGCAGGCGTCGGACGATGAGCTCCTCGCGGCTTGCCGCGCAGCGTGCGTGGACGAGTTTCTTGATCGCATCGGCGGGCTGGACGGCGAGTTGGGCCAAGGCGGCGCCGGTGTCTCGGGTGGCCAGAAGCAACGCCTGTGCATCGCGCGCACGCTGCTCAAGCATCCGCGCGTGCTCATTTTTGATGACTCCACCAGCGCGGTCGATATGGCGACCGACGCTAAGATTCGCGAGCACATCGCTCGGATCCCCGATACGACCGTGCTCATCATCGCCCAGCGCATCGCGAGCGTCATGGATGCCGATCGCATTGTGGTGTTGGACGACGGTCGTGTCCACGGCGTGGGCACGCACGAGGAGCTGCTGGCGGGCGACAACATCTACCAGGAGATTTACGCCTCGCAGATGGAGTTTGCGGGGGACGTGGACGCCGGCGCCGGCAGCGACGATGGCTGCGCGAATGATCCGTTTTCCTCCGTCCCTGGCGGATCGCCCTTGGAAGGGGGTGAGCGCCATGCCTAAGACCGCAGCCCAAGCACGCCCGGCCGACCTCAAGCGCACCGTGCGCCGCCTGCTCTCCTACATGGGGCATGCTAAGTTCTCGTTGCTCGCGGTGGGCGTGCTCGCCTCCGTCGCCGCCATCGCGAGCCTCGCTGGCACCTACATGGTGCGCCCCATCGTTAACGGTTTGGCCACGGGCGGGGAGGAACTGCTTGCCAAGCAGGTCATCCTGACGGCGGTCATCTACGCCGCGGGCGTGCTCTCGGCCCTGGGCTACTCGCAGATTATGGTGCGCGCGGCCCAACGCGTGGTGTCCGATATTCGCCGCGATCTGTTCGCGCACATCCAGACGCTGCCGCTCAGTTATTTTGACAGCACGCGCTCGGGCGACATCATGAGCTTTTTCACCAACGATGTCGACACCGTCTCCGAGGCACTCAACAACAGCTTTGCCAACGTGATTCAGGCCGCCATTCAGGTTGTGGGCACCACGGCCATGCTCATCATCCTTAACTGGCAGCTCACGATTATCACACTCGTGTGCGATGCGGCCATTGTGCTGTATGCGCGCTATTCGGGCGCGCGCTCTAAGCGCTTCTTTGCCGCCCAGCAGGCATCGCTTGGCGACCTGGACGGATATATCGAAGAGATGGTCTCGGGTCAAAAGGTCATCAAGGTCTTTAACCGTGAGGCGGCGAATGTCGCCGGCTTTGCCTGCCGCAACGACGAGCTTCGCCGCACCGGCACCGCCGCCGTGAGCTATGCCAACTCCATGGTGCCCATGACCGTCGTGATTGGCTACGTCAACTATGCCATCGTCGCCGTGGCGGGCGGCATGCTCTGCATCAAGGGGCTCGCCGATGTGGGCGCACTTGCAAGCTACCTGGTCTTTGTGCGCCAGGCCGCCATGCCCATCAACCAGTTTACGCAGCTCGGCAACTTCTTGCTCAACGCGTTGGCCGGTGCCGAGCGCCTGTTTGCGGCTATGGACCTTGAGCCCGAGGTGGACGAGGGCTGCGTGGAGCTGGTGCAGACGGGCGATGCCGCGTGGGCGTGGAAAATTCCCGAGGGCCAGGGCGTGGGCGTCTACGGGCACCTGCATGACGTGGCAGCCGTTGATGAGTCGGGCCGCGCGGTGGCCGCCGACGGCACCGAGCTCACGTGCGGCTTGGTCCCGCTTGCCGGCGACGTGCGCTTCCATGCCGTGGACTTTTCCTACGTGCCGGGCGCCCGCGTGCTCACGGACCTCAACCTGTTTGCCAAGCCGGGGCAAAAGATTGCGTTTGTGGGCTCCACGGGCGCCGGCAAGACGACCATTACCAACCTCATCAACCGCTTCTACGAGGTCGATGACGGCGAGATCACGTACGACGGCATCGACGTCAAGCACATTGCCAAGGCCAGCCTGCGCGGGTCGCTCGGCATTGTGCTGCAGGACACGCACCTGTTTAGCGGCACCATTGCGCAGAACATCCGCTTTGGCAAGCTCGACGCGACCGACGAGGAGGTGCGCGCCGCTGCCGAGGCCGCCTGCGCCGACTCGTTTATCCGCCGCCTGCCGCGGGGCTACGACACACCGGTCACGGCCGACGGCGCCAACCTGTCGCAGGGTCAGCGTCAGCTGCTCGCCATCGCGCGCGTGGCCGTCGCCGATCCGCCGGTGCTCATCCTGGACGAGGCCACGAGTTCCATCGACACGCGTACCGAAAAGCTCATCGAGCGCGGTATGGACCGCATCATGCGCGGTCGCACCACGTTTATGATCGCGCACCGCCTGTCCACTGTCCGCGACGCCGACGCCATCATGGTCCTCGAACACGGCCGCATCATCGAGCGCGGCACGCACGAAGAGCTGCTCGCCCAGCACGGCGAGTACTGGCAGCTGGCACACGGGTTAAAAGAGTTGGATTAACCCGTTCGAGCACGATGCTTTGACCCCTCCGTGCCTCTCACCTCGCCTCAAACCATCACAACATTCGACGTTTTTCGCCAAAATCGGGAAAAGCATCGAATGTTGTGATGGTTTTTCTGCCACTCGAACGGGCGGAATCGCTTTCTTGCGCGCGAAGGTGTGCGGACCCGTGGGCAGGGGAATAAGGTTGGTTATCCGACTCCATTGGAGGGCTCATGGACCTGCCGATCGTCCTGTCCCATAAGACTGCCTGGCTGTACCACAACGTGGCGCGCCCGTCCGAGCCGCTCTCGCGAGCAAGCAGCCTATACGATGAGGACTCGCTTGCTAACGAGGTGGAGCCGACTGCGGACCTGCCCAAATTGGGGCTAGATGCCAAGGGGCTGAGGGCTTCAACGGCGGTTGGGATCGTTACCGACTATCTGGTTTCGCTTGGTATTCCGCGAGAAGAGCTCGATCATATCGACACGCTCGTCAACTTCGATTTTGAGCGCTCGACGCCGGCTGGATTTAGGTGCCACGTGTTTGGAGCGCCGGTACCTCCAGGCCATCTTATCGAGGTGGCAGAGGGCCTTCTGGTGGTTGATGAGGCCATGTGCTTTGTCCAAGCGGGTTCGTGGATGAGCGAACCCGAGCAGCTGGAATATGGCTACGAAATCTGCGCCCGATACCATTTGAATCATCTGTCGACAGGCGATTATATCGAGATGGGGCAGAGGTATACCGTTGCCGACTTGATTGCCTATTGCAATGAGAACCGATCTCGTCAGGGGGCCATACGCGCGGCCGCCGTGCTCAAGCGCGTGCACGATGGCGCGCGATCGCCCATGGAGACGGCCACTGCAATCATGGTCGTAGCAAAACGTTCCCAGGGAGGGCTGGGATATGCCAAGATCGAGCTCAACCATCGGGTCGATGTTCCCAACGAGTTCAAGTATCTCGCAAAGGCCGGGTATTTCGAGATCGACGTATATGCGCCTGCGAGCGGTACAGGGATTGAATACAACGGCTCGGACCATCTTGATAAACAGCGCAGCGCGTCGGATGCGGAGCGTATGGCCGTGCTGAGCGCGCTGGGCTTTAGGATGATCGTCCTCACCGGGACTCAGTTTGCCCACCAGCTGCAATTGCACCGGGCGATTAACGCCATCGCCCTCGCTATGGGTCTCAAGTGCGACCGAAGCGAAGCGTTCCAGAAACGTCAGAACGACCTGCGAGAGTTCGTGATCCGGCACTGGAACGGCGGTCTTTAGGGACGCTTTGGTCCTTCTATGGGGTGCCGTGGGCAGGCAAACCATCACAACATTCGACGTTTATCGCCGAAAACGGGAAAAGCATCGAATGTTGTGATGGTTTGCGTGCTGAGGATGGGCTTGGAAGTCCGTTTTGCTCGAAGCGGCCTGTCCTGTCGTACGGGTGTCAGCGTGATTCTCTCGTGGGGTATTATGTTTTCCGAAGAATAAAACGCCGCGTGAGGGGAGGGCCGCGTGGACGGGCACGTGCAACATGACGGCTTCGGCCGCGATATCAACTACCTGCGCATTGCCGTTACCGACAAGTGCAATTTCCGCTGTATTTACTGCATGCCGGCCGATGGCGTGGCGCCCCGTGCGCACGACGAGCTACTCAGTGCCGAGGAAATCGCCCGTTTTGTGCGTCTGGTGGCGGGGGAGGGCATTCGCCGCGTACGCCTGACGGGCGGCGAGCCGCTGGTCAGCCGCCGTATCATCCCGCTTATTCGTGACATCCGCGCGATTCCGCAGATCGAGGACATCTCGCTCACCACCAATGGCGCCCTGCTGCCCAAGCTGGCGCCGCAGCTCAAAGATGCCGGGCTTAACCGCGTCAACATTTCGCTCGACACGCTCGACCCTATGCTCTTTGGAAAGATCACGCGCTTGGGCCGGCTCGAGCAGACCATGGCTGGCATCGACGCGGCGCTGGCTTGGGGCTTTGAGCCCGTTAAGGTCAACTGCGTTGTGGTGCGCCGGCTCAACCAGGATGTGGCGGCCCTCGCGCGGCTCACGCTCGACCGCCCCATCCACCTGCGCTTTATCGAATATATGCCCATCGGCGACGAGCGCACGAGCTCGCATTGCGCTGTGGACCCGCATGCGCCCGCGCTCAATCCCGAACTGTGGGACGCGAGCGATACCGTGCCGAGCGACGAGCTGCGGACGCGCATCAATGCCGGGGCCGCCGCGACGGGACTGGGCGAGCTCGAGCCGCTCGACATCAATGACGCTCCTGCCGGCGCGGGCCCTGCGCGCTATTGGCACTTTCCGGGCGCGGCGGGAACGGTCGGCTTTATTAGTGCTATGTCCAACCATTTTTGTGCGAATTGTAACCGTCTGCGCCTGACGGCCGATGGCAACGTGCGTCCGTGCCTGTTCAGCGATGCCGAGTATTCGGTGCGTGAGGCGCTGCGCCGTGGTGATGATATGCAGGTACTTTCGATTTGGCGCGATGCCGTGGCCCACAAACCGCAGGAACACGCGATAATTGAGGGCACGCAACGATTTATGTCCCAAATCGGAGGATGATCATATGGCCAAGAGCAGGTACGCCGATGCCACCAAGGCCGCTCGCAGGGCCGCGATGTCTGCCCACAAAGTCACGGCTGCGGCGAATGCTGGTAACGCCGACGCGTCCGCGCAGCCGTCTGCCAGCGCTGCCACCGAGCCCGCCCGCGACGCCCGTCGTGACGAGTTGACGCACGTGGACGCCAAGGGCGAGGTACGCATGGTTGACGTGTCCGACAAGGCCGAGACCCATCGCATTGCCATCGCCGAGGGTACCATCCTCATGCATCCCGAGACGCAGGCCATGGTGCTGCAGGACCGCGCCAAAAAGGGCGACGTGCTTGCCTGCGCGCGCGTGGCGGGCATCATGGCCATCAAACGCACGAGCGACATCATCCCCATGTGCCATCCGCTGCTCATTACCAAGAGCAAGTGCGACATTGCGCCCATCGCTCCGGCGGGGACGCCGGCCGAGGACGTGCCCGAGGGCTGGGCGCCGGCGCGCGCGGACGGGCAGGTTGGCTTTCACGTACTGGTTACGGCCGGCGTGACGGGCAAGACGGGTATCGAGATGGAGGCCCTGACCGGCGCGAGTGCCGCGTGTCTGACCATCTACGACATGTGCAAGGCCGTCGATCGCGGCATGGAGATCGTCGACGTGCGCCTGCTGCACAAGGAGGGCGGCCGCTCGGGCATGTGGGATCGTGCCGAGCGTCAGGCCGCTGCTGTTGAGGCCGTGGCCGCTGACGGTGCCACACTCACAAGCGCGCCCGTCGCCGTCGCGCCCGTAGCTCCTACTCCGGCTGTCCCCGCGATCGCGTTTATCGGCTACCAAAACTCGGGCAAGACCACGCTCGTCGAGAAGGTCATTGCCGAGCTCACCCGCCGCGGCCTGCGCGTGGGTTCGCTCAAGCATCACGGGCACCACGGCTTTGATATCGATGTGCCCGCTAAGGACACCTGGCGTCATCACCAGGCCGGATCCAAGCACGTGGGCCTCATCTGCGCCACGCGCTGGGCGGAGTACGCCGACACGCGTGAGGAGGACGAGATGCCCGCGCGCGAGCTGCTGTCGCGTTACAACGATGTCGACGTGGTGATCATCGAGGGCTACAAGACCGAGGGCTTCGACAACATCGTCGTCGCGCGCTCCGGTGTCGACCGTCTGCGCGGCAAGAGCTCGCTCGACCTGGTCGACGGTCACACGCTGGCCCTTGCCTGCAACGAAGCCCTGGCGCGTCAGGCCTTCGACGCCGGCTTTGCGACCCGAGCCATCAACATCAACGACGCCCGAGCCATCTGCGATCTCATCCAAGACCACCTTCAGGCTTGACGCTGCGCCGGCCCCAAGCACCCCATCTCGCCCCTCAAGCCGTCGCTCGCGTACCAAAGTACGCGTCGCTCCTCTTTCGGGGCGACCTGAGGCACTTGGAACCGGCTCGCTGCGCTGCCATGGCAGGTTTTATCTGGGCAAACGTCACTTCCACCACAAGGGGGGCGGGCACCTTTGTGGTGGATTTTGCTTTGCAGTAAAAACCATCACAACATTCAGCGAAAATCGCGATTTTGCCGAAAAACGTCGA
>CALDBJ010000055.1 GCA_937937835.1 uncultured Collinsella sp.
CGGCATAGTCGCGGGTGTTGATACCGGCGCCGACCATGTAGCGCTTGTCGCCATCGAGCAGCTCGTTGGGGTTGGTCTTGTGGCTGTCGTAGTCCTTGCGGAAGACAATGCCCATGAGGTGATCGTTGTCGTCGACGATAGGCAGGGCGTTGAGCTTGTTGTCCCAGATGACGTCGTTAGCGACCTTGAGGCTGATGTTCTTGTCGCCCACGATGAGCTGCTCACGCGGGGTCATGAACTCGGAGACCTTCGTCTGGTGGTCATCGCGGCTGGGGCGATAGTCACGGCTGGTGACGATGCCCAGGAGCTTACCCTTGGGAGTGCCGTCGTCGGTAACCGGCATGGTGGAGTGACCGGTCTTCTCCTTGAGCTCGATGACCTGCTCCATGGTCATATCGGGGGTCAGCGTGGAATCGGACTGAACGAAGCCGGCCTTGTGATCCTTGACGGCCTTTACCATAGCGGCCTCGGACTCGGCGCTCTGGGAACCGTAAATGAAGGACAGGCCACCCTCGGTAGCGAGCGCGACACCCATGTCGACGCCCGAGACGGACTGCATGATGGCGGAAACCATGGGGATGTTCAGGGTGATTGCCGGCTTCTCACCGCGCTTAAAGCGGGTTAGCGGCGTCTTAAGAGAGACGTTGTTGGGGATGCACTGCGAGGACGAGTAACCAGGGACCAGCAGATACTCCGAAAACGTGTGGGACTCACCGGGAAAGAACGTAGCCATGTTTCTCCTTTTTCCATGCGACCGGTCGGCTGCAGGCCTCGTAGGACCCAGCCCAACCTTGGGCGCCCAATACTGAGGAAGTATCGTAACGCACTTTGACTGCTACAATGCATGGTTTAGAAAGAGCACACGAGGGTTTGACGCAGGCTTTGCGTTTGCCCAGCAAACACTTTAGCGGAGAGACGTGAAGCACATGGAGTACAAGACGACGGCAAAACTGGTCATTCAGTCGTGCGACAAAGATCTGCCGGGCGTGTTCGGCCATGGCTGCGTCTTGCTGCTGCAGGGTATTGCCCGTGAGCACTCGCTCAACCGCGCCGCCAAGAGCATGGGCATGGCGTATTCCAAGGCCTGGCGCATTGTGAACGAGGCCGAAGGTCAGCTGGGTTGCAAGCTCATCGAGCGCGACGGAGCCCGCGGATCATCGCTCACCCAAGCCGGCGAGCGAGCCATCAAGGCCTATGAAACCCTGCAAGCCGAAATTAACAACGTCATCGCCGCCAGGGCAAACGACTTGATCGCCAGCATCAATGCAGAGTAGCTAATTAGCTACTTTCGGAGGGCGTTGTCTAGGGTGGCGGCTACCTGCAGGGGGTCGTCGGTGCCGGCGAAGAGGCGGATGGTGGTTGCCTGCTTGCCACGCGGGGCCGAGAGGCGCGTTGTTGGGCCGCCGGCGGGTGATGTGCGGAACTCCCCCGGCAGCATGCTGAACAATTCGACCGCGGTGCGGCCGATCAGGTCGAACTCCACTGTCGGACCAAAGCCGTGCTCGAGGATGCCCGTCGCGACAGTGTGATCGGGATGCGAGGTCAGCCCGGGATAGCGCACGTTGTGTACCATCTCATTGGCGGCCAGATACTCCGCCAGCGCACGGGCGCGATCGAAGTGAGCCTGCATGCGGGCATCGAGCGTGTCGAGCCCGCGCTCTAGCACCTCGGCCTCATCGGCGGACAGATCGAGTGCGGCCATTCCGCACCCCTCGAGCAGCGTATGCGCGCACTCGGCCGCAGCATCCACGCGATGGCGCTTGAGCTGCGAGCGCGCGACCGACACCGCCACGAGCTTGCGCGGTGCCTCGCCAGCGCACACGCGATCGAGCGCCTCGAGCGACAGCACGGCACCCAGGCGCAAAGGATCGCACCCAAAGACGCTAGCCACGGTGTTATCCACCACGAGCAGCGCGTGTGCCCCACGGGCCGCGCGACCCAGAGCGCGCAGGTCGGACACGCGCAGGCCAAAACCACCGATGGAGTTGACGAACCACCACAGATGCGGGGCCTCAGGGTCGAGTGAACCGGCAAAACCCTCGGACGCAGCCTCGAACGCCGCAACGGACGGCAACCCCACCAGCACTACATCGTGGACCTCAAAACCGCACGAAAACGCAGCGGCGAAGTCATCCGCGAAAGCCACCAGACGGTCACCGGGACGCACGATGCCCAGCAACGATAATGCCGCCGGCACATGCGGTGCCGCCAGCAACCGAGCCTCACGCGCACGGGCACGCGCACTCCAAGCCTCTTCGAATCCCTGCACGTCCATACGGCACCGTCCCTTCAAAAGCAAAACCCATGACACGGGTGTTCCCCGCATCATGGGTAACGGCTGCAGTATAGCGCCAGAGTGCCGCCAAGCGCCTTAGCGTCCCGCGCCTAGGCGCCTAGAAGCTAAGCTTGTGATAGGTCACGCTCGCGCCAGGCACATCAACCGACACACCGTAGGACTGTGGGTACATGCGCGTCGAGAACACGAGCGCGCCGTCGTTGACGAACACCTCGACCGACGAAACGTCGCCCACAATGCGCACGTTACGCACCTCGTCAACGGGCTCCCAGCGCACGGTGCGCCCGCAGCCGGCAGAGGCACGCGACTCATCGGCAAAGCGCATCTCAAAGCGCGCGGGCAACTCGCCTTCGGCTGGCAGATACGACAGCAACAGCTCACCATCAACGGTCGCGGCAAACGCCCCGTCAACGTCATCGACCCTAACATCAAAGCAGGTATCGCCAGCAACCTCAAGCGATCCCGCGCCCACGAGCACCGAGACATAATGATGCTCGATCTCGCGCGCCGGCTGCTGCAGCACCACACCATCGGCACCAACCGTAAGCTCACGCGGCACCGTCAAGCAGTGCTGCCAGCCCGCCACCAGCGTAGGCGCATTGCCATAGGTCGGCTCATCGGGCATGCCCATCCAACCGATCAGAATGTGGCGACCGTCCTCGGCCGTGAACTCTTGCGGCGCGTAGAAATCGAAGCCGGCGTCCCACAGGAGGAAATCGCCCAGCTCAAACTCGCTATCGTCATCTGTAATGTCACCAGCAACAGGCATGTAACCCGCAGCATAGACATTGCCGCGATCCCAACGACCGCCCTCAAGGCCCTGCGGCGAGAACGACAAAAACTTCGCCGGGACGTCGTCATCCGCCTCAAGCTCAAGATAGCCCGGGCACTCCCACATAAAGCCAAAGCGATCGGGCGTGGACACACGGTTTTCGAGCTCCCAACTTAGAATATCGGGCGAACCATAGACCAGAATCTCGCCGACATCGCGCCCGGCGCCCTCGCCGTGCATGGCGCAAAAGCGACTCTCAACATGCGGCCCGTCCACGCGACGACGCGCACCCAGCACCATGTGGTAGCGCCCGTCCGCATCGCACCACACTTTGGGATCGCGCACATGGCAGGTCAAATCCTCGGGATAATCCTCGGACGCCAGCACCACACGCTTTTGGCTGAACTCCCGACCGGCAAGGCCATCAACGCTCTCGACATAAACAGTATCGGCGCGACGGCCGGTATTGACGTAGTCGTACGTGCCGTCTGCATCGGAAAGCTTAACGTTGCCTGTGTACAGTACGCG
>CALDBJ010000056.1 GCA_937937835.1 uncultured Collinsella sp.
GTCGATCGCGAGTTCCGCACGAGCCGGAGAGCACTTAATGTGCTCTCCGTGCGAGTCAGGACTGTTCGAGCAGGCGACCTTATATATTTGCCCTCCCCGGGGCTCCTCGCCAGTCCCCCTCAGCTAGTTCTTCAGCGAGTTCAGCGGCGCCGGGAAGCGTCCACCACGGTGGGCAAGCACGGTGCCGGCGTTGGGGTTCACCGGCATGATGGGCGCACGGCCGAACAGGCCGCCGTACTCGACGCAGTCGCCCACGCCCTTGCCGATAGCGGGAATCACGCGGACGGCCGTGGTCTTGTTATTGATGACGCCGATGGCCATCTCGTCGGCGATGATGCCGGCGATGGTCTCGACCGGAGTGTCGCCGGGGATGGCGATCATGTCCAGGCCAACGGAGCACACGCAGGTCATGGCCTCGAGCTTCTCGAGCGAAAGCGCGCCGGCCTCGACGGCGGCGATCATGCCGGCGTCCTCGGACACGGGGATAAAGGCGCCCGAGAGGCCGCCCACGCTGGAGCTGGCCATGACGCCGCCCTTCTTGACGGCATCGTTGAGCATGGCGAGCGCGCAGGTCGTGCCGGGGCCACCGCAGGTGCCCACGCCGATGATCTCGAGGATGCGGGCAACGGAGTCGCCGATGGCAGGCGTGGGAGCCAGCGACAGGTCGACAATGCCTTTCTCGACACCCAGACGGCGGGCTGCCTCACGGCTCATGAGCTCGCCGGCGCGGGTGATCTTAAAGGCGGTCTGCTTGATTTTCTCGGCAACCTCCATCATCGAGGCGGAGTCGGGGAGCGTCTCCAAGGCAGCAGCCATAACGCCGGGGCCCGAGACGCCAACGTTGATGACGGCGTCGGCCTCGCCACCGCCGTGGACGGCGCCCGCCATAAACGGGGAGTCCTCGACCATGTTGGCAAAGCAGACAAACTTGGAGGCGCCGACGGAGTCCTGGTCGGCCGTGAGTTTAGCGGCATCGATGATGGTCTGGGCGGCCATGAGCACGGCGTCCATGTTGATACCGGCGCGCAGGCTGGCGACGTTGACGCTGGAGCAGACGCGGCTCGTGGTAGCGAGCGCCTGGGGGATGGACTGGATGACGCGGCGGTCGGCGTCGCCGATGCCCTTCTGGACGAGTGCGGAGAATCCGCCCAGGTAATCGATGCCGAGCGTCTCGGCCGCGCGGTCGAGGGCATGCGCGATGGGGGTGAGGTCCTCATCCTTGCAGCATGCGGCGATCTGCGCCACCGGGGTGACGGAAACGCGCTTGTTGACGATGGGGATACCGTACTCGCGCTCGAGGTTCTCGGCGGTCTCGACCAGATGCTCAGCCGTGTGCGTCACGTTGTCGTAGATCTTCGTGCACATGCGGTCGAGGTTCTCGTCACCGCAACCCATGAGCGAAACACCCATGGTGATGGTCCTAATGTCGAGGTTCTGTTCCTCAACCATGCCGCGGGTTTCCGCGATTTCTGCGGGCGTGATCGCCATCCTTGCGCTCCTATCTGCCAAAACGAGCATAGTCTTATCTATTCTAACGTGCCGCACGTGCCAAGTGGCGCGTGCGGCACGTTTTGGTGCTCGGTTGTTTCCGTTGTGTTACTGCCCAAAGACCTCTTCGGCGATGCGCGCGCTCTCGGCGGCGTCCTTGGCGTAGTAGTCCGCGCCGATCTGCTTAGCGTATTCGGGGGTGAGTACGGCGCCGCCTACGATGACCTTGACGCCCGGCACCTCGGCATGAAGCAGTTTGATGGTCTCCTCCATGGCGACGACCGTGGTAGTCATAAGCGCTGAGAGGCCGACGAGTTTGATATCGCGCTCCTTGACGGTCTTGAGTACCTCCTGCGGATCGACGTCGCGGCCCAGGTCAAAGACGGTGTAGCCGTAGTTATCGAGCAACATTTTGACGATGT
Organism: uncultured Collinsella sp.; assembly: GCA_937937835.1. Classification (GTDB taxonomy): domain Bacteria; phylum Actinomycetota; class Coriobacteriia; order Coriobacteriales; family Coriobacteriaceae; genus Collinsella. The sequence continues at coordinate 1,911 of CALDBJ010000056.1, forward strand.
TCTTGCCAATATCGTGGATGTCGCCCTTGACGGTGGCCACGCAGATCTTGCCCTTGTCGGCAATCTCGCCGGCGGGCATCAGGCGCTTGATGGTGTCGAAGCCCACGCGTGCCGCCTCGGCCGAGGCCATGAGCTGCGGCAAGAAGAACTTGCCCTGGTCAAAGAGGACGCCAACCTCGTCGAGGGCGGGGATAAAGTGATTGTTGATGAGGTCCATGGCGTCGTGGTCTGCCAGCAGACGCTCGGTCTCGGCAGCGATCTCGCCTTTGCGGCCCGAGACGACCATGCGACGAATCGGGTCGTCGTTGCCGTCGGTGCCGGCGGTGCCAGCAGCGGGCACAGCGTCGGTCGATGCGGCCTGAGCCGCTGCCGGGTTGGCGGCAATCTTGTACGGATCGGTCCAGCCGGCGTAGCGCTCGATGTATCCGGTCGAACCCTCGTCCTCAACGCTCAGGACGCGATAGCTGTAGACGGTATCCATAAAGCGCTTGGAAGCCGGGTTCATGATGGGGGCGTCCAGGCCCGCGCCAAAGGCGGCGGCCAAAAACACCGAGCCCAGCAGCGGGCGGGCAGGCAGGCCAAAGCTGATGTTCGACACGCCGAGCGCGCATTTGACGCCCAGACGCTCCTTGCACAGGGACATGGCGCGCAGGATCTGCTCGGCCTGGCGTTGATTGGTCGAGGCGGTCATGACCAGGCAGTCGATGAGGATGCGGTCCGGTCCGATGCCGTAGCGGGCAGCCTCGGCCACGATGCGCTCGGCGATGGCGAAGCGAGCCTCGGCGGTATCGGGGATGCCGCCTTCGTCGAGCGTAAGGCCGACAACGTTGGTGCCGTAGTGGGCGACCAGCGGAAAGATCTCATCCATGATCTGCTGCTTGCCATTGACCGAGTTGATGATGGGCTTGCCGGCGTAGCGGCGCACGGCGGCCTCGACGGCTGCGGGGTCGGTGGAGTCGATCTGCAGCGGCAGCAGCGTGGAGCCCTGGAGCTGTTCGGTCGCCTGTTGGATGATCTTGACCTCGTCGATCTCGGGCAGGCCCACGTTGACGTCCAGGATGTCGGCGCCCTGCTCCTGCTGGCTGATGCCCTGGCTCACCACGTAGTCCAGATCGCCGTCGCGCAGGGCCTGCTGCAGGCGCTTTTTGCCGGTGGGGTTGATGCGCTCGCCGATGACGGCGATCTTGTGGCCGTCGCAGGGAAGGTCCACGACCGTCTGGGCGCTCGTGACCGACATGCTGGGCTTGCGGTGGCGCGGGCTGGGCGTGTGGTTGTCGATAAGCGTGCGCAAGGCCGCCATGTGCGCCGGCGTGGTGCCGCAGCAACCGCCCACGACGCTCACACCGTCGGCGATCATGCCGGCGACGGCCTCGGCGTATTCGGGGGCTTGGATATCAAAGACGGTGTTGCCGTCGTCGTCTACATGGGGGAGTCCTGCATTAGCCTGCACCATAACGGGCTTGTCGGTAACGGTGAGCATGCGTGCGGCAAGCCCACGGAGCTCGGCCGGTCCCTGGCTGCAGTTGATGCCCAAAACGTCGGCACCGATGGCGTCGAGCGTGATGGCGGCCACCTCGGGACTCGTACCCAGGAAGGTGCGACCGTCTTCCTCAAAGGTCATGGTGGCAAAGACGGGCAGGTCGGAGTTCTCGCGGCAGGCGAGGACAGCCGCCTTGATCTCGGCCAGGTCGGTCATGGTCTCGATAATAAAGAGGTCCACGCCCGCATCGACGCCGGCGCGCACTTCCTCGGCAAAGAGGTCGTAGGCCTCGTCGAAGCTCAGGGTACCCAGGGGGCGAAGCAGCGCGCCGATGGGGCCGATATCGCCGGCGACGTAGCGGGCGCCGGCCTCGCGGGCACAGGCGACGGCCGCGGCAAAGACGTCTGCCACGGTGGCGGCACCGTCGAGCTTGTGGGCGTTGGCGCCAAAGGTGTTGGCGGTAATCACGTCGCAGCCGGCCTCGACATATTGACGTTGGATATCAGTGATAACCTGGGGCTCCTCAAAGTTGAGCAGCTCGGGCAGGGCGCCCGCCTTCATACCAGCGGCCTGCAACATGGTGCCCATACCGCCGTCGAACAGCAAGTGCCCCGTGCCCTCGATGGCGGCGCGCAGGCGATCGTCCTTAATGCGCAGATCGTCGATCGTGCGCGTCTTGTACGTGGCACCGTTGCGACGTGCGGCATCAACGGGTGCCGCCAATGCAGTGCCGTCAGAATCATGAGTGATAAGCGGAGTAAACATCGGGGCTCCTAATGGCTGGAATAGCAGGTGGTGTGGGCGGCGCGGAAGCGGCAGTGTTCGCGCATGCGGCAGATATTGCAGGTGGGGCGGGTCTGGGCGTCGTGGACCTCGCCGTCGAACAGGCCGATCACTGCGGTCACGCTTTTGGTGGGCATGAGCAGGCTGGTAGGTGTGACGGTAAGCCCGATGAGCCGCGTGGCGTTGAGCGCAGCCACGATTGAGTGCTGGGCCGTAAGCGGGCAGTCGCCGTAGCCGGGGCTGAAGCGCCAGTTACCGGCGAGTCCGTGTGCGGCGGCCACAGCCTTGACCTGCTGGTCCATCTGCTCGACGGCGGCTTCTACATAGGCAGAGCATGCAGCGTCGAGCACGGCTCCCTCTAGGGGTTGCTGGGCTCCCGTGGTGCGCAGGCGACGCTCAGCGTCCATGCCGAGGGTGCATACCATGAGTGCGGCAAAGCGGGCGTCTTTGAGATGGCGATAGATATCGCGACCGCGCAGCTCAACGTTGGTGCCGACCAGACGGATGCTGGGCTCTCCCTGCTCATCGACGCCCGTGGCATCGACGGCAAACACGCGTCGCACGCCACGGGGCTCAATGTCCAGTTCCAGACGCTCAACGACAAGCTCAATACGCTGCGACAGCTCGGGCTCAATTTGCTGACCGCTGTAGCCCAGGTAGCGCAGCATCTCGGCACGATCGACGCGGGGATGGTGGGCATCATCGATACGATAAAGCGCCGGCGACGCAAGGTCGGCCGGCACTTCGACAGCGGTTGTATCGATGTGCGGTTTTTCCATTACCCCAAGCGCTCCATAATGGTTGCGGCGATTGCAGGACGATTCATAGTGTACAGGTGCAGACCGGCGGCGCCGTGCTCCTTGAGGTCGCAAAGCTGACGGGCGGCATAATCTACACCGGCTGCCTGCAAGCTCTCGGGGTCGTTCTCGTACTTGGCGAGAATCTTGATGACGGGGGAGGGCAGCGACGCGCCGCACATAAAGACCATGCGGCTGATCTGCGACTTGCCCATAAACGGCATGATGCCCGCGGTAATGGGCACGGTGATACCGGCCTTGTCGGCAAGCTCGCGAAAACGGTAGAAGCACTCGTTATCAAAGAAGAGCTGCGTCACAAAGAAGCTCGCGCCGGCGTCCTGTTTTTGCTTGAGGTGTTCGACCGAGACGTTGAGGTCCTCGCAGGCAATGTGGCCCTCGGGGTAGGCTGCGGCGCCCACACAAAAGCCGGCGTCGACGAGCTCGGGGATGAGGTCGCGGGCGTAGGCGTAGTCCGAGGCGGGCTTGTCGTCCTCGGTCGCGCCGGCGGGAAGATCACCGCGCAGGGCCAGCACATTTTCTACACCGGCGGAGCGGTACTCGTCGATCTTGGCGGCAATATCGGCATGCGTGCGGCCAACGCAGGTGAGGTGTGCCACCGAGGGCGTATCGAATTCGCTCGTAATCATATGTGCGATGGGGGCGGTGGCGGCGCCGTTGCCCGAACCGCCGGCCGAGCAGGTGACCGAGACAAAGCTCGGCGAAAGATTGCACAGATTGCCTGCCACTTCGCGAGCCGTGTCGAGGGTAAGCTCGCCCTTGGGCGGGAACATCTCAAACGAAACGGGCGCGGTGCCTTGGAATGCTGCCTGCTTAAAAACCTCGTCGACGCGCATATCGTGCTCCTTTAGATGCCTGGGTGCGGTGTTTTGTTGCAAGGATTCTACAGTACCACTGCGCTAAGGTGGAGTTTCTCTCACGATTTGGTGATACCAATCGAAAATGCTTCGCTATCGGCATTTCCTATAACAGAGCGGTCAATGTAGGATGGGGGCTCTATTGAATGGTATCTGATGCGAAATACCAGTTAATAGAGCCCCATTCCAAGTTGACTACCCTTAAACCATGGGGAGAGGTCTGCAATTTATACAGTTGATTGGCTGTTGAGGGTGGCAACGCCGCCTCGATAGGGTAACCTCATTGATTGGTTTCGCGACGGCAACATGACGGTAATGTCGCGGAAACACGGCGAGTCTAAGCTATGACTCGTTCGTTAGTAATCAACACCGCATCTCACGCGGTGCCGATACGAAGGGAGTTCCGTATGGCCGATCTTACTGACCGCTTCGGGACCATGGTGTTCTCTGAGGAAGTCATGAAGGACTATCTCCCCAAGGACATTTGGAAGCGCCTTGCTGCAACCCTCGAGGGCGGTGAGCCGCTCGACCTGGATGTGGCCAACGCCGTTGCCCATGCCATGAAGGTCTGGGCCATCTCCAAGGGCGCGACGCACTACGCGCACTGGTTCCAGCCGCTTTCGGGTATTACTTCCGAGAAGCACGACAGCTTCCTGGAGCCCAACCACGACGGCACCGCCATTACCAAGTTTACGGGCAAGAACCTCATCCAGGGCGAGCCGGACGCCTCCAGCTTCCCCAACGGCGGCCTGCGCGCCACCTTCGAGGCCCGTGGCTACACCGCTTGGGATCCCACCAGCCCCGCCTTTATCAAGGACGACGTCCTGTGCATCCCCACGGCTTTCTGCTCCTACACGGGTGAGGCCCTGGACAAGAAGACCCCGCTGCTGCGCTCCATGACCGCGCTCTCGCGTGAGTCCAAGCGCGTTTTGGCGCTGTTTGGCAAGACCCCCAAGAAGGTCGTTCCTTCCGTGGGCGATGAGCAGGAGTACTTCCTGATCAAGAAGGACGCTTACCGCAAGCGCAAGGACCTGGTCATCACCGGCCGCACCCTCTTTGGTGCTGCTCCCTGCAAGGGCCAGGAGCTCGAGGAGCACTACTTTGGCGCTATCCGCCCCACCGTCTCGGCCTATATGAAGGACCTGGACGATGAGCTGTGGGCGCTCGGCATTCCCGCCAAGACCAAACACAACGAGGTCGCTCCCTGCCAGCATGAGCTCGCCCCTGTCTACGGCGAGGTCAACGAGGCCATCGACCAGAACCTGGTCATGATGGAGAAGATGAAGCTCATCGCCTCCCGCCACGACTTGGTCTGCCTGCTGCACGAGAAGCCCTTCGAGGGCATCAACGGTTCGGGCAAGCACAACAACTGGTCGCTTGGCACCGAGTCCGAGAATTTGCTCGATCCGGGCGACACCCCGCTCGACAACCTGCAGTTCATCGTCTTCCTCACCGCGGTGATCGAGGCCGTCGATAACTATCAGGAGCTCCTGCGTGCCTCCGTTGCCTCGGCCGGCAACGATCATCGTCTGGGCGCCAACGAGGCTCCTCCGGCGATTATGTCCATCTTCCTGGGCGACCAGCTTACCGAGGTCGTCGAGAAGATCATCGATGGCAAGGCTTCCGTCCATGCCACGCGCGGCGTGCTTGACCTGGGCGCCGATACCCTGCCCAAGCTGATGCAGGACAACACCGATCGCAACCGCACCTCCCCGTTCGCCTTCACCGGCAACAAGTTTGAGTTCCGTGCCTGCGGCTCCGAGCAGAACGTCTCCGACTCCAACCTGGTGCTCGATGCCGCCGTGGCCAAGTCACTCAAGTCCTTCGCCGACGCACTCGAGGGTACGCCCGAGGATAAGTTCCAGGACGCCGCGCTTGAGTACTGCAAGAAGGTGCTGACCGATCACCAGCGCATCCTGTTCTCCGGCGACGGTTACTCCGACGAGTGGCCCATTGAGGCCGAGAAGCGCGGCCTTGCCAACAACAAGACCACGGCCGACGCTCTGCCTGCCTTTGTTTCCGATAAGGCCATCGCGCTCTTTGAGGAGACGGGCGTTCTGACCCGCGCCGAGGCCCAGTGCCGCTACGACTGCAAGCTCGAGAAGTACAACAAGCTCATGAACATCGAGGCTACCACGATGATTCGCGAGGCACGTCGTACCTATCGCCCGGTCATCACCGCCTATGCCACCAAGGTCGCTAAGGGCCTGGAGACAATCCGCGCCGCCGGTGCTGACGCTGCCATGCAGTGCGAGCAGAACACGCTCAACAGGCTCTGCAACGGCATCACCGCCATCAACGATTCCATCAAGGCTCTCGATGCCGTACACCAGAAGGCCGAGACCCTCGATGGCCAGGAGCAGGCCAACGTGTACGCGCACGAGGTTGTTCCCGCTATGGATTCGCTGCGTGCCGCCGTGGATGCCATGGAGGAGATTGTGGCCGCCGACTACTGGCCGGTTCCGACCTACGATGACATTCTGTTCTACGTGTAGGACAGGGACAACATACCGTCACGGTTGAAAGCCGGGGTCCGCATCGCGCGGGCCCCGGCTTTCTTGTTAAACAAATTTATTAGGGAAGAGTCTGCTCCGTGCCGTTTGCTAGGGTAAGGGCGTGCGTGTTGCCGTGTCATGAAAATGAAAAATGCTTGGAATATAACGTGCCTCGACGTACTCAAATTGAGTTCCGGTTGAGTCGAACGTCTGGCTGGTTACGACTGCCAGATACGAAGAAGAATCGACGCCAAGCAACCGGCAGTCCTCAGCGTCGGGCTGGGCGAGTGTTATCGTTCGTTTGCTCACGGCAATGGTGAGCCCTAGCTCATCCTCGATGTAATGGAAGAGCGACAGGGTGGCATTCTGCTCGTTTAAGCCGGGGACGGAGGAAGTTAGGAAGTAGTGGCGGTCGACAGCGACCGGTTTATCGTCGAGCATGCGGACGAGCTTCAAATGCGTAAGGTCTTCTCCTTCGGGAAATCCCGTCAACTGAGCTAGACACTTATTGGTGCTTACGTGTTCGAAATAGACGATTTTTGACGTTGGGATTGCTCCGGTCGCGTGTGCCGATTCGCTGAACGAACAAAGGCCGCTTACGGTGAATGCGCCCTCTTTGCTGGTGCCTGCAACTGACGTCTCGATTACGAGGACTCCCTTGCCTTTAATGGACTGAACTAGACCTTCATTTGCGAGAAGTGAGATAGCCTTGCGCACCGTCATTCGAGAGCAGGAGAACTCTTTGGAAAGATTTTGTTCGGAAGGAAGGAGCGATCCCACGGGATGCTTGCCTTCGACAATCCGCTCTCGTAGGCTTCGGTAAATTTCACTGTACAGGATTCTTGCCAAAATGCTCTCCTTATTGAGGTTGTACGGAATGCGTCGAATCGGCGCGATTATCCGCTTCTACCAATTATAGGAAGTGGAGGCACTTAAAGTTGCCGCTTACCGCCATAAATCAACCGTTCACCCGTGTGCTTAACATGTCTAGACAGATAGCAAATCATGTGGCTATAATTCAAGTTGTCAAGTACATGTCTAGACAGGAGGATTTGTAATGGCAAAACAGAGCTATGCGGTTACTATCGCGGGAGGCGGAAGCACTTATACACCGGGTGTTGTTCTGACACTTCTCGCGAAGCGTGACGTGTTCCCCATCAATAGGATTACGCTCTATGACAACGATGCCGAGCGTCAGGGGACAATTGCCAAGGCATGTGCCATCTACATCAGGGAGAATGCTCCAGAGGTAACCTTCAGCTATACGACCGACCCTGAGGAGGCCTTCACAGGCATCGACTTTGTACTTGCCCAGATTCGCGTTGGCAAGTACGCTATGCGCGATAAGGACGAGAAGATCCCCCTGCGCTATGGCGTTCTTGGCCAAGAGACCTGCGGTCCTGGTGGCATTGCTTATGGCTTGCGCTCCATTGGCGGCGTACTCGAGATCCTTGACTACATGGAGAAATACAGTCCCGACGCATGGATGCTCAACTACTCCAACCCCGCGGCGATCGTTGCTGAGGCGACACGCCGTCTTCGCCCGGATTCAAAGATTATCAACATTTGCGATATGCCAATAGCCCTGATGGATATCATGGCTCAGATGTGTGGTCTCAAGGACCACAACGACCTCGTCGTCGGCTACTACGGCCTCAACCACTTTGGCTGGTGGACAAAGATTCATGACCGTGCTGGCAATGACCTTATGCCCACTATCAAGGCCCAAATGGCTAAAAACGGTTATGCCGGCGAGGATTCCGGCCTTGAATTCGTCGACGCGTCTTGGGACCAGACGTTCCGTAAGGCTAAGGATGTTTACGCGCTCGATCCGAATACCATCCCGAACACCTACCTCAAGTACTATCTCTTCCCGGACTATGTGGTTGAGCACACCGACCCCAACCACACCCGCACCGACGAGGTCCGTGAGGGTCGCGAGAAACGCGTCTTCGGCACCGCCCGCCAGATTATCGAAAAGGGTACGTCTGAGGGTTTCGGCCTTAAGCCAGATACCCACGCTGAGTACATTGTCGATCTCGCTCGCGCTTTGGCAGAGAACACCCGTGAACGTTTCTCGCTGATTGTTCCCAACGACGGGGCTGTGTCCAATTTTGACCCAACGGCTATGGTCGAGATCCCCTGCATCGTCGGCAGCGACGGCTACGAGAAAATTTGCCAAGGTGAGATCCCGCAATTCCAGAAAGGACTTATGGAGGAACAGGTCTCGGTCGAAAAGCTTGCAGTGTCTGCTTGGGTCGACCATTCCTATCAGGAGCTTTGGCAGGCGCTGACGCTTTCGAAGACGGTCCCCTCTGCCTCCGTTGCAAAGAAGATCCTTGACGATCTCATCGAGGCGAATAAGGAGTTCTGGCCAGAACTCCACTAGTATCGGAAATCAATTTAGCGAATGATGGCGGGCGGCCGACCTTGGACAGGTCGCATGGGAGGAAAACCATGAGCGAAAGCAAAGAGCTTGCAAATCGCAAGCTCGGCGAGGACGTAGTTGGCCTCGTCGGCGGTAAGGAAAACATCCTGAGCATCTCGCACTGCATGACGCGTCTACGTTTCAAGCTGCGAGACGATGCGAAGGCCGATACTAAGGCAATTGAGTCTCATAAAGGCGTCATTCAAGTAATCAACGCGAATGGTCAGTATCAGGTTGTTGTCGGCATCAATGTGATTGAGGATGTTTACGATGCCGCGGTTGCCGCTTCTGGTGTCGAGGGGCTGGGCGAGGTTAATCTTGATGGTGAGCCCGTCAAGAAAGGAAACGTCGTCAGCGCCCTTATCGACACCATTTCGGGTGTCATCCAACCAATTCTTGCGGTGCTGTGCGCCGCGGGCATGATTAAGGGTGTTTTGAGCATTCTTGTCGCCCTTGGATGGATTACGGCGACAGATGGCTTGTACCAGATTCTATATGCGGCTGGTGACGGCTTCTTCTACTTCCTGCCGATCATCCTTGGCTATACCGCGGCAAAGAAGTTTGGCTGTAGCGAGTTCGTTGGCATGACGCTCGGTATCGCACTTACGTATCCGGCGATGGTCAACATCACATCGGGTGATGTCTTGGGAACGGTGCTTGCCGGCACTCCCTTTGCCATGAACTATTACACGACATTCCTCGGCATACCAGTCATCATGCCGTCTTCGGGTTATACGAGCTCTGTCATTCCGATTATCATCTCTGTTTGGTTCGCGGCAAAGCTGGAGAAGTGGTGCCGCAAGCATTTCTCTGAGTATGTAAAGTTCTTCTTTGTGCCTACGTGCGTGCTCGTTGTGATGGTCCCCGCTACCTATTTGATTATTGGCCCGATTGCCACCCTGATCACGAACCTCATGAGCCTGCTGTTTAACTCCCTCTACAGCTTGCCTGTCATCGGCGGCGCGCTCGGCGGCATCGTGCTTACTGCCATTTGGCAGCCTATGGTCATCTTCGGCTTCCACTGGAGTGTCATTGCTCTCATGCTTGTGAACATTGCCTCCCAGGGCTGGGATATTGTCATGGCGCCGTACATGGTTTGCTCGTACGCTCAGTCCCTTGCCGTCCTTGCTATCCTTCTGAAGACTAAGGACGTAAAGCTCAAGCAGCTTGCATGGCCGGCGTTCATCTCGGGCTTCTTCTTCGGCATCACCGAGCCCTGCATCTACGGCGTGACCCTTCCGCGCAAGAAGCCTTTTATCATGAGCTGCATCGCCTCTGTGCCCGGCGGCCTAATCATCGGCGCTCTTGGCACCAAGATGTTCGCCTTCACCGGCGGCGGCTTCTGCGCCTTCCCGGGCTTCATTGACCCGTCCGGTGCAATGGGCGCGAACTACCTGATTTACGTAATCATAGCCATTGTGGTTTCCAGTGTGATTTCGTTCCTGCTTACGTATGCGACGTACAAGGAGGACGTACCGGCGGTAGAGGCTGCAAAGTAGCCAAAAAGGCGGAGCGCGGGATAAGTATGCCCCGTGCGCGCCAGCAATCTGACAAGGTCGTCCTTGGATAAGCGCCGAGGGCGACCTTGTCTTGTGCTGGTTTCGTTTGAGAGGCAGTGGTTGAGAGTGTCTAATATTATCTTTGACAATAGGATGGGCGAGGCGTGCCTTGCGGCGTGGAGGTCCGCGGGCGTGGAAGTCCGCTCGGTCGTAGTTCGACAAGATGGTGAAGTCGTCTTTGAGCATGCGGCTGCGCCGTTCGCCCTCGAACACGTTCACCCGCTCTATTCTGTGACTAAGTCCTTTACCTCGGTCGCTGTCGGGATGTTGGTGAATGAAGGGCGGCTGTCGCTGGCTGATCGCTGGATTTCATACTTCCCGGAATATGAAGGCAAGATCGCGGATGAGCGCTTTCGTAATGTGACGGTTCGCAATTTGCTGACTATGACGATGGGGCAGGAGAGTGACCTTTCGTATATTGGCGCGGGAGACGACTGGGCACATGAGGTTCTTCATCGTGAGTTTGACTGGAAGCCGGGCGAGGTCTTTCACTACGATTCGCTGTGTTCACATTTATTGAGCATGCTCGTGCAACGCATAAGTGGAACGAAAGAATCCGATTATCTCGCCGAACGTTTGTTTACGCCGTTAGGCATTAGAAGTTGGTGGTGGGAAGAGGATCAAGCCGGTCATACGACCGGAGGTTTTGGTCTTCACCTTTCGACACCGGATTTGGCTAAGTTTGGTCAATGTTTGCTGGATGGCGGCAAGTGGCGTGGGGAACAGATCATTCCCGCGGAATGGGTTGCCGAGGCGACGAAGATTCAGGTGGAAACGAGCCCCTTTTATCCGTCTGAGGCGACTGAAGACAGCAATGGCTATGGATACCAGTTTTGGATGTGCCGGAGTGGCGGATTCAGATGCTCTGGCCTTTTTGGGCAGCTGTGCTACATACGGCCCACAGATGGCCTTGTCATCGCTTGCTCGAGTTCCACGACAGGAAGTAAGGCGTTGCTTGACTCGCTGTATGAGGTATTGTTCAAAGAGCCTAGTGTTCGGAAGACGGTGGCTTCCGAACGTGACTTCGATAGCATTCCCGTGCCAGTTGGGTTGGCTTCTGGCGGACGTTTGAGTTCATTACGCCTTGAGGGCATTCATCATTGCATTTTCGGGGATTTTGAAGAAATCGATATTCGATTTCATGAAAATGAGCTGGATTTGTCTCTGTTGCGCGATGGTCGTGAGTACGTCGTGAGGGCTGGCTACGAGTCTTGGGTTTGCAAATCGGGTGATGGGGCCGGAGTTGGAGACCTCTTTCCTTTCGTGACTCATGAAGCTGAGAGGGACGATGCCCCCGCATGGGATGTTCGTAAGCTGTTTGCAGCGTATGCCTGGACTTCGCCAACAAATTTACAAATCGAGACCAGGGAACTGGACTACACGCGGCGCTGTTTTATCGATGTGCGGATCGGAGGTATTTATGCTGTGTGCAGGGTGCGAGTTGAGGGAATGTGCTGTTTCCCGGCACCCTCGGAACTCACGGCGATTTTGAAGTTGGGATAGTCTTTCAAGACGTGCGATTGACAAGAAAGCTTGCCAACATTGCAACTAATGGAGGCAGAGCTGTCCCAAGCAATGTTCTTCGATGCGGACGTTTCAGATATCGTATTGTTAGGGACAAAGTTAATTACTTGTTAGGTCGAAGCGTGGGTGCGTTTTCTCAGCTCCGCACCCTGTTGGGCTCGAATCCCGGCGCGTGGGTAGCAAAAAGCCCGTCACCATGGGGGTGACGGGCTTTTTAGATGCTGTGGTGCCCCCAGCGGGATGTCCGCGTGCGGCTGGCGCCGCCCGCTTCCGCTGCGTCGCTTCGCTCCTTGCGTGCTGCGCTGGAAAACGCTCACGCGTTTCCTCAGCTCCGCACCCTGTCGGGTTCGAATCCCGGCATATCGGTAACAAAAAGCCCGCCACCGGAGGGCAACGGGCTTCTCGATTTAAATGGTGCCCCCAGCGGGATTCGAACCCGCGATATCCACCTTGAAAGGGTGGCGTCCTTGGCCGCTAGACGATGGGGACAGCGGGAAAGAGTATAGCAGACTTTTTTGCCGGCGCGTATATCGTTGGCAAACTGGAAAACCACCACAAAGGAGCCCTTGATTATCGACTTCATCCGAACACCTCCCACATTCATCCGCACATGTGCG
>CALDBJ010000057.1 GCA_937937835.1 uncultured Collinsella sp.
CCCTACCGGGAGTAGCCCCGACGGTTGACAAAACTATAGGAACACCCAATGACTATGAAAGGTATCCATGGAAACGATCATCAACGTCGACGATGTCTCGTTCTCCTACGGCACGCAGACCGAACAGGCGCTCAGCCACATCTCGCTCGGCGTGAACAAGGGAGATTTCATCGGTATCATCGGGCCCTCGGGCGCCGGCAAGTCCACGCTTGCCGCCTGCCTGTCGGGTGCCGTGCCCCACCACTACACCGGCACGTTCTTTGGGTCCGTCATGGTTGACGACCACGACACCTGCGAAGTCTCGCTCACCGATGTGTCGCAGATCGTCGGCAGCGTGTTGCAGGACATCGACACGCAGATGGTCGCCTCGGTCGTCGAGGACGAGATGCTCTTTGGCCTCGAGAACTTTGGCGTTCCCCACGACCAGATCGAGCAGCGCGTGAGCGAAACGCTCGAGACCGTCGGCATCAGCGACCTGCGCGACCGCGAGATCGCCACCCTCTCGGGCGGACAGAAGCAAAAGGTAGCCATCGCCGCCATCCTCGCCATGCGTCCGCGCGTCTTGGTTCTCGACGAGCCCACCGCGGCACTCGACCCCGCCAGCTCCACGTTGGTTTTCGAGACGCTGCGTGAGGCAAACCGCGCACTTGGAATCACCATCGTCGTCGTTGAGCAAAAGGTCGCCCTGCTCTCGGAGTACTGCAACCGCGTGCTCGTGCTCAACCATGGCGAAATCGCGCTGCAGGGCGAGCCACACGAGGTCTTCGCGCATACCGACGAGCTCCGTGTCATCGGCGTCGACTGCCCTCGCGTCACGCGCATCTTCAATAGCCTCGAGGCCGATGGTCTGGCAAGTGGTACCCCCTGCTTGGATGTCGATGAGGCCGAGCGCCTGATTTCGGGCATCGTCGACCCCGCACACGCGGCCATCGAAGCCCAGGCGCCCGCCGGTTCCCCGCATGCACCGTCGTTGCGCTCTCATGCCAAGGACGCAGAACCCGTACTCACCTTCGACCATGTTGAGTTTGCCTATCCCAATGGCGGCGCCGCCGTACACGACCTTAGCCTGACGCTCTATCCTGGCGAGCTCGTGGGCATCGTCGGCCAGAACGGTGCCGGCAAGACCACGCTCACCAAGCTGCTCACGGGCCTGCTTAAGCCCGCCTCGGGCAGCGTGCGCGTTACGGGCCTGGATACTGCCGCGGTCCCCACGAGCCGTATCGCCCGCGAGGCCGCAACGCTCTTCCAAAACCCCGACCGCCAGATCTGCAAGGATACCGTGCTCGACGAGGTCGCCTTTGGCTTGGAGCTGGGCGGCATGGACCGTGCCGAGGCTCTGCGTCGCGCCCAGCTGGTCATCGACCGCTTTGGTCTGCCCGCCGACGAGGCACCGTTCTCGCTTTCGCGTGGCCAGCGACAAATGGTGGCACTTGCCTCCGTCGTAGTGGTTGAGCCCAAGATCGTCGTGCTCGACGAGCCCACGAGCGGCTTGGACTACCGCGAGTGCATGACCGTGATGGAAACGGTACGCACCATGGCCGAGCGCGGTTGCGCCGTCATCATGGTCTGCCACGATATGGAAGTCGTCTCGGATTTTGCCGAGCGCATTGTGGTAATGGCCGACGGTCGCATCCTCGACCGCGGCCGCACGCACGAGCTGTTCTCGAACATCGAACTCATGCAGCATGCCTACGTTGAGCCGCCCCAGGTCATCGAACTCTCGCGCCGTCTGGCATCTTCCGTCTCGCCCGCTTTTGCGCAGGTGAGCGAGGTCACCGATGTCGTTCGAATTACCAAGGAGATGGTCCACCGTGGTTAACGTCATCGACTACATGCCGGGCGATACGCTGCTGCATCGCCTGAATCCCGTCGTCAAACTGGGCCTCGCCGCCGCCATCATCGTCGGCATCTTCTTGTCCGACACCTACGTGGCGCTGCTGGGCTTTTTGGCACTCACCCTTGCGCTGGGTGCCTATGCCGGCGTCGTCGACCGTCTGTTCTCGCTGCTCAAGTTGCTGATTCCGCTCGCGCTTATCATGCTGGTGCTCCAGCTGGCCTTTATGCGCGATGGCAACGTGGTGTGGGGCTTTATCACCGACACGGGTCTCATCACAGGATCGAAGGCCTGTCTACGCCTGCTGGGTGTGGCGTTACCACTCATCCTCATGCTCATGGTGACCAAGCTCAACGACCTTGCCAACGCCTGCGTCGAGGTGCTGCACGTGCCGTATCGCTATGCTTTCACTTTTACCACGGCGCTGCGCTTCGTGCCGGTGTTTGGTCAAGAGATGAACGCCATCATGGAGGCGCAGACCGCACGCGGCGTCGAGTACGACACCAAGAACCCCATCAAGAAGCTTAAGCTCATGCTGCCACTGTGCGTGCCGCTGCTCATCTCGAGCGTGGGCAAGACCGATGCCACAGCCTTGGCGGCAGAACAGCGCGGCTTCTATCTGCGTACGCGCGCCAGCTCGTACAAGCGCTACCCCATCAAGGGCCTAGACATCGCCGTGCTCATCGTCAGCATCGTCCTCATCGCCATCGGCTTCCTGTTCTAGTTCACCACTGACAGCAACCGCCCAACGCAAAAGGCCTCGGCTCGCACCAAACGAGCCGAGGCCTTACTGTTTCACCAGATAAAACCTACCAAAATTCACCTGTCCCTTTTTGACAGGTCGGAAGCTAGAGGCGGTAGGGGGCGCCGCTACGGATGATGGATTCGCGCACCAGGACGTCCATGGCGTCGAGGGTGATCTCGGGCATCTCTCGGTACTTTTGCAGCACCGATAGCTCGGTGCAGGCCAGAATGACGCGGTCGCAGCCGCTACGGGCGAACTCCCACATCACGCGGTCGAACTTATCCATATCGGGCTCGCGTCCGGCCTTCACATCATCGTAGATAAGCGACATCACATCGTTCTGACGTTTCTCGCTGGGATAGACAACCTCAACACCCGCAGCCTTACATTCGCGGCCGTAGACGCCCGCGCCCACGGTTCCGTCGGTGCCCATGATGCCAATCTTGTGCACCGGCTCGGCCGGCATACTCAGGTTGGGGTCGAACTCGCACTCCCCCATCACCGCACCGGCCAGAGCATAGCGCACCGACTCACGCGGCATGTGGATAATCGGCACCTTCGTAAACGACTGGATCTGGTCGTAGAAGTAGTGCGACGTGTTGCAGGGAATGGCAATGTGCGCACAGCCCAGCGACTCGAGTGCCTGGGCACACTCTTTCATGGTCGCCAGCAGCTTGGCATGCTCGCCGGTCTTAATGGCCAACGTGCGGTCGGGCATGGTCGACTTGGAGAGCACCACCATGTCGATATGTTCCTGATCGCAGGCAGCAGCCGTATGACGCACCACCTGGTCGTAGTAATACGACGTGGCCTCGGCGCCCATGCCGCCGATAACTCCCAGCTTTTCCATCGCCGCCTCCTTGGTGACGCTTGCGCAATTGCGCGTATCATACCCGCGCCCGCCCGATGCAAACCGGACGGGCGCCGCGCTCATCTACTTGTAATACGTCTTGAACAGCTTAAAGTGGCGCAGCTTGGTGTGCCACATGCGCAGCCAGCGGTTAAAGACAAAGTCGCCCTTCATAAACGAAGGGTCGGCGCCCTTGCCTTCCTTGTCCAGGCGATGCACCTTAGCGCGCAGCTCGGGATCCTTGACGTACTTGTCGACGACGCCCATGGGGACGACCATCCACAGCGCCTCGTCCTGCGCCGTCACAAACTCCGGCTCAAACGGGCGGTCGAACACATACTCGTCCACCACATACTTGGCAACGTTAAAGCCGCTGTTGGTAACGTAGTAGTTGCTGCGGCCCTGGCGCGTGTTGAAATCGAAGAACTTAAACGAGCCGTCGCGCTCGTCGTACTTAACGTCAAAGTTGGAATAGCCCACAAAGTTCAGGTCCTCGAGCAGCTTGCGCACGCCGCCCATGAGTTCATCATTGGGCTCGGTAATGATACAGGCATGGTTGCCGACACCGTGGGGCTGATGCTCCTCGAGCAGCACATGGCCCAGGCACATCATGCGGACCTTGCCGTTGCGGTCGGAATAGCTGGTGAGCACGCGCATGTACTCGTCGTTACCGGGCACGCGATCCTGCAAGATCAGATCGTCGGTGTAGCCGCTGGCATACGAATCGCGAATGACCTGTTCCAACTCAGCGCGGTCGGCAATCTCATAGGCCTTCTTCTGGCCCTCGAACTCGTGCTGCCACCACATGATGCCGTCAGAAGGCTTCAGAATCATCGGGTAAGGAAAATCGATCTGGTCGAGCACTTCGGCAGGCGCCTCACCCTGGGCATTGAGCATCGCCTTGGTAAAGGTAAACGTGTGCGGATAGGGCACGCCATGCTTCTCGCACAGCTCGTAGAAGATCTCCTTCTTCTGGCACTGCTCGAGCATGCTGTAGGGCGCGTAGGGAGCGACGATGTTATCCGCCAGCTCATGGGCATCCTTGGCTTGAGCCACGAGAGCGACATAGTTGTCGCCACAACCCACAAGGACAATCGTCTTATCGGCATGCGCTTGGGCAATGCCGTTGACGGTTTTGAGCATCACGGGCATGGTGTCGATATCCACGTTGGGCGTGTAGTCGATAATCTGGCTGCGGTACGCGGGACCCGTCTGATACTTGCCAAAGACCAGACTCTTGACCTGGTACTCCTCGTAGAAGGCGCGCGCCACCGAATAGGCGTTGATGTCGCCACCGAGCAGCACGGGAATGAACTCGCGCTCTGTAAATTGCAATGCCATGGAAACTTCCTATCATGAACTGCCCACACAACGGGCGGTCTTTGCGCAACTGATTTATTCTAGCGTGCCAAGCCGCCGGCGCCCAAAGCTCCACCGTATCTATGGCAATCGACGCAATCGTCCAGCACGAAGGCCAGCACGAAGACGGCGCTCACTGTTGTATGACAATGGGCAATGAACCTACCGTTGTTGTAGGATTCAGCGTATTGACATCTTCGAGCGAAAGGCGCGCACGTGCCCCAAGACCATCCGACCGATAATCCCATCCTCAATGCCGCGAGGCGCGAGCTGGCGGAACGTGCGAAAGCGACCGCTCCCCTGTGCACGGCAAACGACGCCTACAACGGGCCCGCCCGCATCGTCTCGATCAACACGTCGGCACACAAGGGCACGCGCAAGTCGCCCGTCGCCGATGGACGCGACACCGTTATAGAGCAATTTGGTCTCGCCACCGATGCGCACGCCGGACATTGGCACCGCCAGGTCTCTTTTTTAGCCGCGGAGTCCATCCAGACGGCGCAGGCACGCGGGCTCGACGTTCACGAGGGTGACTTTGGAGAAAACTTCACAACCCGGGGCATCAACCTGTTCTCGCTCCCCTTGGGCACACAGCTCAAGCTTGGAAGCGACGTGCTCGTCGAAATCAGCCAAATCGGCAAGGTCTGCCACACCCGTTGCGCCATCTACTATTTCGCTGGCGACTGCATCTTTCCCCACGAGGGCGTTTTTGGCGTGGCACTAAAGGGCGGAGAGGTCCATACCGGCGACGATATCCGGGTAGTCAAACTCGGCGACGGCACCT
This sequence comes from uncultured Collinsella sp., assembly GCA_937937835.1. Lineage (GTDB taxonomy): Bacteria > Actinomycetota > Coriobacteriia > Coriobacteriales > Coriobacteriaceae > Collinsella. The sequence continues at coordinate 5,573 of CALDBJ010000057.1, forward strand.
GTTCGTTCACCCCCGCCGAGGCCCTCGAAGAGATTGAGCAGGCTCGCCAGAAGGGCGCGCTGTAGCTGTAAAACCCCACGTTGAGATGGCTTTTACAGCCCAAAACTCCTCTCAAACAGAGCTCCGTAACGTTAAAGTTGAACTCTATGGTTTCTCAACAATTCATCATAACTGCAGGTCAAAGCCAAAGCCTCAAGTTCAACTTGACCCTTTGGGACCTTTAAGGTTCAAGTTGAGGTCGAAAGCAGTAGTAGAATACCGTTCGAACCATAACCTACGATTGATTGCAGAGGGACTGGATGCAGCATTCGAATCATCGCACCGCAGCGCTCATTGCGTCGAAGCCGGCTCGTATCATCACGAGCGCCGCGCTCGCCGTTGCGCTGACGGCCACGCCGATGCTCTCCCCCGTTGCGGCGTATGCCGCCTCGCAGGCAACGCAGGACCAGCTTTCCGCAGCCCAGCAGAAGATCGAAGCCGCCACGAGCGCCTACAACGACGCCCGCACCAAACTCGATGACCTGCAAAAGCAGATTGACTCCAATGAGGCAAGCATCGAGGAAATCGAGGCTAAGCTTCCCGAGCAGCAGGCCAAGGCAAGCTCCGCCATGCGCGATCTGTATAAGTATCAGAAGGGCACCAACCCCATCGTGAGCTTCCTGGTCAACGCGCAGAGCCTGGGTGAGTTCATCACGACCTGCAAATACACCAACCAGATCACGAGCTCGAGCGTCGACGAGATCGAACAGCTCAATAACATGCAAACCGAACTCGAACAGAACAAGGCTGAGCTCCAGCAGGCCAAGTCTCAGCTTGAGGCAGAGCAGAAAAACGCCGAGGATGCGCTGGCGCAGGCCCAGCAGCTCCGCAGCGAGGCACAGGCAAAAGCCGAGCAGGAAAATGCCGCCGAGCTTGCCAAGCTTGAGGCCGATAAGGCCGCTGCCGCTGAGAAGCTCTCGGGCGAGGGCGTGAGCGGCAGCAATTCCAGCAGCCAGGCCACTAACACCAACACCACCATCGACACCACGGTGAACAACGCCAATACCGGTAGCTCCGATTACGATTCGTTCATTAATGAGTGGACGAGCCGCATCGACAATTATCTCGCCGGCTCCCCCATGGCAGGCCAGGGCTATAACTTTGCCGTCGCCGCTTGGAATACCGGTGTCGACCCCCGTTGGTCCCCCGCCATCGCCTGCATCGAGAGCACCAAGGGTGCTTATTGCGCCAATTCTTACAACGCCTGGGGCTGGAGTGCCCGTGGCGGCGGTTGGCGCAGCTTTGGCAGCTGGAGCGAGGGCATCTCCGCCCACGTTGCCTATCTGGGCGCCAACTACGGCTCCACCCTTACCCCGGCTGCGGCCAAAAAGTACTGCCCGCCCACGTGGCAGGACTGGTACAACAAAGTCGCCGCTCAGATGAACCGCATCTAAGTGCAACTGCAAAGGGCCCCAATGGGGCCCTTTTTCTTTTAGGTAGCGGAGGTATCGACGACGCCGGTCGCATTGGCAACCGCGACTATGACGATCATGCATAGGAGCAGCACACCCAATGCCTTGAGCCAGAGTTTCGCGAGCTTCTTGCCGCGATAGCTGTCGAGCAGTGCGAATCGCCGACGAAGACGGCGCTTATCGAGCAGCGCAAAATGCATAAGCACCATAAGGCCATCGACAAAGAAAAAATACTCGATTATGAGAAGCCACGTCGGGTAGCTTTGGTTTGCTCCCGTGGGGTGAAAGACGGCAAAGTGACTTCCGGCAAAGAACACAAGCAGCGAGAAGAAGACGAGCGTATTCCAAATGCGCCCCAGAGACTCCGGAACGCGAGAGAGCAGACCGCATGCAGTGGAGGCGGCAGGCCTAGGAAGCCCTGTGGGGTTCTGGAGCCCTTGGGGCGTCAACACCGTCTCCGAGGCCGGAGTACGGACAAGCACAGGCGCAGGAGGCCGCACGGGGCGACTTAGATCGTATGCCGCGCGCGTCGCCCGTCCCAACGCTTCCGCGCTCGCAAAACGCTTGGCCGGGTCGAGCGCCATCGACATGCAGACGGCATCGGCAAGTGGAGTGGGAATGCCGCATGCCTCACATTGCTCGCGCATGTCGAGCCCTGGTTTAGGGTCGACTCCCGTCAAGCAAAAGAACAACAGGGCCCCAAGTGCGTAGACATCGCTGCGCACACTCGTCTGCCCAAACCCATACTGCTCGGGCGGCGCATAGGGTCGCGTGCCAAACTTGACGGTGTCAGCATCGGCGCCATCGCGCCATACGCGCGCGATCCCCAGGTCGATAATCACCAGCGATGAAAATGTCAGGCCGTCATCAGGCGTATAGTTGGCACCTGTCACGATGATATTCGACGGCTTGAGGTCGCGATGGATCACCGGCGCCGACGTCTCCCCCACCATTGCAAAACCGGCATGGAGCTCGCCCACGGCATCGCATAGGGCAGGATACAATTCACGCGCATAATCGGGGGTGGCTCCCAGACGGTCCACCAGCGCCCCGAGTGTCTCCCCTTCGATGTATTCCATAACCACGTTGAGCTCGTCGCCCACACGACGACAATCGACGATTCTGGGCAGGTGCTCAAAACGCCTGCCTGCCCGCTGAGCGGCAAACAGACGCTCGTATGCCCCGCCGATTTGAGCCGAAGCATCGATGCGTTTACGAACAAAGGGACCGAGCGAACCACCGCCGGTTCCTTCAAAGTACACGAGCTCGGTTGTTTCAACGGACGAGCGCTTGAGTACACGCTCCACGCGATAGCTGTCGTCGCGATCGAGCGACGCCAGGTGCTCGGCAAGCGCTGCGGTCAGCTCGTCAACGGAATATGTTGGGCTCTGAGTATCCATAGGCTCCATCATAGCGCAGGGCGCAGACACCCCATGGCATCTGCGCCCCGTTCGTTTGCATCGTTGTTCGGCAGCTACGCCGGCTCAGATATCAGCCGCTAACTCACCGTCTCCTCGCCAAAGCGATACAGCTCCTCGTTGACCTTTTGGAGGCTGCACCCGCGATCGATGCAAAAAATGATAATCGCATCGCGGCGGTCCTTGCAGTTAAGGACGCTTACCCCGGCAGCCGTCAGCGCACGGTTGGTTTCTTTGAGCGTCAGCGCCATCGCAAAGGCAATCTGCAGCACCTTATTGCGGCTCGGATGCCGCGCACCGGTAAAGATCTGATAGCCAAAGGTCTCATTGAGATCGGCCATACGGGCCACGCGCGAGCGCTCCAAGCCCTTTTCCTGCAGTAGCTGCTTCAGGTAGTTCGAAAGCGACGGGGCGGCAAAGTCGTGTTCTTTGATATAGCCATCGATGTTTGGCGCGTCGAGAAGCTCATTGAGCAACTCGTCAGTCAGCTTTTTATCGGGCATACGACTTCACCTCCCATACGGCGCAACGGTAGCGACATGCTAGGCCAACACCCAGCTTGCAGTGGTAGACTTATCAAACATGTTGGCAAAATACAGTGCCTTCTTGATATCGCCATCAAAGTAGATATTGCCCGCCACAGAGCCACCAGCGGCAAGGGTACCAGACTGCAGCTCATCGGAGCCCTCGCTGTAGTAACCCTGATTCTGCTGAGCGCCGTTGGCGTCCTCGCCCTTCCAGTCGTAGATGTTGTAATCTGCGCCCTCATCACCATTGTTGACGTACGTGACGTGAATGCCCGTCATGGTCGAACCGTCATAATTTGTGAGGCCGGGCTGGACGGAATCGACAACGACGGAAAGACCGGCAGCCGTGGTCACCGTCGCACCAACCGCCAGGTCAGTCGTAGACTGCTCTTCCTTCTTCGCCTCTTCCTTCTTGTCGCCATCGCCAGCGTCCTCGGTGACGGTCGCCTTATCGCTACCACAACCGGTAAGAAGACCGGCAGTCCCCAAGGCGACGGTGGCGAATGCGCCCAGTGCAGCGCGACGGTTCAGCAGCACTTCGTTTTCAAGCTTTTTCATCATGCATCCTTCCTACGATCCGGCTACCGTGCCGGCACACAGCACATCGTAGGAAGGATTAAACTTGAATTCATTAGCTGAGAGCTAAGGCTGCGGTAAACGGCCAATGCAGTTATCCAAACGCCGAGCAAACGCACTTTGCGCAACCGTCTGCTGGCAGTGCATCAACCCACCGTGACGGATTCCCCGGTAAAGGTGCTCACAAGCAACAGGATAAAGAAGGCCAAATAGCTGATGCTCAGCAGGTAGGCGATGACCAAAAAGGCAATCCATCCTACATTGGTCTTACCGTCGGCGCGGCGCTGCTCACGACTGCGATAAAGCCAAATCGTCACGCCGATAGCAGTGATAAACAGTACGAGTGCCGCCGTAGCCAGCCCAGCAAGCACAAACATCACGCCAATGCCCACAGCGATGACCGGAAGCAGCAGCAAACCGCACCCGCATCCACCCGGACTATATACGGCAGACTGTCGGCGTCGCCTCATCGCCGCGCCACCCCCATCATCTTTGAGCACTACAGTGCGATAGCCTGCTGAACAGGAACGATCTTGTCGAGTTCCGGTTCGATCCGCCTTTTCTCGGCCTCAAGGTCAAACGCCACCTGAGCGCGCAGCCAATAACCATCCGTCAGGCCAAAATAACGGCAAAGACGGAGGTCGGTGTCGGCCGTCACGCGACGTTTTCCCAAGACAATCTGCCCGATACGCTGAGCCGGAATCCCAGTCTCTTTCGCAAGGCGATATTGAGAAATGCCCATGGGAACAAGAAACTCCTCTTTGAGAAGCTCACCAGGAGTCACCGGCGACAGCAAATCGGCCGAAGTCTCATCACTTGTGATAATCGACGATTTCGACATTCCAAGCCATCTCCTGTCTCCACTCAAAACAGACCCGATAGCGCTCGTTAACACGGATGCTATATTGACCGGCACGATCGCCCTTCAAAGCTTCCAGGCGGTTGCCCGGTGGAACGCGAAGATCATCAAGCGAAGCACAAACCTGCAGTTGGCGAATCTTCCTCAACGCAACACGCTCAAAGGGCACGAACCTCCTGACCCGCACACCCATGGCAAAGCGTTCGGTATCCTCATCTTTATACGATGCAATCATAGTATCGCCTTACGTTAGTAACGTCAAACGTTTCTATAGACTTACATCTCTATTATATCGTACGTTTGTTCGTGTTTTCTAGAACAAATAGTCCTTTGCGCCTTAGTCAAGCAAAAGCAATCGTTTGTAGACATCGAGGCCTTTGAGAAGGATTTCCTCGTCGAAGAGCATGCTATCGGTATGCAGAGCGCTTGTGGCATAGGCGGGACAGCCATCCGAATCACTCGGGTTGTCTTGGTCCTCTGGCATACCCGTGCCCAGCAGGAAAAACACGCCCGGCAGATGGCGTTGATAGAACGCGAAATCCTCGGCGATCAGCAGCGGTTCCTCCACAAGCTGCAGCCCGGGCAAGGCAGGCGTGATGTTGGCAAACAGCTCGGGGTCGTTATCGACCGGTGGATAGCCCTCGGCAAAGTCGAGATCATACGTGCAGCCCGTTGCGGTGCACGCCTCGTCGAGCACACGGCGTACGCCCTCGCGCGCACGGTCGAACATGACGTCCGTAAACACACGCAAGCTACCAGCAACATGGGCCTCCCCCGCCACGGCGTTGCAGACGGTGCCAGCCTGCAGCAGACCAAACTTACCGATACAGGGCTCATCGGCACCCAGCTCGTCCATCAGTTCGCGCTCGGCAACCAAGAACTTGGCAGCCGCCAGCGCCGCATCGTGCGACTCCTCGACCGGAACGCCATAGGTCTTAGCGATATGGATACTCGTTCCGTGAATATGGATATGCGTCTCGCTCGAGCGCGCCAGCAACGGACCGGAGCAGCTCGCCAACGTGCCGGCGGGCAGATCGGACCACACATGGAAGCCAAAAATGCGGTCGACCCCGTAGCATTCGAACACACCGCTCTCACATACCGTCTTGGCACCACCGGTCGTTTCCTCGGCCGGCTGGAACACAAAGAGAACGTTGCGCCTAATGACGCCCGGCTGCTCGCGAATCGTACGGTCGACATACGTCGCGGCGGCAAGTGCCATGGCCATGTGTCCGTCATGTCCGCAAGCGTGCATCTTGCCGGGATGGGTCGAGGTAAAGGCCGCTCCCGTCGCCTCCGCGATGGGCAGCGCATCCATATCGGCGCGAATCGCCGTAGCATGCGCGGCGCCCGTGCCGGCATCGAAGAAAGCGCAGACGCAGCTGGGGCACGGATGGGTCACCTCGCAAGCGAGCGGCGCCAAAACGCCCTCGATATAGGCGATAGTCTGCGGAAGATCGAAGTCGAGCTCCGGAATGCGATGGAGATCGCGGCGATAGCGACGGAGTTCTTGGAGCTCGGTCATAAAGGTTCCTTTCATAGGTGCGCACCAGTTGCCATCTTATTGTGCCGCAAGATTGCCGCACCCTTATTTCCAGCATATCCCTGCATTTTTTAAACGTTATATACGAATACTCTTGTTTGGTAAAGTGCAACGTGGTAGGGTCGTTACCACTTGATAGAGGCGCGGGCACGAAGAGCCGCGGGCGAGTCGGCAGACTTTGACCCTGCGGGGAGGCGAAACCCGCCGAACTGGGTTTTTCGGGCACGAACAACCTGGTGGGCCTGCGGGAAACACCCGCAGGACTGTCTGCAGCAATGCGGGAGCGCTATCCGGACATGGGGTCCACGCTATGCGGATTCGATGCGCAGATGGCGCCGTCTGGATAGCGAGGTTTACGGGACATGGCATTGACCCCCAACGAAGCGTATGCGGCCAAGCAGCCGTTTGTGGACAAGGAGACGCTCGAGCATATCGTCGAGCAGTTCCCCACGCCGTTTCATCTATACGACGAGGCGGGCATCCGCCGCAACATGCAAGAGGTGCGCGACGCCTTTGCGTGGAACCCGGGCTTTAAGGAATACTTTGCCGTCAAGGCTAATCCCAACCCGGCGCTCATCTCCATTCTCAACGAATACGGCTGCGGCTGCGATTGCTCGAGTTATACCGAGCTCATGATTGCCCGCTCACTGGGTATCACCGGCCACGACATCATGTTCTCGTCCAACGACACGCCGGCGGCGGATTTTGAGCTCGCCGACAAGCTGGGCGCCATCGTCAACTGGGACGACATCAGCCATATCGAGTTCTTTGAGCGCGTCGCGGGCCCCATCCCCAAGACGGTCAGTTGCCGTTTTAACCCGGGCGGCCTGTTCCAGCTCTCTAACGGCATTATGGACAACCCCGGCGACTCCAAGTACGGCATGACCACCGAGCAGCTCTTTGAGGCTTTCCGCATGCTCAAGGCCAAGGGCGCTGTAAATTTTGGCATCCATGCCTTCCTTGCCAGTAACACCGTCACTAACGACTACTATCCCAAGCTCGCACGCATTCTCTTTGAACTTGCCGTGCGCCTGGAGCGCGAGACCGGCGCACATGTCGCCTTTATCAATCTGTCCGGCGGTGTGGGTATCCCCTATCTGCCCGAGCAGCAGGCTAACGACATCCACGCCATCGGTGAGGGAGTGCACGCGGCCTACGACGAGATCCTGGTTCCTGCCAGCATGGGCGATGTGGCCATCTGCACCGAGATGGGCCGCTTTATGATGGGGCCCTACGGCTGCCTGGTCACCAAGGCCATCCACGAGAAGCAGATCTACAAGGACTATATCGGCGTGGACGCAAGTGCCGTCGATCTGATCCGTCCTGCCATGTATGGCGCTTACCACCACATTACGGTGATTGGCCAGCCGGGTGGCGATGACAAGACCACAGCGCCCGTCACGGACACCTACGACATCACGGGCAATCTGTGCGAGAACAACGACAAGTTCGCCATCGATCGCGAGCTGCCGCATATCGACATGGGCGACCTGCTTGTGATCCACGATACCGGCGCGCATGGCCACTCCATGGGCTACAACTACAACGGACGCCTGCGCTCCGCCGAGGTCCTGCTGCGCCCCGATGGCTCGGCCGACCTCATCCGCCGTGCCGAGCGCCCGGGCGATTACTTTGCCACGCTCGACGTGCTGCCGAGCGGCCGAGAGCTGCTGGCCAAGTCGCGCGCCGAAAGTGCCCGCCGTCGCGCCCAAGACGAGCGCCTGGCAGTCGCCGCCCAATGGAACAAACGCATCCAGATCGCGGACGCGAAGGAGAAGAACATGGACATCCGCAATCTCGAGGGCTCAATCGTCGCCCTCGTCACGCCATTTAAAAAGGACGGCAGCGTCGACTTCGACGCGCTCGAGCGCCTTATCGATTTCCACCTGCAAAACGGCACCGACGCCATCCTCACCCTGGGCACCACGGGCGAGAGCGCCACGATGACCGATGACGAGGACAACTCCGTTGTCGCCGCCGTGGTCAAGCAGGTTGCAGGACGCGTCCCCGTCATCGCCGGCTCGGGCTCCAACTCCACGCAAACCATGCTCACCAAGTCGCTCACCTACCAGGGCTTGGGCGCCGATGGTCTGCTGCTCATTACCCCCTACTACAACAAGTCCAATGAAGAGGGTATCTATCAGCACTTTAAGACCGTCGCCGACGCCGTGGACATTCCCTGCATCCTGTACAACATCCCCGGCCGCTGCGGCTGCAGTATCAGCGAGCGCAATGTGGAACGCCTGGCCGCACATCCCAACATCATGGGAATCAAGGAGGCCTCGGGCAACGTCGCCTATGCCGCCAAGATCGCACACCTGCTGTCCGACGACTTCCGCATGTACTCGGGCGAGGACGCGCTCACCGTGCCGCTCATGAGCCTGGGTGCCTCGGGCACCATCAGTGTGTGGGCCGACGTTCAGCCGCAGCTCGTGCATGACATGTGCCGCGCCTATCTGGACGGCGACGTGGTACGTGCCCGCGATATTCAAATTGCCGGCCAGCCGCTCATCAACGCCCTCTTTAGTGAGGTCAACCCCATCCCCGTTAAGGAAGCGCTCGCTCAGATGGGTATGATCGAGGCAAACTACCGCATGCCGCTATGCCCCATGGCCAACGACACGCGCGCTGCACTTACCGATGCTCTGAAGGGAGCTGGTCTGCTTGATTAAGACTGTCATTATGGGAACGGGCCGCATGGGCTCGCTCATCCGCACTACCGCCGAGGGCGTTGTCGATGCCGCCGGGCAGCCCGTTTTTGATATCGTGGCCCAGATCGGCTTCGATTTGAGCGAGCTCGAGAACGCACCGGCTGCCGATGTGATTATCGACTTCTCGAACGTCGTTACCTTCGATGCCGTCGTCGCCTATGTCGAGCGCACGGGCGCCGCGTTGGTCTCGGGCACCACGGGCTACACACCCGATCAGATGGACCGCCTGCGCGAGCTGGGTCAGAACGCTCGCGTCATGCACTCGGGCAACTACTCTATCGGCATCGCCGCCCTGCGCCATCTGGTTGCCCAGGCCACGCGCGAACTGCCCGGCTTTGACTGCGAGATTGTCGAGACGCACCACAACCAAAAGGTCGACGCTCCCAGCGGCACCGCCAAGCTGCTACTCGACGCCGTGGTCGAGGCCGAACCTGAGGCTGGCTATCATCCTGTTTACGGTCGTGAGGGCATGTGCGGCACTCGCGATCCCAAGGAGATCGGTATGCACTCGCTGCGCGGTGGCACTGTCGCCGGCGTGCACGAAGTGAGTTTCTTTGGCCAGGACGAGGAAGTCACGCTCACGCATCGCGCCACGAGCCGTCAGATCTTCGTCAACGGCGCCCTGGCAGCCGCGCAGAAGCTCGTCACCCGTGAGCACGGCTTCTATACGTTCGACCAGGTCATGTTTGCCTAACCAGGTATCAACCGGATCCACTCAAAGGAGAGATAGCAAATGAGCAACGCAGCCGAGATGGATGCACAGGAGATTATCAACTACATCGCCACCGCGCCCAAAAAGACGCCCGTCAAGCTGTACGTGCGCGAGAAGCCGGGCATGAAGGTCCAGTGGGGCAATGCACACGTCTACGGCGGTCGTCGAGGCAAGACCGTCTTTGGCGATTGGGATGAGCTCAAGGCCATCCTCGATGCCAATGCCGATTCCATCGACTACTACGACGTCGAGAATGACTGCCGCAACTCCGCCGTCCCCATGCTCGATCTTAAGGGCATCAACGCCCGCATCGAGCCGGGCGCGATCATCCGCGACCGCGTCGAGATCGGCGACCGCGCCGTCATCATGATGGGCGCCATCATCAACATCGGCTCCGTCATTGGCGAAGGCTCCATGATCGACATGGGCGCCGTGCTAGGCGGCCGCGCCACCGTGGGTAAGAACTGCCACATCGGCGCCGGCACCGTGCTGGCAGGCGTCGTGGAGCCCGCAAGCGCCACGCCCGTCATCATCGAGGATGATGTCATGATCGGCGCTAATGCTGTGGTCCTGGAGGGCGTGCGCGTGGGCAAGGGTGCTGTCGTTGCCGCCGGCGCCGTATGCGTCGAGGACGTCCCCGCCAGCGCCGTCGTGGCCGGTGTCCCCGCCCGCGTCATCAAGATGCGCGACGAGAAGACCGACAGCAAGACCGGCCTCGAAGAGGGCTTACGTCAACTTTAATAGTTACGCGGTTTTGACAAACCGCGTAACAGGTCGACGCTGCAAACGCCCCTAAGCGGCAATCTGACGTTCAATCGTCGGGCATGACCAGAAGGTCAATGCCCTCCTCTTTCACGTCACCTTGCTCGCCTAGGGGCGTTTTCGCTGACGTGTGCTCAACCTGCGGGGTAATGTCAGCAACCAAGCCGAAAACAAAAAAGGCCGAAGCACCATCGGAACTTCGGCCTTCCCTATCTCAGGGTTCCGTCGTATTCAACCATGGCGGATTGCTTTGACAGGCGCCCTACGGCCGTCTTATAGACCTCGGAACGATCGCGCCGCCCTATTGCCACAATCTCGGCAATCTCAACCGTTCCGTCCTCCCGGATTCGAAAAACCATTCGGAGTCCCGCATTCCGCCATTTAATCTTTTTACAGCCGGCGAGCTCGCCGTGAAGCGGCGTCCCGATTTCATCAGCGCGCGTCTTTAATTTTGCGACGGCAATACGGACGAGCCTGCGCTGGGATCCATCTAGTTTTTGATATTCCTTCTCGACGTCTCGATTCAAAAAGCCGACAACAAAATGCCCGCTCATTCGAAAAAATCCTCGTCGGGAATCGCGTCCGGATCCATCGACTCAAGCTCCGCGAGCTCCTCGGCAGTTAAGGCGTCCTCAAACGGAACAAACTCATGCGGACCATGCTTGACTCGATCCGCAGCGATGCGATTTATCTCAAGTTCACGCAGATACTGCAGCGCGCCGTACATTTCCTCATAGGCAGCATAGTCGATAATCACGGTATCGATATCATTATGATCAGCAATGAACTGAGGCGCACGTTTTGCGCGTTTACGAACGGCGGATAAGGACTTGCTTGCTTCGGTAGCAGAAACAACCTGGTCTTTTGTAAACACCGGTTTTTCCAGAACAAGTGGGGACATTTTGACCTCCAAAAAAACTAATCTGGATTATATTTCCAAGTATACTTCAAAATATAATCCAGACTTTTATTCAAAAGAAAAAGCCTTATCGATTCTCAATTGACCCGATGTTCTTGAGCTCAATGGAGATGAGGCCGTTAGGCTCGTTGACAAACTCGATGTATTCGGAGTTCGAACCCATCTCGGCCGGGAAGCTGATCTCGATACCCGTGTCGGTACGGATCTTGTGATTGCGCACCGCCGCGCGCTCGACTTGCTTGCGCTCCACGGGCACACGCTCAGGAACCTTCTCCTCGGTCAGTGCCGCGCGCACGCTCTCCTTGATAACCGGTTCGTCCTCAAAGACCTCATCGACGATATCCCAAGGCGGCAGCTCCTCGTCATCCTCGACCTTCTCGGCAACAGCAGCCTTAACCTTGGCGAGCGCTACGGCCGTATTGGCACCGTGCTCCTCGGCGACTTCCTCGACCACACGCGTCACGGTGTCGATGACCTCCTTGCCCGATACGCCCGTGTCGCACTGCAGCAGGCCATCGGGGATAAGCATACGGTCCTCGCCGGCGATCTTGCGTTTCTTGTCCACATAGCCGATCTCCATGGTGCTTGCACGCACGATTGCATAGCTCGGCACCTTTTGCGAGGGATTCGGCAGAATGGCGTAGTGGCGCGCAATGTCGTTGCGCACCTCGCCCTCTTCGCGACCTACCTCGTGCATAAAAGCCTGCTTGGAGCCCAGCAGCATCACGGCAAACCAGCGGGCATCCTCATCGTCATCAAAGTCCGCCACAAGCACGTCAGTGGACTCGGCTTTCTCGGCCTTGGTAAGTTCGGAAGAGATGAACTCCGCAATCTGCTGAGACAGGTCCACGAACTCACGCTCACCAAAGAAATAGCCCTTGAGCTCGCCGCCGAATGCGGAGTTCTCGGCAAACGTGGCGCGTTTATTGTCGGCCGAGGTGCGTGCGCGGCGCAGATGCGTGGTCACGAAGTTGCGCACGGTACGGCTCTCGATATCGAGCTCTCGCTGGCTCATGACGTTGACGGCAGAGTCAAAGTCCAGGATATGCAGAATCGCGTGATTGATTTTCATATACGGCATTCCGTTCTAGATCGATTTCGGCACGAACCAGTATAGCGGTCGAGCCCGCCCCAGGCGCATCGAAGATTGGCGCATCGGGGACAGGTTGCTTTGTATCAATGGCTAGCGCAGGAGCTCGGACTGCCAAGCCTCGAGCTGTTCTGCCAAACTCTTGCCGGCAGCGGGCACGTCGATCTGGGGTCGTTTGGGCAACAGTGCGCATTTAAGGATCGCCACGATGGTCTGCGAGATAAAGCGTCGCGTATCTTTGTCAAAGCCTTGCGCAGCCTGGAGCATCACGGGCAGACTCTCACGCAGATTTCCTGCGATATCCGCAAACCGTTCGGCGTCCGTAGCCTCAAACACGGAGAACAACGCATCTACAAAACGCTCGCGCTCGCTAGGTGACACTGCAAGCAGCATCTCGCGAATGGAGCCATCAACGTATCGAGCACCGGCGGACAGGCGCTCACAGTATACGAAGTCGCAACCATCAACCACCCAGCTAAAGGGATTGTGCTGCAGCAGGCTGAACTCGGTGCTCTCAACGATGGCATAGTCCTCTTGTGTCTCGAACATCATGCCGAAGATCGACGACCGAGGTAGCGTCTTGTCGATTCGACCGGAAAGATCGGCAAAGGCGTTGCCGTTCAGAAACTCCTCGACGAACCCTGGACCATCATGGGAATACGCCCGTTCGATTCGCTCACGGGCGACATCGGAGCACATCGCCGCACCGTACACCGCAAGGTTTCCGCCCTTGGAATGACCTCCGCACAAAAGCGGCCCGTCGATCGCATCCGCCGCCTCGTCCACATAACGCGCCGCGGATTCCTGGGCCGGCACAGGACACCGGAACGCCATGTTAAAGTCCTCTTTCCAGCCCACAATCGTGCTGTCGGTCCCCCGGAAGGAAAGATAGCTAAACCCCGCCGGAAACCGGAACGCCATGGCTGCAAACTGCTCCGTCGCCACCACATCGCTCACGGCACGATAGCCGCAAACGTGCACGCCGCGGTATCTGGGATTTGCTGCCACGGCCTCCAACAAGGCCCTGCTTCCCTCTGGGTCCCACAAGTCGTCAATCATGTCCCGGTAGCACTCGGCACGCAGCAGTTCGCGTACGTCTAGGCCCTGCCAGTTCGTCAGCCCCGCCATATCACCCGGCAAGCGCAAATAGGACAACCACGCAAAGACCAGGCTATCCACCGCGCAGAACGGCCGCTCCTCAAAGGGATCAAACGCCGTCTGGACATAGGTCAAAAAATTAGGCGAATCCGACATGGCCCTCCCATCAACTATGGTGCATTGGAGTCAGGTTACTTTGCACCAAAAAGGCGCCCGGGCCGTGTGGACCCGGACGCCTTCATTGTAGCTTTTCGCTCTAGCGAGCTTGATTTAGCAGGAGAAGTCGACGCTGTCGATGATGTCCTTGAGGGCCTTGGCGGAGACGGTGAGCTCATGCTGCTCGTCGTCGTTCAGCGGCACGGGGACGCGGCAGACAACGCCGTCGCGGCCAACGACGGTCGGCATGGAGATGGCAAGATCGGACAGGCCATACTCGCCCACCATGAGCGAGGAGACAGGCAGAACGGTCTGCTCATCGCGCATAACGGCGGTGCAGATGCGCTTGACGGCCATGGCGACGCCATAGTAGGTGGCGTGCTTCTTCTCGATGATGGTGTAGGCGGAGTTCTTGACGTCCTCGGCGATGCGCTTCTCGGCAGCCTCATGCTCCAAGTGGCCGTGAAGCTCACAGAAGGTGTTCAGCGGAACGCCGGCAACCTGAGCGCTGGACCAAGCGACAAACTCGGAGTCGCCGTGCTCGCCCATGACATAGGCCTGGACATCGCGCGGGTCAACCTCGACGTGAGCACCAAGCATCTGCTGCAGGCGGCCGGTGTCGAGCACGGTGCCGGAGCCGATGACATGGCCCTCGGGCAGGCCAGACATCTTGATGGCAGCATAGGTCAGAACATCAACCGGGTTGGAGACGATTAGCAGAATGCCGTCGAAGCCGGACTTCTTAATCTCGGGAATAATGGACTTGAAGATGCTGACGTTCTTGTTGACCAGGTCCAGGCGGGTCTCACCGGGCTTCTGGGCAGCGCCAGCAGTGACGACGATCATGGCGGCGTCGGCGACATCGGAATAATCGCCGGCGTAGATCTTCATCGGCTCGGCAAACGTCATGCCGTGCGCGATATCCAGGGCCTCACCCTCGGCACGGTTCTTGTCCACGTCGATGAGGACCATCTCGGAGAACAGACCACTCTGCATCAGTGCGAACGCCGAAGACGAACCGACGAAACCGCAGCCGACAATAGCGACCTTCTTCTCGTTAACCATTAGAAACTCCCATCTCTCTCCACAAACAAGCCGCCCGGGAACGACCCGAGCGGCTTGTCGTAATCCCAATACATCCAATCGGGACTTTGATTATGCCCCTATTCGCAGCCAAAAATCGACCGTTTACCGAAATTGTTTGCAGTATTCGTAAAATAACTGCGCGAAATCGGTTTCGAGCTATTGACGAGTCGAAATAGGTTTCTAATACAGGCCCGCCTCGCGAATGGCCTCGACAGCCAAAGCGATCTGATCGGGCGGTAGGACCAGCGCCATGCGCACGTGTCCCTCGCCCGAAGGACCAAAACTCGCGCCCGGCGTCACCACAACGCCGGCCTTCTCCATGAGCTCCTCGCAAAACGCCATGGAATCGGTGCGACCACCGGGAAGCTTGGCCCACACAAACATAGAGCCATGCGCGTTGGGACGCTCCCAGCCCAGACCCTCAAGACCATCGCACAGGGCATCGCGGCGCTCCTGGTACTTCAGACGCTGCGCCTCGACCTCATCGCGCGGGCCATTAAGGCACGCGATGGCGGCCTTCTGGATCGGGAAGAACATGCCAAAGTCAATCTGGCTGCGCAGCTTGGCGAAGGCCGAGACCACATCCTCGCGACCGACCAAAAAGCCGATACGCGCACCGGTGACGTTAAACGACTTGGAGAGCGAGAAGAACTCAACGCCCACCTCGAGCGCGCCGGGATACTGCAAGAAGCTGCCGCCCGGCTCGCCGTCGAACACGATGTCGGAGTATGCGTTGTCGTGAACGATGAGCAGGTCGTGCTCGCGGGCGAAAGTGATGATCTCCTCGTAGATCTCGGGCGTGCCCACCGAGCCGACCGGGTTCGCGGGCAGCGACACGATCATATACTTGGCACGATCGGCAACCTCGGGATCGATACCCGCCACATAGGGCAGGTAATTGTGCTCGGCAATCAGCGGATAGTACTCGAGCTTGGCATCGGCGATCTTGGCACCCGCCTCAAAGACCGGGTAGCACGGATCGGGCACCAGGATGGTGTCACCCGGGTCGAGCAGGGCCAGACCCAAATGACCCACGCCTTCCTGCGTGCCGTTGCACGACTGCACCATGGACGGCGTAATGCCCGAAACGCCAAAGCGGCGCTCATAGTAATCGCACACAGCCTGCTTGAGCTCGGGCAGGTCGCGCAGGGCATACTTCCACATCTCGGGATCTTGGGCTGCCTGCGTGAGCGCCTCGACCACGTGGTCGTACGGCTTAAAGTCGGGCGTGCCCACGCTCATGTTGTAAATGGTCTTGCCCTGAGCCTTCAGCGCGAGAAGCTTGTTGTTGAGCGAGGCGAAGACCTCCGCGCCAAAGCGGTCGAGACGCTGCGATGCCTGCATGGTGCCACCTTTCGATATAAAAAACGCGGCGCTCCGACAAGAGCGCCGCGCGATACGGGCCATCAGATTGCAAAAGTGTAACGCTTGCAACCCCCGCATTGGTTCAATTTGGCCAACCTTAGTCAATTGGATTGAGCGCGTCGATCTGCGCAAGCCACAAACGCGAGCTGGCGTCACTCGGCATACGCCAATCGCCGCGCGGGCTGAGCGTCACCGAGCCCACCTTGGGACCATCGGGCAGGCAGCTGCGCTTGAACTGCTGGGCAAAGAAGCGACGATAGAACGTACGCAGCCACGTGTGGACGGTCTTGACGTCGTAGACGCCCTCGAAACTCTTGAGCGCCATGCGGTAGATCTTGCCCGGCTCAAAGCCAAAACGCAGCAGGTAGTAGAGGAAGTAGTCGTGCAGCTCGTACGGGCCCACCAAATCCTCGGTCTTCTGTGCGATCTCGCCATCGCCCGTGGGCGGCAGAAGCTCGGGGGACACCGGCGTATCGAGGATATCGAGCAAGACCTCGGCAATACGCCCGCCAAAGACATCAGCCGCATAGCGCACCAGATGGCGCACAAGCGTCTTGGGCACGCTCGCGTTGACGGCGTACATGCTCATGTGGTCGCCGTTATAGGTAGCCCAGCCGAGCGCCAGCTCCGACAGGTCGCCGGTACCGATGACAAAGCCGCCAGCCTGGTTGGCCAGGTCCATCAGAATCTGCGTACGCTCGCGGGCCTGGCTGTTCTCGTAGGTCACGTCCTGCACGGCCGAATCGTGCTCAATGTCCTTAAAGTGCTGCTCCACAGCCGCGTGGATCGAAACCTCGCGGAAGCTCACACCCAGGTCGCGAGCGAGCGACTCGGCATTCGACTTGGTGCGATGCGTCGTGCCAAAACCTGGCATGGAGACCGCCGTGATACCCGTACGCGGCAGCCCCAGCGCATCGAAGGCACGCACGGTCACAAGCAGTGCCAGCGTGGAGTCCAGGCCGCCCGAAAGACCGATGACTGCAGCCTTGGTACCCGTATGGGCAAGGCGGGTCTTGAGGCCGGCGGTTTGTAGATCGAGGATGGTCTCGCAACGCTCGGCCAGGTCGCCGTGGTCGGCCGGCACAAAAGGCGCGCGGGGGAAGACACGGTCGATATCGCAGGCATCGCGCAGGACAGGCTCTTTGGCCAGCACGCCCTCAAACGAAAACTCAACGGTCGTGGCCTCCGGCGCATCGTCCGCGCGCGCCCACGTGGTCGAGCGACGGCGCTCGGCAACCAGACGGTCAAGGTCAACGTCGGCGACGGTCATATCACAGGTAAGCAGTTTGGTGGCGGCGAGCTTGGAGCCGTTTTCGTAGACGAGGTTCTCGCCCGCAAAGACCATATCGGTCGTGGACTCGCCCTCACTCGCATCCGCGTAGGCATAGGCACAGTACAGACGCGCACTCTGATTGGAGATGAGGCTGCGGCGATAGTCTGCTTTACCGATAATCTCGTCCGAGGCCGACGGGTTGAGGATCACCGTCGCACCGGCAAGCGCCATCTCGGTCGAAGGGGGCGCCGGCACCCATAGGTCCTCACAGACCTCAACGCCCAGCACCATATCCTCGGCACCTTCATCACAGCAGCGGTAGACAAGCCCCGAGCCCAGCGGAACCGGACCCTGACCGGCAAACTCGACCCACACAGGATCTGCGGGCGCCGGAGCAAACCAGCGGCGCTCGTAGAACTCGCCATAGTTGGGCAGATACTTCTTGGCCGTCAGGCCCAAAAGCTCGCCCGCGCAGCACATGGCGGCGCAGTTGTAGATATTCTCGGCAACTGCAACGGGAAGACCGATGGTAAAGACAATCGGCAGCCCACGAGTCTCATCGAGGATATGCACCAGAGCAGTCTCGCAGGCATGCAGCAGCGTGCGGTTATGGAACAGGTCGGCCGCGGTATAGCCGCACAAGTTGAGCTCGGGCAGCACCAGCGCGCGAACGCCGCGCTCGGTAGCCTCGCGAACAGCCGCCAGCGCAACCTCGGCATTGCCCTCGACATCGGCCACGCGAATCCGCGGCGAGGCCGCCGCCACACGCAAAAAGCCATCGTTCTTATTAGCCGAAACGCAGCATTGCCTTGTTGATCTGGACACTGGAGGCCCCTTCTACCCTGAGATTCAGTCTAACGGACGTTCACATATCTCTAACTAGCCAAAGCAACCTCCCAGTTTACTGAGAGGCCAACCTGTGCTAAGAGCATGTAGTTCAAAAATATCTTTAATTAAAAAAGGAGAAATCGATAATCGACTTCTCCTTTAAGCGAGGCGAGTAAATTCCGAAACTAATGGCAGAATTTATCCATGTAGTCCTCAAAGTCGAACACTTCTACCACGACGCCCTCTTCCTGAAACTCTTTCAGCTGCTCCAAGAGATCTTTGTTAATAACGTCCATGCAGAAACCTCCTCTATCTAATCAATTGTAGTATATCTGCTTTCATGCAATTATCAACCAACTTGTTTAATTGCTCCTCGCTTGCCGATAGTCCCTTGATTATCGACTTCATCCGAACACCTCCCACATTCATCCGCACATGTGCGG
>CALDBJ010000058.1 GCA_937937835.1 uncultured Collinsella sp.
CGCATGGGCAATCTGGGGCCCGTCCCATTTTTCGCCACTTGTCGTCGCGGTGGTGGGCCGCACGTGCCTTGGGTGGGGGAGTTTGGGGGCGATGTGAACGGCATATAAAGGGACGCAAAAATCGCCTCAAGGTCAACTTGAAGGTTGAGGTTGAAAGGCGGGGTGCCACAGGTGGCATCCCGCCTTTGCTGTAAACACAACATATTGTGTTTTCGAACATATGCTCGGGGGTGTTTTACAACATATTGGGGGTGGAATGGTGGGGCGGGGTGGGGGAAGGGGTGGGGAAAGGTGTTGAAAAATGGGGCGGTTCCCCATATTATTGATGACGTCGACAGGCGGGGTGGTTTCCCGCGTACGTGCCATCTGAGTAACCGAGGGGAGGGCGCACATGGGAATGACTGGTGCATACGAGCGCAATCTCGATGCAAAAGGTCGTCTATCCCTGCCTGCACCCCTTCGCGAGGAGCTTGGAGAGCACGTTCGCGTGTTTAAAGCCCTGGATGTCGATGCTCTGTACGTGTTCTCTGCCGAGGCCTTCGATAAGTGGGTCGAAGGACTCTTCGCGGGTCGTGAGGGCCACGAGGGTTTTAACCCGCGTGACATTAATGACCAGAAGCTCATGAGGGCGATCAACAAGCGCACCACGTCGATGGACGTGGACAGCGCCGGTCGTATCGGTCTTTCCGAGTCTCTCCGCAAGCAGGCGAACCTCGACCGCGAGGTCACGGTTGTGGGCAACTACGACCACCTTGAGGTTTGGGATCGCGCCGCGGCCGATGAGGACGATGACGATGAGGCCCTGCTGGACCTCTTCTTCTCGTAAGGGCAAGGCACGGGTAACGGATGGAGCGTGGGATCTTGACACAAGAATATCGGCATGAACCTGTCATGCTCGGCGAAGTGCTTGAGTCGCTGCGGCTAAAGAGCGGCTCCGTTGTCTGCGATTGCACCCTTGGCGGTGCCGGCCATTCGGTAAAGATGGCCGCGCAGGTGGGGGAGACGGGCCTTTTGCTCGGCGTCGATCAGGACGACATGGCCCTCGAGGCCGCTGGCGCCCGTCTGGACCGCGAGGTTCCCGGAGTTCCGCACCAGCTGCTGAAGGGCAACTTCGGCGACTTGGACGAGCTGCTTTGCTCGGCCGAGGTGCCCGGGGTCGATGGCTTCCTGTTCGATTTGGGCGTTTCGTCACCGCAACTCGATATCCCTGGCAGGGGCTTTTCGTATAACGAGGACGCCCCATTGGACATGCGGATGGATCCGGGTAATAACACCTTAAACGCAGCTGAGGTCATCAACACCTATAACGAACACGACCTCGCCCGGATTCTACGCGTCTACGGCGAAGAGAAGTTTGCCTCGCAGATCGCGCGCGAGATCGTGCGCCGCCGCGAGCAAGAACCGATCGAAACCACCGGCCAATTTGTCGAGATCATCAAGGCGGGTATCCCGGCTGCCGCTCGTCGGCATGGTGGACACCCGGCCAAGAAAAGTTTCCAGGCCATTCGCATCGAGGTCAATCACGAGCTCGATGTGCTCGAACGAGGGCTTGATGCCGCCACCAGGTGGCTCAACCCGGGCGGACGTATCTGCGTCATCTCGTATCACTCGCTCGAGGACCGTATCGTAAAGAACCACTTTAAGGAGATGAGCCAGGGGTGCACGTGTCCGCCGGAGATTCCGGTGTGCGTGTGCGGCAACGTGCCGATACTCAAGGTCATCACCCGCAAACCCCTGGTTGCCCAGCCTGATGAGGTTGAGCGCAACCCTCGGGCGAGATCAGCCAAAATCCGCGTGGCGCAGCGTCTGTAGGCGCGACCGCGCGATATTGGACCTCCCGCTCGCACCATAAACGAAGCTTAAACACACTACCAACGTACTCGGGATGGGAGGCGGCATATCATGGGCTACAACACTTCAAGCGCAGCACTCGCCTATGATATGAACGCCATGCCCGCCTATCGTGAGACGCCGCAGGCCCCCGTTGCTCCCCGTGAGCAGCGCACGCCGCGCTTTGATGTCTACACGGGCGCGGGCCGTCAGGCAAACCAGGCGGTAAGCCCGGTTTTCATGAGCGTTCTTAAAACGTTTTGCATCATTGCGGCTATCTTCATGACGATCGGCGTCGCCCGCGTGGCGCTCGCCGGCGTTACGGCCCAGGTGCTCAACAGCAACGCCGAGCTTACCAGCACGCTCGAAAAGGCGACCGATGAGAGCTCCGACCTGGAGGTCATGCATTCGGTCTATGGCGCCGACACGCGCATTCGCGACCTTGCGGGCGCTTATGGCATGGTGGAGCCCAGCGAGAGCGTTACACTTGACTTTTCGCAGGATGCAGCCGCGGGCGCCAACGCGACCGCGACCGCTCAGTAGCAAGACGGTAGCTGAGTATGACAAATGACTATCGCCGCGGTTCCGATGGGGGCCGCGGTTCTGGACGTCCCTCGTCGCGGGGACGTTCTGGTTATCAAGGAACGGGTCGGCAATCTTACAACGCCGGGCAGTCCCGTGGCAACGACCCGGCGTCGCGACTTCGCGGCTCGGGCGGCCCTCAAGTGCATAACACCGGGTCGCGCAAGAGTTCGTCGACCGAATGGCTCACAGGCGCGCCTCTGCCTCGCCGCAAAGCCGTCATGGGATTCATCGGGCTTGGCTTGGGCTTGGGCGTCTTTCGCCTTGCCGACTATCAAATTGTCGAAGCCGATAAACTGCGCGAGCGTGCCGATGCGCGCCGCCTGCTTGCGCAGACCCTCTATGCCAAACGTGGCACCATCTACGACCGCAACGGTAACGTGCTGGCGTCGTCAGTCGAATGTCGCAACATCGCCGTGAACCCGCAGCTTGTCGAGGATGTTGACAAGACGGTGTCGGCGCTGGTCAAGGCAACTGGAATCGATAAAAAGACCTGCCGCAAGCTCGTTGAGTCCGATGGAACCTGGGTGTATATCAAGCGCCAGGTGGACGAAGACGATGTTGCGGCGCTGGAGAAGAAGAACCTGCCCGGCGTGCTTTTTGAGCAGGCCATGAAGCGCGTATATCCATACGGCAATCTGGCATCGCAGGTGCTGGGTGTAGTGAATGTAGACAGCGACGGCTTGACGGGTCTCGAAAAGCAATACAACAAGCTTCTGACCGGCACGAACGGTTCTCTCGTACGCGAGCGCGCGAGGGACGGCAGCTATATCGCGGGCGGTGCCTATAAAAAGGTGGCTGCGGTCGACGGCGTTGATATCGTGACGACGCTCGACGTCAATATCCAGCGTGCGGCCGAGGATGCCCTGGCAGAGGCTGTCGAGAAGACAAAGGCCAAGAACGGCTCGGCGCTGGTCACCGATCCTACGACAGGCGAGATCTTGGCAGCCTGCTCGTACCCGACTTACGACCAGACCGATCTGGAAAACGCCAAGACCGAGGATATGAACTTGCGCCTGGTCACCGACGCCTACGAGCCCGGCTCGGTCTTTAAGACGCTCGTGGCGGGCGCCGGCTTCGACTTGGGTGTCGTGCGATCGAGTACGTCGTTTGAGGTGCCGGCGAGCATCAAGGTGGGCGACGATACCGTCACCGATGCCGACAAGCGCGACTACGCCATGACCATGGATGTGCGCGAGATGATGCGCCGTTCGTCCAACGTGGGCTTTGTCCTGGTGGGGCGCAAGATCGGTGCCGACGACTTTGCCACCTATGTGGACAAGTGGGGCATCGGTCACAGCTCTGGTGTAGATTTTCCGGGCGAGAGCCTGGGTATCGTCAAGGAGCGTGACCAGTATGACGGCGCCACGCTGGGCTCGATGAGCTTTGGACAGGCACTGTCTGTCTCGCCGATTGAGATCGCACGTGCCGTGGGCGGCATCGCCAACGGCGGCGTGATGATGACACCGCACTTCTATAAGTCCAGCAAAGGCGACGAGAAGGACTGGGGCGAAGGCGAGCGCGCGATTTCGGAGGACGCCGCATCCCAGGTGACATCGTGCATGCAGACGGTCGTGTCCGAGGGAACGGGCGTTGGCGGCGCGGTTGACGGCTATGACGTAGCGGGTAAGACCGGTACGGCCGAACGTGCCGACGAGAACGGCGGTTACCTCAAGGAGAACTACATGTCGTCCTTTATGGGCTTTGCGCCGGCACAATCGCCCAAGGTGCTGTGCTATATCACGCTCGACGGAACGCCGAGCGGCTCAGATGCCGCTGCGGTGCCGTTCCAGTCCATTATGGCCAACGCGCTCGACGTGCTGGGTATCCCGCACACGAAGTAGGGGGTTACAATCTTTGGGGCGTGGTTTGTTGTCCCATATGAGGGTGTTCACATGCCCTGCACCACGCATGTGCGGCGCTGGGATACAATACGCCGATAGCATTATTAGGTTTACAGGGGAGCTGCAATGATAGAGATCGCCGTCAACAACCTCGCGGCCGCAACAGGGGCCCGAACCGTGACGGGAGAAGCCGATCGGGTATGCCGCGGGTGCGTTATCGACTCGCGCCAGGTCGAGGAAGGGACGATTTTCGTCGCCTTTCCCGGTGAAAACGTCGACGGCAATGATTTTGCTTCCCGTGCCGTCCAGTCGGGTGCCGGCGCCGTCGTGATGACGCGTGAGCCCGAGGCCGAGCTGGTCTCGCTGGCGCAGGACAAGGGGTGCGCCATCCTGCTGACCGATGATCCCGAGGAGTTTCTGCTGCGTTTGGCGCACACGTATCGCCTGGAGCTTGGCTGCCTGGTCGTTGGTATTACCGGTTCCATCGGCAAGACGACGACCAAGGACGTGCTCGCCGCCGTGCTCGCCAAGCGCTATCGTGTCTGGGCCACCAAGGGCAATTTCAATAACCTGATCGGCATGCCGCTCACGGTGCTTTCCGCTCCGGCCGATACCGAGGTCCTGGTGCTCGAGATGGGCATGAACCATTTCCACGAGATTGAGCGCCTGTCCCAGTCCGCCAATCCCAACCTTGCCATCGTGAGCAAGATTGGTACCTCTCACATCGGCATTTTGGGCAGCCGCGAGAACATCGCCCGCGCTAAGGCCGAGATTGTCCAGGGTATGTGCGCCGCCGGCGACTTCTTGCCGCTGCTGGTTTTGGGCGGTGAGGACGACTTTACGCCGTTCATTCGCGATACGTTCGCCCAGCCTGCTGGTATCGATGTGATGCTGGCCGGCGTCTCGGACGATGATGAGGTCCGTGCCCGCGACATTCGTGTTGATGACGAGGGCCGTCCGGTCTTTACGCTCGATTTTGGCCAGGGTGAGACGATCGATACCATGCTTGCCATCCCCGGCGTGCAGTCCGTTCCAAATGCCGTTAAGGCCGCCGCGGTTGCCTATCGCCTGGGCGTGACGCCCGAGCAGATCGATGCTGCCTTTAGGGGCCTCACGATCACCGGGCACCGCCAGGAGATCAAGCGCGCCAAGAGCGGTGCCCGCGTCATCGACGATTCCTATAACGCCAGCGCCGAATCCATGGCTGCTGGTCTCGATCTACTGTGCTCGCTTTCGTGCACGGGGTCTCGCATGGCGATCCTGGGCGAGATGGGCGAGATGGGCGATGAGGCTCCTCGCATGCATGAGCTCGTGGGCGCCTATGCCGCCGCCAAGAAGCTCGACATGCTGGCGTGCGTGGGTGGTGAGCTGGCCCAGCTTATGGCCGATGCCGCGCGCATGATGGGTATGGACGAGGACCGCATCCAGGTGTTCTCCGATTATCAGCAGGTGCTCGACCGCATGGGCGGCGCGCTTGAAAAACATGATGTTGTACTGGTCAAGGGTTCCCGCTTTGTTGAGCTCGACCGCTTTGTGGAAGGTGTGTGCTAGCCCATGTTCGGCAATCCCTCGTATCCAACGTATCAGGCTTTTTTGGGGCTTGGCATCGCCGCTGCCATTGCGCTGCTGCTCATGCCGTGGTGGATCAAGCTACTCAAGGTCGAGGGTATCGGCCAGCAGGTTCGTGCCGACGGCCCCAAGCGTCATTTGGTTAAGCAGGGAACGCCCACCATGGGTGGCGTTGTCATCCTCGTCGCGATCTCGCTGACCTGCCTGCTGATGGGCAAGCTCACCACCGAGCTCGTGCTCGTGCTGCTCGCCACGCTGGCGACCGGCGTGCTGGGCCTGATCGACGACCTGACCTCCGTTACGCATGGGCGCTCGCTCGGTCTGACGCCCCATGCCAAGATGATCGGCCTAACCATTATCTGTGTCACCTTTACGGTGCTCGCCGTCAATTGGTGCGGCGTCGCCCCCGAGATTCGTTTTCCCGGCGGCCTGACGATTGACCTCGGTGTTCTTTCGACCACCATCTGCGGCCTTTCGTTCCCGTGGCTCTACATTGTCTTTTGCTGGCTGATGATCGCCGGTCTTTCTAATGCCGTGAACCTGACCGATGGCCTTGACGGTCTTGCTGGCGGCACCTCCATGATTGCCATGCTCGCCATGGCTGCCATGGCGTTTTTGCACGGAGACGTGAACCTGTCCATCTTCTGCACCGCGTGCGCCGGTGCCTGCTTGGGCTTTCTGTGGTTCAACTGCTATCCGGCGAGCATCTTTATGGGCGATACCGGCTCGCTTGCCCTGGGCGCCGCGTTTGCCTGCACGTCCATCATGACCAACACCGAGGTCGTCTCCCTCATCATCGGCGGCCTGTTTATCGTTGAGACCCTGTCGGTCATGATTCAGGTTGTCTACTTCCACTTTACGCACAAGCGCGTCTTCCTTATGGCGCCCATCCATCATCATTTCGAAAAGAAGGGCTGGGCCGAGACTAAGGTCGTTATCCGTTTTTGGATTATCGCCGCGGCCTTTGGTGCCGTTGGCCTTGCCCTGTTCTTCCAGTTGGGATAGTGGTCTTTCATGCCTCTTGCTGATGTCTTTAGCCTGCTTGTTTTGGGACAGGGTAAATCCGGTCTCGATGTCGCCCGTTGGGCGTTGGCTCACCCCGAGCGCGTGAGCGCCACGACCGTGTATGGCGGCGGCACCTCCGAGCCCAATGACGCCACGCGTGCGCTCGAGGCGCAGGGCGCGTCGTTTGTCTACGGCACCGAGCAGGTCGAGGGTGCCTATGACGTGTGCGTGACATGCCCGGGTATCTCGGAGTTCTCGGCCTTTTTTAAGGCTGGGCGTGAGCATGCCGCCCAGATTATGGGCGAGCCCGAGTTTGCCTATCGCCTGTCTCCCCAAAATTGGATCGCCATCACGGGTACCAACGGCAAGACAACTACCACGTCGCTGACCGATTATCTGCTCAAGGCCGCCGGTGAAGCCAGCGTGGCCGTCGGCAATATCGGTGAGCCGCCGGTGAACGAGATCGATGGCCGCGCACACAATGAGTGGTTTGTGGCCGAGCTTTCGAGTTATCAGATTGCTACGACCGCCGAGCTTCATCCTCGCGTGGCGGTGCTGCTCAACATCACGCCCGACCACCTGGGCTGGCACAAGAGCCACAAGAACTATGCGCTCGCCAAGATCAAGTTGTTCGAGAATATGGTCGACGACGACCTTGTGGTTATCGACGTCGAGGATGCCGGCATCCATGAGTTCGATGAGTACATCTACACACCGGGTCGCCGCATCTGCAAGGTCGCTTTTGACGAGCCCGAGGGTGCAGACGCCGCCTTTGTGCGCGACGGCAAGATGGTCGTGCGCCTGAAGGGCGTCGAGACTCAGCTTGTCGCCACGTCCGAGCTCAAGATCTCGGGCCATCACAATGTCATTAATGCCCTATGTGCCGCCACGGCTGCTCTGGCCGTCGGTGCCGATCCCGAGGGCGTTTGCCGCGGTTTGGCATCGTTCCAGCCACTCGAACACCGCGTGGAACCCTGCGGCGAGATCGATGGCGTGCGCTACGTCAACGATTCCAAGGCAACGAACACCGATGCGGTCGAAAAGGCCCTGACGGCGTTTCCCGACGACGACGTGATTTTGCTGCTCGGCGGCCACGATAAGGGTACGCCGCTTGCGGACTTTGCCCGCGTCGTTATGGACAATGTGCGCTCGGTCGTTTGCTTTGGCGATGCGCGCGAGCGCTTTACCGCCGCTATGGACGAGGCCGATGTCGATGGTGACGTGGATATCGCCCAGGCCGATGATCTGCGCGATGCCGTTGACGTTGCCCGCTCGCTCTCGAGCCGCGGCGACGTGATCCTGCTTTCGCCCGCCTGCTCTTCGTTCGACGAGTTCTCGGGCTACGAGGAGCGCGGTCGCGTGTTTAAGGACTACGTTGCCCAGCTTGCCGCAGCAACGAAATCGCAAACGGAATAGGGGTTGCCGGTGAGAGAGGAGAGCCCCCGAAGTGATATGAGGAGGCCCGACTCGGACCGTGCTTCCTCGCTGCGTAGCACGCCGCGTTCCGGACGCGGCGGGCAGACGTTCGGTGAGCGCTATATTGCCGGCGTCCCCGCCCGCATCATGCGCCCCCGTTTGATATTTATGGCTTGCCTGTTTAGCTTGGTTTGCTTCGGCTTGCTGATGGTGTACTCGGCATCTTCGGTCGAGGCGCTGCACGAGAATGGTACGGCGACGTTTTTCCTGTTTCGACAGGCCGCGTTTGCTGGAGTTGGCGTGCTGGCCATGGTTGCCATCGTGCGCGTCTTGCCGGACAGTTGGTTTGGGGAAGACGTGCTCAGGATCTTTCTCATGGGCATGATAGGGCTACTGGTTCTGGTGTTCTTTATGGGTAGCGGCAGTCGTGGCGCCACGCGTTGGCTCAACATCGCCGGTATTCAGTTCCAGCCGTCTGAGTTTTTAAAGCCGTTCGCCATCGCGTATTCGGCCATCATGCTCGACCGCATCTTTTCGCCCGGCGGCAACATCAACGAGTTTCTTCGCAAGATGGGTGTCTACCTGGGCATTTCGCTCTTTCTGATTTTTGTTCAGCCCGATTTTGGCACCGTTCTGATCATCTTGCTGACCCTCATGTGCATGGCGTTGTTTGCGGGTCTCGACCCCAGATTTATCATCGGCGTGCTAATCTTCGGCATTCTCGTGATCGTGATTGCGCTTGTCGCAGAGCCGTACCGTATGGTGCGTATTCAGGTTGCCTTGAACCCTTGGGCCGACGAGTATGGTGACGGCTATCAGGCCACGCTTGCCATTATGGCCTTTGCCTCGGGCGGTCTGTTCGGTCGCGGTATCGGTAACTCCACCATGAAGTACTCGTATTTGCCCGAGGCGCATAACGACTACATCTTGGCTATTATCGGCGAGGAAGTTGGCTTTATCGGAACCGTGCTGTTCTTCTTGGTGTTCGCGATGCTGATCTACTCGGCGTTTCGTATTGCCGAGCAGGCGACCGACCGTCGCGGAGCACTTATGGCATCGGGTTCCGCGGTCATCCTTGCGGTGCAGTTTTTGATCAACGCGCTGGGCATTCTCAATGTGTTTCCCATGACGGGCAAGCCGCTGCCGTTTATTAGCTACGGCGGCTCGTCGATTATCGTGTCGCTTATGCTCGCCGGTCTGATCCTGCGCGTTTCGTATGAGAGCGCCCGTCGCGATGAGTACGACCGTCGCCGCGAGAGCTTTGCCGTTATGGATGAGAGTACCGCCGGCGTGCCCCACGTGCGCGGTGAGCGATCTTCGCGTAACGGTTTTACCGTCCTGGATGGCTCTGCGACCGAGCCAGCAACCCGTCCGCGTCAGCGAACGGCGCCGCAAGGTCGTCCTCAGCGCCCCAGTCCTCGCAATGCGGGCGGCGGATATAATCGAATCGATTTGAATTCGGACCCGTCGGCGCGTTTGCGCGCCGATGACCAGGGGCCGCGTGTACGAAGGGATTACCATGACCGATAAGATGACCGTTGCTATTGCAGCTGGCGGCACGGCAGGACATATCAACCCCGCGCTCGCCTTGGCCGAGGAGCTGCGTGACCGCGGTCATCGCGTTGTGTTCGTGGGCCAATCGCGCAAGCTCGAGGGTCGTCTGGTTCCCGAGGCCGGATTCGATTTTGTGCCCATCACGGTCACGGGTTTCGATCGCTCCCGTCCCTGGACGGCGCTGACCTCGCTGTGGCGCGTCAACAAGGCGAAGCGCGCGCTTGCCAGTCACTTCTCAAAGGTCGGTAAGCCCGATGCCGCTATCGGCTTTGGTGCTTACGTTGAGGTCCCGCTGCTGGGTTGGTGCAAGGGCGCCGGCGTTCCGTATCTGCTGCACGAGCAGAACTCTGTTCCGGGTCTGGCCAACAAGATGATGAACTCACATGCCGCCCGCGTGTGCATTTCGGTACCTGCGGCCCGCGCTGTCTTTGAGCGCGAGGGCGACCCCGACCATGTGCTCATGACGGGCAATCCTGTGCGTCGTTCGGTGATCGAGGGCGATCGCGCTCGCGGTCGCAAGACGCTCGGTGTGCCCGAGGACGCGACGCTTCTGCTCGTCTTTGGTGGTTCGCTCGGTGCCCAGCATCTCAACGAGCGCGTTGCCTCGCTCAAGAGTGAGCTGCTGACCCGCGAGAATCTCTATATTTTGCATTCGACGGGTGCCGACGGCTTTGAGGAGACCGAGCGCGCTTTGGCGCTGACGCCCGAGGAGGCGAAGCGCTATCGCGTCCAGCCCTACATCGACAACATGGGCGATATGCTGGCTGCGGCCGATTTGGTGCTCTCGCGTTCCGGTGCCTCGAGCGTGGCCGAGATCGCCGCGCTTGCCGTGCCCTCGGTACTCGTGCCGTATCCGCACGCCACGGCCGACCACCAGACCACGAATGCGCGCTACCTGGTCGATGCCGGTGCCGGCGTGCTTTGCGCCGATGCCGATATCGATGCCCCTGCCTTTGCCGACGAGCTTCTGCACCTGATCGATGACGCTGCGGCGCGTGATGCCATGCGTCAGGCGGCGCGTGGCTTGGCCCAGGACCGTGCCGCCGCGCTTTTGGCCGACGCGGTAGAGGGATTGCGTTAGTTAGACGGGATATCACCGGTCGCCCTCGCGCGGATGCGGTAGGTGCGGTACAGTTAACGGGTTACAGGCAGTGTTTACGCAAGGAGTACACGAGCACATGGCTGATTCCCAGACTGCAACCTCCGCGCCCGAGTTCAAGAGCGCCCACTTTATCGGTATCGGTGGCGCCGGCATGAGCGGCATCGCCCTCGTCCTGCACGAGCGCGGTTATACCGTTACCGGCTCCGACCTTAAGACGTCGCGCTATATTCGCCAGCTTACCCGCGCCGGCGTGAAGGTCCACGTGGGCCACGAGGCTGCGACGATCGACGAGGTCAAGCCCGATGTGGTTGTGGTCTCCACCGCTATTCCCGAGTCCAACCCCGAGCTCGTGCGTGCCCGCGAGCTCGGTATTCCCGTGTGGCCCCGTGCCAAGATGCTTTCGGCCCTGGGCCACGGCTACACCACCGTCGCCGTCGCCGGTACTCACGGCAAGACCACGACCTCTTCGATGTGCGCCACCATGCTCGACCGCATGGGTCTGGACCCCAGCTTTTTAATCGGTGGCATTGTCGAGGGCTACGACACCAACGGCAAGAACGGCTCGGGCGACTATTTTGTCGCCGAGGCCGACGAGTCCGACAGCTCGTTCCTGTTCCTGAACCCCAACGTGGTCATCGTGACCAACGTCGAGGCCGACCATCTCGATCATTACTCGGGCATCGAGGAGATCGAGGCCACCTTTGCCAAGTTTATGGGCCTGGTTGGAGAGAGCGGTACCGTCATCGTTTGTGGCGAGGACCCGCATCTGGTCGAGCTCGCCAAGTCGACGGGCCGTCATGTGCTTTCCTATGGCTTTGCCGAGAACAACGACATCGTCTGCGTGCATCCGGATGTCAAGGGCATCCAGAGCGACTTTATCGTTCGCTTTGAGGACGGCACCGAGCACGCTGTCGAGATTAAGAGCAACCCCGGTCGTCACAACATGCTCAACGCCACGGCCGTCTTGACCGTCGCCCATGTCCTGGGTCTCGATATCGACGCCGCCGCTAAGGCACTTTCGAGTTTTGAGGGTGTCCGCCGTCGCTTTACCCACGTGGGCGATATCGACGGCATCACGGTGGTTGACGATTACGGCCATCATCCCACCGAGATCAAGGCGACACTCGCTGCTGCCTCTTCGCTGGGCTACAAGCATGTCGACGTCGTGTTCCAGCCGCACCGCTATTCGCGCCTGCAGGCTCTGTGCGATGACTTTGCCGATGCCTTTGCCAACGCCGATAAGCTGCTGCTGATCGATGTGTTCTCCGCCGGCGAGATGCCGATTCCGGGCGTTACCTCCAAGATGCTCGCAGATACCGTTCGCGCCAAGCACCCCGGCAAGGAGGTCGTGTACTGCTCCAGCCGTCTTGAGCTCAACCAGGAGCTTGAGAAACTCGTGGGCGAGGGCGACCTGCTGCTCACCATGGGTGCCGGCGACGTTACGACCGTCGGCCCCGAGTTCATCGAGTATCTGACTGCCAAGAAAGACGCTTAACCTCTATGGGTCTGTTTAACGCCGTCATGGCGCTTTCGGGCATGATCGACACGGACGTGGTCGAGGACGAACGTCTTGCACGCCATACAAGCTATCGTATCGGCGGCAAGGCCGACCTCTTTGTGACGTGCCATAGCTACCATGCCCTGCGTCGCGCCGTGGCGGTGCTTGACCGCGAGCAGGTGCCGTGGGTGATTATCGGCAAGGGGTCCAACCTGTTGGTTGCCGATGCCGGTTATCGCGGCGCCGTTATTTCGCTGGGACGTGAGTTTCAGCGCACGGTTGTTGCCGAGGACGGCTGCACGCTGACCGTTGGTGCGGGCGTGATGTTCGCGCGTTTGGTCAACGACGCCTTGTCGCGCGGGCTTTCGGGCCTTGAGTTCGCGGTCGGTATTCCCGGTTCGGTCGGCGGTGCCGTGTCCATGAACGCGGGTACGCGGACCGAGTGGATCGGCTCCCTTATCGAGGACGTGGTCACGTTTGATCCGGCGTCCGGTATTAAGCACTATGCAGGATCCGAGATCGCTTGGGGGTATCGCGAGTGCAGCCTGCCGCGTAACGAGATCATTCTCGAGTGCGTGCTTAAGCTTAAGGCCGCGCCCAAGGTCGACATTCGCGAACGCATGGAGCGGTACCTGACGCGCCGCAAGCGCACGCAGCCCATGGGCCGTGCATCCTGCGGATCGGTCTTTCGCAACCCGCCCGACGCAAGCGTGGGCAAGTTGATTGAGGATTGTGGATTAAAGGGTTTTTCGGTTGGCGGTGCGGAAGTTTCGCCCGTACACGCTAATTTTATCGTTAATAACGGAACCGCCTCGGCCGATGACGTGGCCGCGGTTATCAGGCATGTGCACGGAAAGGTGAGGGAGGCGTATGGCATCGAGCTCAGACCGGAAGTTAAATTCCTCGGCTTCTAGAGCATCGAAACCAACCTTCCGCCGCGCCGGAGGGCGTTCCGGCGCACCTGCCCAGCCTCAACATAAGCCCGCCATGCCCTCCAAGTCTGTTGGGTCCGTTCGTCCTGCCAAGCGCCCGGTCGTCGGCTCGCAGCTGGGAGGACGCCCCACTTCTAAAAAGACGAGCCGTCCGGCTCCGCGTCCTTCGGTGACGCCCAAACCGGCGATGGGCACCAAGACCTCCCGACCCATGGCGACGCCCAAGCCTTCGCTGGGAACTCGTGCGCCGCATGCCGGCCGTACGTTGGCTGGCGCTAAGCCGCGTTCACTGACATCGGTACCCGCCGCCAAAGCGTCTTCGGCAAAAAAGGGCATCAATCCTCTGTCATCGCTGGGTACCATGGCAAGCAAGACGACCGACGCCGCTTCTGCCCTTAAGGGTAAGGGCAAGATCGCGGGCGGCATCTTGGCGGCCGTGGCCGTACTTGCCATTATTGCCATCGTCGTCATCAACTCTGGCCTGTTCTCCGCCACCGATATTCAGATTCATGGCAGCGAGCATGTGACCAAGCACGACGCCATGCAGCTCATCAGTCTTCCCGAGAACACGTCGCTCTTTAACGTGGATCCCGATCAGATTACCGAGGGCCTCAAGCAAAACCCGTGGGTCTCGGGTGTGGATGTCCAGCGCCAGTTTCCCCATACGCTTATCATCACGCCGACGGAGCGTAAAGTTATCGCCATTGCCTATATCAGCTCCGACGACCTTGCCTGGGCTATCGGAGACGATGACACCTGGATCGCTCCGCTGTCGACGTCTGTCGAGGTGGACGGCCAGGGGAACGTCATTACATCGGGGGAGGGTGTCAACACCCTGACCGGCATCGATGCGGCCCTGGCGCTTGCCAAGCACTACGGCGCCGTGCTGTTGACTGATGTCTCGGCCGATGTCGCACCGGTTTCGGGTCGGGCGGTGAGCTCCAAGGCCGTCAAGGCCGGCCTGGATTACGCACGCGGTTTTTCGAGCGAGTTCTTGGACCAGGTGAAGGATATTTCCGCGCCTTCCGTTGAGGCTATCTCGGCAAATCTCGACAACGGCGTCGAGGTGTCGCTGGGCGATTCGGACGACATCGCCAAGAAAGAACGCATCGTGACCAAGCTGCTTTCGCAGGTAGAGGGCGTGACCTATATCAATGTGCGCTCTCCGGGCAACTACACCTTTAGGAACGCACCGACCGCCTAGCATCCTAAATGGCTTTGTTGAGGGGCCATACCACGCCGTTTATCTGGTTTGTTTGGTTTTCACGGTCAATTATTTGACTGATACGTTCATAATGTGCAAACATAATACGGTTTACCTTTGCATTTACTTTCAACCTGAAGGTTAATGTGCGCAGGGGTCAACCCATGCTATGGCTATAACCTTTGTTCGGAGGACCGACATGCACGAGACAGAGATCAACAACTACCTTGCCGTCATTAAGGTGGTCGGCGTCGGCGGCGGCGGTACCAACGCGGTCAATCGAATGATCGAAGAGGGCATCCGCGGCGTCGAGTTTGTTGCCATCAACACCGATGCTCAGGCACTCGCGATCTCTGATGCCGATATCAAGGTGCACATCGGCACCGACCTTACCCGCGGCCTGGGCGCCGGCGCCAACCCCGAGGTTGGCCGCAAGGCTGCCGATGAGTCCCGCGACGATATCGCCGAGGCGCTCGCTGGCGCCGACATGGTGTTCATCACCTGCGGCGAGGGCGGTGGTACCGGTACCGGCGCTGCTCCCATCGTTGCCGATATCGCGATGAACGAGGTTGGCGCGCTGACCGTCGCCGTCGTGACCAAGCCCTTCACCTTCGAGGGTCGCAAGCGCAAGAAGAGCGCCGAGGAGGGCATCAAGACCCTCTCCGATTGCGTCGACACCATGATCGTTATCCCTAACGACAAGCTGCTCGACATCGCCGAGAAGAAGACCACGATGCTCGAGGCCTTCGCAATTGCCGATGGCGTCCTTTCCCAGGGCACCCAGGGCATCACCGACCTCATCACCGTCCCGGGTATCATCAACCTGGACTTCGCCGATGTTAAGACCATCATGAAGCAGGCCGGTACCGCCATGATGGGTATCGGTACCGCTTCTGGGGATACCCGTGCCGTCGACGCTGCCCAGCAGGCCATCTCCAGTCCGCTGCTCGAGAGCTCCATCGATGGCGCCACGCGTGTCCTGCTTTCCATCGCCGGCTCCAAGGACCTGGGCATTCAGGAGATCAGCGACGCCGCCGACGTTGTCGCCAATGCCGTCGACCCCGAGGCCAACATCATCTTCGGTACCGTTGTTGACGAGTCCCTGGGCGACCAGGTGCGCATCACCGTTATCGCTACGGGCTTCTCCGACTCCAACGTCAACCGTCAGGACGAGCTCTTCGCTGCCCAGCAGTCCCAGAGCAAGGCCGCTGCTTCCGCTGAGCCGCAGCGCACCGCTCCGGCTGCCAGCCCCGCTCAGGCTGCCCCGACTCGCAACGTCGGCGGTACCGAGCTGCCCAACTTTGGCAACGATCAGTTTGAGCTTCCCGACTTCCTCAAGCGCGGCAGCTTCTAAGTCGTTCTTCGCATTGTTTTGCACAGGGGCGCGTCCGTATGGATGCGCCCTTTTTGTTTCTCGTTTGTAAACGAAAGCCTCCAATCTCTTTACGTTCCCTTTACGTTTGGTCCCTACCGCTGCGGGTATCCTTTTAAAGAAGTATGACAGCCGTATAAACACGGACTGCGCGGCGACGCCGCGGTACTTGTTGTAATAGGAGGCTTTAGTATGGCAGCACGTGCGGACAACGTTTCGCGTGTCGACCATGATGGAGTTACGTTGGTAGAGGGCGCGATGCTCGATGTTCGCTTTGCCTTTACCGAGCGCACCGGTGGCGTTTCCGAAGATGCGTACTCCTCGCTCAACCTGGGCTCGCATGTAGGCGATGACCCCTTTGCTGTTCAAGAAAATCGTCGTCGAGCGCTCGAAGCCATGGGCGCCGCTGAGTGCGAGCATAATCTGCTTGTTCCCAATCAGGTGCACGGCGACCATGTCGTGACGGTGACCTCGAACGGCGCCGAAGATCTCGAGAACATTCGTGAGCAGATTGCCGAGGGCTGTGATGCCCTCGTCTGCACGGCGCATAAGGTGCCCGTGATGCTCTGCTTTGCCGATTGTGTTCCCGTGGTGCTGGTGGCTCCCGGCGGCTTTGCCGTGGTGCATTCTGGCTGGAAGGGCACGATTGCACGCATTTCCGCCAAGGCCTGCCAAGCACTCTGCGAGGCGGCTGGCTGCACGCCGGAGGACATCTCTGCCTATATTGGGCCCCATATCCTGGGCGACGAGTATGAGGTGTCCCAAGAACTTATGGATCGCTTTGCCGCCGAGTTCGCGTGCATCGATGCTACCGCTTCCCGTATGCTCGATCTTTCCGCCGCCATTCGCGAGGCGCTGGTGGATGCCGGTGTCGATGTGAATGGCATTGTGGACACCAAACTTTCCACCGTGCGTCAAAACGACCGCTTTTATTCCTATCGCAACGAGGGCGGGACCTGTGGGCGCCATGCTGCGATCGGCGTGATGCTATGAGAAAGATCGCATCGGTCCTGAGTGCAGCAGTGCTCGCGCTCACGCTGTGCGCCTGCTCCTCGGGATCTTCTACGTCTTCTATTACCGTGGCCGGCTCGACCACCTGCCTTCCCATTGCCGAGATTGCGGCCGAGGGCTTTAAGGAAGAGACCGGCATCGACGTGCTCGTCTCCGGCCTTGGCTCATCTGCTGGCATCGAAGCTGTTAGCGCCGGCACCGCCGACATCGCCAGCTCGTCTCGTGGCCTCAATGCCGACGAGCAGGATTTGGGCCTGACGCCTATCGTTATCGCACACGACGGCATTGCAGTCATCGTGAACGACGACAACCCGGTCGACAATCTCTCGACCGAGCAGCTCCGCGATATTTACGCCGGCAAGATCACCAACTGGAAAGAAGTCGGCGGAGAGGACCTGAAGATTCAGGTTATCAACCGCGACGAGGCGTCCGGTACGCGCGAGGCCTTCCGCACTATCGTGATGGACGGCGCGCCGTTCGATCGCCGCTCGGCTGTTCTTTCGGGTACGGGCCAGGTACGCGATGTCGTATCCCGCTCACGTGGCGCTATTGGCTACATCTCGCTGGGTTTTGTCGAGAGCCTCAACGCCAAGACCTCGGTTAAGGCCGTTTCAGTCAACCATGTCGAGGCATCCGAGAAGACGGTCGCAAGTGGCGGCTATCCCATCTCGCGTGACCTTTACTTCTTTGTGAAGGGTACGCCTTCGCAGCAGGCGCAGGACTACATTGACTATGTGACATCCGAGAAGATGGACAAGCAGATTCGCGAGGCGGGCTTTATTCCCGTCACCAACGACGGAAAGGGGAGTGAGTAGCGTGGAAGCACGGGAAACCCCCCAGATTGAGCATGAGGCGCAGGTGCCCAAAAAGCGTGAGTTGGCGTTGGTGTCACGCAGCACCTATCTTAAGGAGAAGGCGCTGCAGTGGATCTTCTTTGCCTGCGCGTTCTTGGCGGTCGTCACCGTCATCCTGATCTTTGTCTTTACCACGTACTCGGCGCTGCCGGTCTTTACCGACATCGGTCTGGTGGACTTCTTTAGCTTTACGTGGGCGCCCTCTGAGGGTCACTACGGCATCATGTCGCTGCTGGCGGGCTCTGGCCTGGTGACGGTCGGTGCCCTTGCCATGGGCGTGCCGTTGGGTGTGGGCACAGCCGTGTATCTGGTCGAGATCGCCAGCAAGCGCGTGCGCAGGCTCATTAGCCCCGCTGTCGACCTGCTGGCGGGCATCCCCTCCATCATCTACGGCTTCTTCGGCATGATCATCATCCGCCCGTTTATCGCCCAGCTGACCGGCGGCCTTGGATTTGGCGCACTGACGGCGTGGTTCGTGCTCGCCATCATGATCGTCCCTACCATCACCACGCTCACCATAGATGCCCTCAATTCCATTCCCATGGGCATTCGCGAGGCGTCCTATGCCATGGGTGCCACCAAGTGGCAGACCATCTACAAGGTCGTGCTTCCTGCAGCCAAGCTGGGCATTGTCGATGCGATTGTCTTGGGTATGGGGCGTGCCATCGGTGAGACCATGGCCGTGCTGATGGTCGTGGGCAACGCCCCGGTCATTCCGGATAGCATCTCGAGCCCCATCTCGACGCTCACGAGTCAGATTGCGCTCGACATGAGTTATTCCTCGGGCCTGCACCGCTCGGCTCTGTTCGGCATGGGCGTTGTCCTGTTTATCATCTCCGCTGCACTGGTGGGTATCGTCCGCCTGATTTCCAAGAAGAGGGGGTAGGCTATGTCCGATTCCGTTGACACGACGGTCGATACGACCTCGTCGCGTGAGCGCATCAAGCGTGCCCTTTCCCATGGCAAGAAGGGCCGCATCAACAAGGATCTGTCCAACAAGATCATGCTCGGCGTGTTTCGCGCCGCGGCCTATATCACCACGCTGGTGCTGATCGCCATCATCGCCTACGTGGTCATCAACGGCCTGCCGCATATCTCGCTCGACTTTATCTTTGGCTGGCCGCAGGGCGTAAACGCCGAGGGCGGCATTTGGCCCACGATCGTCTCGACCATCTACGTGACGGCGCTCGCCATGCTCATCTGCACTCCGGTTGCCGTCTTGGCTGCGGTCTATCTGGCCGAGTACGCCAAGCAGGGCAAGGTCGTCGACATCATTCGCTATGCTGCCGATGCCCTGGCCTCGGTGCCCTCCATTGTTATGGGCCTCTTTGGCTACGCCTTGTTTGTCGAGGCCATGGGCCTGGGCCTTTCGATGGTCTCGGCCGCCCTGGCGCTGGCACTTCTGATGCTGCCCATTGTCATGCGCACCACTGAGGAGGCAATCCGCGCCGTTCCGCGCTATATCCGTTGGGGTGCATACGGCCTGGGCGCCACCAAGTGGCAGGTCGTCTCCAAGATCGTGCTTCCTTCGGCTTTTGGCCGCATCGCCACCGGCATCGTGCTTGCCATCGGCCGCGCCATCGGCGAGACCGCCGTGGTGCTCTACACCATGGGTCAGGCCATCAACCTGCCTATTTCGCCGCTCGATTCCGGTCGTCCTATGACCGTTCACCTTTATCTGCTTGCCAATGACGGCATCAACATGAACGCAGCTTACGGCACCGCGCTTTTGCTGATGGCGATTATTCTGGCCTTCAACCTGTTTGCGCGTTATCTGTCGCGCAAGCGCCGCTAGTTAAGGAGTCCCATGTCCGTCTATCAGTCCGCTCCCACGCCGGAGCAAGCGGCCATCACGGCCAAGGATTTCAACTTTTGGTACGGTGACTTTCATGCGCTGACGGGGCTCGACCTCAACATCGCCAAAAACGCCATCACCTCGTTTATCGGTCCTTCGGGCTGCGGCAAATCGACGTTTTTGCGCTGCATCAACCGTATGAACGACCTGATCGAGGGCACCCGCGTCGAGGGCACCATGACGCTCGACGGCAACGATATCTATGCCGAGGGCGTCGACCCGGTCGACCTTCGCCGTCGCGTGGGCATGATTTTTCAGCAGCCCAACCCGTTCCCCAAATCCATCTACGAGAATGTCGCTTTTGGCCCTCGTCTGCAGGGCGTGACTAGCAAAAGCGACCTCGATGACATCGTGGAAGAATCGCTCAAGCGCGCCAACCTCTGGAAAGAGGTATCCAATCAGCTCAACAAGGACGGTTTGGCGCTCTCGGGCGGTCAGCAGCAGCGTCTGTGCATTGCGCGTGTGCTTGCGGTGCAGCCCGATGTCCTTCTGATGGACGAGCCCTGCTCCGCCATCGACCCCACGTCCGTCTCCAAGGTCGAGGATCTGATGGCCGAGCTGGCGCCCGAGATGACGATCATCATCGTCACGCATTCTATGCAGCAGGCCGCTCGTATTAGCGACTACACCGCATTTTTCTTGCAGGAAGTTGCCGGCGAGCCCGCCACGCTCATCGAGTATGGTCAAACCGACGCGATCTTCACCAGCCCGGTGGATTCACGGACGGAAGACTATATCACCGGCCGCTTTGGCTGATCGGTGCGACTAGTCCCAAGCCGATCGGACCTGGTCCGGTGCGTATTCACTGTGCGGGCGGCATGACCGCACCCAACTGATTGGAGTGAACCATGCGTAAACTGTTTTCCCGTCAGCTCATCGAAGCCCGTCACGAGATGCTGAGCATCTACGAGGCTGTAGACCTGGCGCTTCACGACGCCGTGAAGGCCTATGTGACCGACGATCGCAAGCTCGCCACCAAGACCAAGAAGCGCACGCTCTCGATCGATGCGCGCTGCGCCAACTTGGAGGCCGTGTGCTACAACCTGATCGCTACGCAGTCGCCGGTCGCCTCCGACTTCCGCTTGCTGCAGACGATCATCTACGTCGACTTTAACCTGCAGCGCATGACCGATAAGGTTCGCCAGATCTGCCGCGCCACGCGTCACATGGTCAAGGCCGACATCTCGCTGCCCCAGGAACTCGTCGCTACGGTCGAGGCCGAGGCCGAGGCTGTTTACCAGGTGCTGGGTT
Source organism: uncultured Collinsella sp. (assembly GCA_937937835.1). Lineage (GTDB taxonomy): Bacteria > Actinomycetota > Coriobacteriia > Coriobacteriales > Coriobacteriaceae > Collinsella. The sequence goes on from CALDBJ010000058.1 coordinate 20,880, forward strand.
CGTCACTTTCTGCGCTCGTCACCAACGACATGTCCATCATCTGCAACCTGGCCGGCGAGGACGAGCCGGTGCATGCGGCGTACGAGAAGTTCTTCCGCACCTTTAACCGCATGGACACGGGCGATTTTATGGACGACGACAGCAACTATGACGACCTGCGCCGCGCCATCATGGTTTCGCGCTACCTCGATCGTATCGCCTCGATTTCGATCGATGCCGCCTGCCGTCTGACCTTCCTTTTGACCGGACAGCGTTTGACTGCCGGCGATATCGCCCGTACGGACGAGGATGAGCTTGAGAGCATGCGCGTGCCTTCGGGCGAGGGTGTCATCATGAGGCCTGCCGTCGATGCACACTATGTTGCCAAAGTGCCCGCTAACGAGGTGAGCGAGGGTCTCCGCTACCTGCTCGAGCACCTCGAGGACGAGGACGACGCCGAGGACGACGAGGAGTAGGGCGGCCCCGTTCGTCGAAAGATTGTAAATACCTAAGTGAGCGCGGCCTTGCACATGCGAGGCCGCGCTCTTGCGTTAGCATGGGACTACTTGTTTGGCTGTCTGCGGAGGCGATTGGCAATGGATAACTATTTGGACTTGATACGCGCTCGCCGCGAGCAGATTCTCGAACGTTTTTATGCAGCACTCGATCGCGCGGGCCGTCCCCACGATGCCGCGCGCCTGATTGCCGTCTCCAAGACTGTTGGCGTTGATGAGACCGTTGCCGCTATTCAGGCGGGGTATCGCCATTTTGCCGAGAACCGCCCGCAGGAGCTCGTTCGCAAGCTTGCGGGCCTCGTAGAGCATCCGGAGCTACCCGAGGTGCGCTTCGATATGATCGGCAACCTGCAGACCAACAAGATCAATGCGGTTCTGGGCTCGGCCGAGCTGATTCATTCGGTGGGATCGCTGCATTTGGCTCAGGCTATCTCGAGCCGTGCGGTCCGCAAGATTGAGGCGGGCGAGCTCTCCGGCCCCCAGCGTGTGCTGATCGAGGTCAATGTGAGCGGCGAGGAGTCCAAGGGCGGTTTTTCGCCCGACGAGGTCCGAGACGCCGCAGGTGAGCTTGCGGAGCTTGAGGGAATTTGTGTGCAGGGCCTTATGACTATGGCGCCCCGGGGGAATAAGAATGTGGCGCGCCGCACTTTTGCCGGACTTCGCGAACTAAGGGATGAGCTTGAGGCGACGCACTCCGACCTGAGCCTGCCCGAACTTTCCTGCGGCATGAGCGAGGACTTTGAGCCTGCCCTTGAGGAAGGCTCTACGCTCGTTCGCCTGGGCAGGGTAGTATTTAGCCCGGAGTTTGCAGTAAAATAAGGCTCTGAAGTGCGCACTGATTATCGGAGCGCCTGCACTAAACCGCGAGAGGACACAACCATGGGCTTCCTTGACGAGATTAAAAATAAGATGCACCTGGGCGGCCAGCAGGGTTACGACCAGGGTTATGGTCAGGACGACGACTACGGCTACGATGATGGCTATGACGACGGCTACCAGAATAACGGTTACAGCGGTGCCTCAGGCGAGGGCTTCTACACCCAGGATGAGCCGAGCAACGGCCTGTTGGGTCAGACGCGCCGCGGCGAGGCCGAGTCGGTGGCCGTGTACACGCGCTCCGGTCAGCTGGTCGGTGACGATTCTCGCCACGCTACGACCTACAACCCGCCATCGCGCTCGCAGGAGACGGTTGCGGGCGGTTATCGTCCCGGCGCCTACGACACGCCGTCGAGCTATGCCGAGAGCACACGCGCCCGCGCTGCTGCCCCCGCACCTGCTCCCTCACCGAGCGATGCCTCGGCGTATGCGAGCAACATCATCAACGCTACGCCGCAGCTGCCGGCCTATGTCCTGCGCCCCGAGAGCTATGACGACGTGGAGACCGTCGTGCGCCGCGTGCGCACCAAGCAGCCTGTCGCGCTGATTTTTGTGGGCGTTCGTACCGAGGTCGCAAAGCGCGTCCTGGACTTCTCTTACGGCTTTGCCTGCGGTCTGGGTGCCACAGTCAAAGAGGTGGGCGATCGAGTGTTTATGGTGCTGCCCGCCGGTTGCGAGGTCAAGGATTCGGACCTCAAAAAGCTCCGTGCCGACGGCTACCTTAAGTAAAGACAAGACGAGGAGATTCTCATCAACATCTACACCATTGTCCAGCTGGTCAATACGCTGTTCAACTTTTACTCCACGCTCATCGTGGTCTACTGCCTTATGACGTGGATCCCTATGAAGCAGGGCGGATTGCTACAGGATATCGCCGCCGTTCTCGATAGCGTGTGCGGCCCGTGGCTCAATTTGTTCCGCCGGTTTATCCCGCCCATGGGCGGCGTCGATTTTTCACCGGTCGTTGCGATTATTGCGTTGCAGTTGGTGCAGAGGCTGGTTCTGCAACTTCTTATAGGTATACTCATATAAAACTGGCTTAGTAACTCACGTCGGGCGCACGGCGCCAAGGCGAAGATAAAGGAGAACTTGTTATGGCTATTACCCCTGCTGACATTCAGGCTCAGACCTTCTCTGAGGCCAAGCGCGGCTACGATCCCGCCGAGGTCGACGTCTTCCTGGAGACCCTGTCCTCTGAGGTCGACGCCATGCTCGCCAAGATTGTCGATCTTAAGGGCCGTCTGACCGCCACCGAGCAGCAGCTCGCCGACACGCAGGCCCAGCTCGCTCAGGCTCAGGATGCTGCTGCGCAGGCCGTTCCCGCCGCCCCTGTGGCCGCTCCCGCACCTGACTTCTCCGCTCAGGAGCGCCAGATCTCCGCTGCCCTGATCGCCGCCCAGCAGACCGCTGAGGGCATTGTCAACGACGCCAACGAGAACGCTGACCGCATCCGCAACGAGGCTGACGCCAAGGCCCGCGAGGTCATCCGCCAGGCCCTGACCGAGAAGCAGGCCGAGCTTGAGGAGATCGACCGTCTTAAGGCTTCCCGTGAGGAGTTCAAGGCCGAGTACCTCAAGCTCATTCAGCACTTCATGGACGATGCTCAGAACTCCTTCCCGTCTGATCTCATGGCTTCCACGCCGGTCGGTTCCGCTGCTTCTCCGGCTGTGACCGTTCCTGCTGCCGAGCCGCTGCCCGTCGCCGAGCCGGTTATCCCCGTTGCCGATCCCTTTGCACCGATCGACAACTTCGCCGCCGACGACCTGGACTAACATCCAGCTATCATTTAGCGCCTAGAAAGGGCCCGCAGTTTGCGGGTCCTTTTTTGTGGCTGTACGCAGTCTGCAAAACAAAACGCCGAGTCCTGCGTTTGAGGGCACAGAACTCGGCGAACGGGTGAGCGGTCAAAGGTAGATTTTAAGGCATGTCCCAAATATCTACTTGAGGAGGAAGTCGGGGAGGGGAATGGTGCGGGCCTCGCGGTGCTCGGGATCGGCGATGTGGTCGGCAGGATAGCCGCAAACGAGCATGTGATAGGGATAGATGCCCTCGGGCAGGTTGAACTGCTCACAGGCCACCTCGGGCTTAAAATGGCACACCCAGCACGTACCCAGGCCCTGCTCCTCCGCCT
>CALDBJ010000059.1 GCA_937937835.1 uncultured Collinsella sp.
GAAAGCACTTAATGTGCTTTCCGTCTTGCGCAGGACTGTAGAGCAGCAAACTTAACCCGCGCCCGCCCGGCGAGCAAGCGGACGACAAACACATCTGTCCAACAATTCGTCCGAAACATAATGAAAAACCGTTTGATGTGAGTTAATATAAACAACGTCGTGAATCTGACTCCTGCCACATGCATGACAGGGGTTAAACACAAAAAGGAGTCAATTATGGTTTCTGAGAAGGCTACCCTCGTTAATCCTCAGGGTCTGCACATGCGTCCGGCTGGTCTGTTCGCCTCCACCATGGGCAAGTACGCCTGTGACGTGACGGTCGTCACCCCCGAGAAGGAGGTCAACGGCAAGTCCCCGATGGCCCTCATGGCTGCTGGTATCCCCTGCGGTACCGAGGTCGAGGTCAAGTGCGACGGCGCCGACGAGGCCGAGGCTCTGGCTGCTGCCATCGAGCTCATCAAGAGCGGTCTTGGCGAGTAGAACTCAAACGGGTCGCATGTTGAACAACTAAGTTCATATTTGGGGGCGCAGTGACCTGTTGTAAGGTAACTGCGCTCTTTTGTCATGGATATGGCAAAACGCTTTATCACATGACACGGAGAGAGGAATGGGAATGTATCAGGGAGTCAACGCTTCCGAGGGCATCGGTATCGGCACCGTCATGGTCGCCGTCGATCCCGACTTGACGTTTGAGCCGCACGAGGTTGCTGATTCGGCAGCAGAGAAGGAGCGCTATCAGTCCGCTCTTTCGGTCTTCTGCGAGAAGACCCAGGCTCAGGCCGACCACATGAAGGAGACGGTGGGCGAGGCCGAGGCCGAGATCATGAGCGGACACATTGTTCTGGCTCAGGATCCGGGTATGACCGACGCCATCAACGCCGCCATTGACGGCGGTACCTGCGCCGAGCAGGCGCTCATGGACACCTCGACCATGTTCGAGAACATGTTCCTGTCCATGGACGACGAGATGTTCCGTCTTCGCGCGGCTGACATCGCCGACATCCGCACCGGTATTCTGGCCGAGCTGCTGGGCAAGGAGGTCGTCGACCTCTCCGTCCTGCCCGAGAACACTGTCGTTGTCGTGCACGACCTCACGCCGTCCATGACCGCCACGATCGATAAGGCCCACGTTGCCGGTATCGTCACCGAGACCGGTGGCCGCACGTCGCACTCCGCGATTATTGCGCGCGCCCTCGAGATCCCGGCTGTCCTTTCGGTTTCCAACAGCTGCACCGCTCTGCGCAACGGCATGACCGTTGTCGTCGACGGTGGCAAGGGTATCGTCGAGGCCGATCCCGACGAGGAGACGCTCGCTGCCTACACCGCCAAGGCCGAGGCCTTCGCTGCCGAGAAGGCAGCCCTCGAGGCCTTCCGTGGCAAGCCGTCCGTGACTGCCGATGGCATCAAGAAGATCATCGCCTGCAACATCGGTAACCCCGATGACGTGCCCAACGCGCTCGATCACGACGCCGAGGCTATCGGTCTGTTCCGCTCCGAGTTCCTGTTCATGGACTCTGCTGAGCTTCCTTCCGAGGAGGAGCAGTTCAACGCCTACCGTAAGGTCGCCAGCGCGCTCAAGGGTGCTCCGGTCATCATCCGCACGCTCGATGTGGGTGGCGACAAGGAGATTCCGTATCTGCATATGGTCAAGGAAGACAACCCCTTCATGGGCTTCCGCGCCGTGCGTTACTGCTTGGCCAATCCCGACCAGTACAAGGTCCAGCTCCGCGCTCTGCTGCGCGCTAGCGCCTTCGGTGACGTCAAGATCATGATCCCGCTCGTCACCTGCGTCGAGGAGGTCTTGGCTGTCAAGGAGCTCGTCGAGCAGTGCAAGGCCGAGCTGACCGAAGAGGGGCGCAAGTTCAACGAGAACATCGAGGTCGGCATCATGGTCGAGACGCCTGCCGCTTCGCTGCTCGCAGACCGTCTTGCCGAGGTCGCCGACTTCTTCTCCATCGGCACCAACGACCTGATCGGCTACACCATGTGCGCCGACCGTGGCAACGACACCATCTCCAACCTGTACCAGGTTTACTATCCCGCCGTGCTCCGCTCGCTCAAGAACATCATCGAGAGCGGCGTGAAGGCCGGCATCATGGTCGGTATGTGCGGCGAGGCCGCTGCCGATCCGCTGCTCGAGCCGCTGCTGATCAGCTGGGGCCTGGAGGAGTTCTCGATGAGCGCTCCGTCGATCCTGCGCGCCCGCAAGACCATCAGCCAGTGGACCAAGGCCGAGTGCGACGAGCTCGCCGAGAAGGCACTCGCCTGCAACACCGCCGCCGAGGTCAAGGCACTGCTCGAGTCCGCAGCTCGCTAATTTGGTATCAGAGGTAACCGCGTGGTTGGAATGGGCCGGCCACGCGGCCCTCACATATACAGGGGGTACTGTAAATGTTCTACACGCTAACCGCTAACCCGGCTGTCGACATGACGGTTTCGAGCTCTCCGCTCGAGCCCGACGAGAACGTCCGCACCGGCTCGGCCAGCTACACGGCTAACGGCAAGGGCCTCGACGTGTCCTTCGCCTTTAAGAAGATGGGCGTCGACACCGTCGCGCTCGGCTTCTTCGCTGGCTTCACGGGCAAGTTCATCGTCGAGGAGGTCATGAACCTGGGTTGCCTCTGCCGCCCGGTCTGGACCGACGGTATCACGCGCATTAACACCTACGTCAACGATGGCCAGCACGAGTACGGCATCCTGAACCCTGGTGCTCCGATCACGCCGCAGCACCAGGAGGAGCTCTACAACATCCTGGACACCGCGGGCGATCTTGAGTGCCTGATCGTCTCCGGCTCCGTGCCTCCCAAAGCTACGCCCGACTTCCTGGCTCAGGTCATGGAGCACGCTCAGGCTCGTGGCGCCGACGTCGTCCTGGACCTGTCCTCCGACAAGCTCAAGGAGCTCGCTCACAAGAAGCCGCTGCTCATCAAGCCGAACCATCACGAGATGAAGGCCATCTTCGGCGTGCCGGTCGACACCGACGACGAGGTTCGCGTTGCCATGAAGATGGCTCACGACGCTGGCGTTCAGAACGTGCTGCTCACCCGTGGTAGCCGCGGCGACGCTTACTTCTCCAACGGCGAGGACATCTGGTACGCCAAGCGTGAGTTCAACATCAAGCTGGTTTCTTCCGTCTGCGCCGGCGATTGCACCCTCGCTGCGTTCCTGCACAAGTGGTACAGGGATCGCGACAACGTCGAGGAGGCCATGAAGCTCGCTATGGCCACCGGCGCTAACGTTGCCGAGTCCGTCGGCATTGGCGACTTTGGTCACGTCGACGAGTACAGCAAGCGCGTTGCTGTCCGCAAGCTCGATCGTCAGTAATCGAAACGCGACATATTCGTGCGCATGCGGCGCCCCGGTTTCGGCCGGGGCGCCTTTTTGTTCCGCCAGGGGGGAGAGGTGTCCCGCCGTACTTCATCGCTTCCACACCGTTCACCGAGTTGTCCTAGCCTTTTACCGATGCGTGGAATATACTTTCATCAACACGTTGCTTCGTGAAAGGAACATTCATGATTTACACGCTCACTGCAAATCCCGCCATCGACTACAACATCGCCTGCGACGGCCTTGCTGCCAACACCGTCACGCGTACCCGCAACGCCGTCTACACGCCCAACGGCAAGGGCCTCAACGTCTCGTTTACGCTTGACCACTACGGTGTCGACACCACGATCTTGGGTTTCTTCGCCGGCTTCTCGGGTGAGTTTATTGTTAAGGGCGCCGAGGCCCTGGGCGTGCCCGTCAAGCCCGTGTGGACCGACGGCATCACGCGCGTCAACGTGTTCCTCAATGCCGGCCCCGACACCGAGTACAACATGGTCAACGCCGGTGCCGCCATCAACGAGGCTAACGAGCAGGAGATGTTTGAGCTCATCGATTCGCTCGATGACATGACCTGCCTGGTCATCAGCGGCTCGCTGCCTCCCAACACTTCCGAGGGCTTCTTGGCCGAGGTCCTGCGCCGTGTCAAGGCCAAGGGGGCCGAGTTCGTCCTCGACATCTCGAGCCATCAGCTGGCAGACCTCATTGCTCTGGAGCCACTGCTGATCAAGCCCAATGACGATGAGCTGCTCGACATCTTTGGCATTAAGGTGAGCGGTGGCGACGACGAGTCCGTCAAGGGCGCTATGGCCGAGCTGCACGCCAAGGGCGCCAAGAACGTGCTGCTGACCCTTGGTGGTGCCGGTGCGTACTTCTCCAACGGCGAGCATATCTGGTTTGCCAACCGCACCTTCGACGTCAAGCTGCTGTCGACTGTGTGCGCCGGCGATTCCTCGCTCGCTGCCTTCCTGTCCGTGTGGCACGACGCCCCCGAGCGCGTCGAGGACGCCCTGCGCCTTTCGATGGCCACTGGCGCCAACGTGGTCGAGTGCCCCGGTCTGGGTGATTTTGCCAAGGTGGACGAATATAAGAAGCACATCGAGGTTCGCCAGGTCTGCTAGTTCCGGCACCTTGTCTGAATAGTTTGATTATTTCGCATCCGTCTTAGACTAGGACGGATGCGTTTTTGTTTATCGGACTTGCGTGTGCAGTGGAGGCTGTTTCTTGCTAGACTTCTTGCAGACGCAATCGATAGCCAATTTGATAGTCGCAGGAGGCCATAGGCATGTGCAATGTTTCGCTCAACGGTACTCAACCGTCCGATGCGTCCCTGCGCGTCCTGCGCGCACTTGAGGCGGCTGGTCTTGAGGCTTGGTACGTGGGCGGTTGGGTGCGCGACGCCCTTATGGGGTACCCCAGCCACGATGTTGATATGTGCTGTAGCGGCCTGTGGCAGGAGTCCAAAGCGGCGCTCGAGGCCGCCGGCATCGCGGTCGTGGAGTCGGGCATTAAATTTGGCGGAATCACGGCTATTTCCGATGGCGAGCGTATCGAGGTCACCACGTACCGTCTGGATGGCTTTTACACCGATGGTCGTCATCCCCAGAGTGTGGAGCGTGCCGCCTCGCTCGAGGACGATCTGGCGCGCCGCGACTTTACCGTCAATGCCATGGCCTGGCATCCCGAGCGCGGGCTTGTCGACCGCTACGACGGCCAGGGTGACTTGGAGCGCAAGCTGATTCGCGCTGTCGGCGATCCCAAGCGTCGCTTTAACGAGGATGCCCTGCGCATGCTGCGTGCGGTGCGCTTTGCCTGCCGTCTGGACTTTATGATTGAGCCCGAGACCAAGCGTGCGCTTGCCGAGTGCGCGCCGCTGCTCGATGCCGTGGCGCGTGAGCGTGTGGGTATTGAGCTCGAGGGCATTCTTTCGACCGGTCATGGGGGAGACGCGATGCTCCGCTATCCCGAGCTCATCTGCGCCGCCGTGCCCGAGTTGGCAGCGGGTCGCGGGTTTGATCAGCGCAGTGTCTATCATGCGTTTAACGTCTACGTGCATATCGCCCGTGTGCTGACGGTGGCGGGGGAGCTCGCGCTGTGTGACGGCGTCGCGCCCTCGTCGAGCCTTATGTGGGCGGCGTTTTTGCACGATGTGTCCAAGCCCGAGTGCTTCACGGTCGACCATGCCGGCAGCGGACACTTCTACGGTCATCCCGAGCTCGGCGCCAAGAAGGCGCGCGTCATTATGGATCGCCTGGCGCTCTCGCACGACTTGGTGCGCGACGTGTGCCTGCTCATCAAATACCATGACAAGCCGCTGCGCCCCGAGCGCTCCTGTCTGCTCAATATGATGCGCGCGCTTTCGGGTGAGGGCGTCGACACGGCCCGCCTGATTGACGAGCTCATGGACCTTAAGCGTGCCGACACACTTGGCAAGGCCCCGTCGTGCTTCTATTACGTTGAGACGATTGAGGAGATGCGCGCGATGGCGCACGAGCTGCTGAGGGCGGGGGAGCCCTATACGCTCAAGATGCTCGCCATCAACGGCGGCGACCTGATCCGTGCTGGAGTCAAGCCCGGGCCGGAACTGGGGCAGCTTCTCAACTCCGCCCTCGACGCCGTGATCGAAGACAACATTCCCAACGATCGCGAAGCTCTTTTGGTCCATCTTAACTTGAATTAGCTACCTAGTTTACCTGCGTGTTCCATAACCTGCCGACAATTTTTGGGCAATTTGGAATTTCTTCTTGCGCTGACGTTTTTTGTCCCGTAATATATTTCCTCGCAGCACGGCAGTGCAGATGTCATGTGGCCCGTTCGTCTAGCGGTTTAGGACGCCGCCCTCTCAAGGCGGAGATCACCAGTTCGAATCTGGTACGGGCTACCACGCATCTGATACCCGGACTTCCTATGGAAGGCCGGGTTTTTTATTTTCAAACAACCGTCTGCAATTCCCGTTTGAACCAGAGCTTTGCGTTCTGCCTATGGCCCTTACGGGTACAATATCCAAGATATTTTGACTGTTAGAAGGAGTCTCATGACGGAGTCCTCTCAGCATACGTCTAAGCCCCAGGTCGAGGTTGAGGCCTCGGGCGGAGATGACAATAAGAGCGCACGCCGCGGCGCCATCTTTATCGGCGTCGTGCTGGTAGGTTATATCGTCTATCTGGTGGTAACCGGGCAGATGGGGCAGTTCTGGGCCGCTATGTCGAGCGTCCAGGCGTCATGGCTCGTTGTCGCGTGTCTTTGCATGTTCATGTACCTGTTCTTTGGCATTGTGGCCTATGCGATCGCCGTCTGGCTCGATCCCAATTCGCCCGTCGGCATCCGCGACCTGATCTCGGTCGAGGCGAGTGGCATCTTCTTTGGTAACCTGACGCCCATGATGATGGGCTCCACCCCGGCTCAAATCTATCGCCTGACCAAGGCCGGCCAAAACGTGGGCGAGGCCGGCGCCACGCAATTCACGCGTTTTATCGTGTACCAGTTTGGCCTCGTTGCCTGGGGCGCTATCCTACTGCTTGCTCGCATGCCGTTTTTTGCCGAGCGCTATGGCGACATGACGTTGCTGTGCGTCTTTAGCTTTGGTGGGCACTGCTGCATCTTGCTGGGCATCTTCGCCGTCGCGCTCATGCCTAAGACCGTCACGCGCGTCGCCCATTGCATCATCAATTGGCTTGAGCGCATTGGTGTCTCGGCCACTAAGATCGAGGGATGGCGCACGTTTGTCGATGGCGAGATCTACTCCTTCTCCGAGAAGTTCAAGCTTTCAGCCGGACATTTTTCTTCCATGCTGCTCACGGTGGTCATCACCATGCTGCAACTCGCGTTTTTCTATCTGGTGCCGTATTTCCTGATGCTTGCCTTTGGCCGCCACGAGGTCGACTTTTTCTCGGTCATGGCCGCGAGCGCCTTTGTCCAGCTGCTGAGCTCTGCGGTCCCCCTGCCCGGTGGAACTGGTGGCGCTGAGGGCGGCTTTGCATTGTTCTTGGGTCATTTCTTTGGGTCGGCTTCGACCGCCGGCTATCTGCTGTGGCGCCTCATTACGTTTATTGCGCCGACCATTTTGGCTGCGCCCCTGCTGGGACTTAAGAGCGCCCACAACGAGAGCATCCATGCGCGCTGGGATCGTGTGATGCGCAAGCTCGGCCGCACGCCTCAGACGCCCTCTGCGCCCACTATGCCGCACCCCACGAATGCTGTTACCGTTGATCCCAAGAAGCGCGCTCAGAAGGCTTCTGGGACCGCTAAGCCGGCTCATAAAGCCTATGTGCGCCAGACAGGCGATGGTATTCGCGTATCTCCGTCGGCACTCAATAAGAAGAAGCATCCCAAGTCGCAGTAGGGCAGTCGTGCGTTCTTCATGATGCGGGGCATATTTGTGCTGTATGGGGGATAATCCTCTTACGTAGATTATCTCTCATCTGTTGATGAATGCTTGCATATCGAAGGGACACGCCCATGGCAACCAGCAAACCGCGTCTTGATCGTCGCATCATTCGCAGCCGTAATGCCATCCTTTCGGCTTTCGACCGCCTGCTCATGGAAAAGCCGCTGGCAGACATTACGGTGAGTGCCATCGCGCGCGAGGCCAATGTCGACCGCAAGACCTTTTACGTTCACTTTGGTACGGTTGACGGCCTGCTCGATGCCATTGCCGTCGATGTGGTGGAGATGATTGTCGACTCGGTCGAGAAAACGCTTGCTTCTATGGACGGTGACACCAGCGAGCGCGCTCTTGGCGCGGCGGCGACCTTCTTTAAAACCGTTAATGAGGCACTGTGCAACAACTTAGTGCTCAATCGTCAGCTGATCGAGAATATTCCGCTCGATGATTTCATGGCTCGTCTTCGTGCGCCGCTCGAACATGAGATTGCCGAGCGCGATCTGCTGCCCCAAGGTCTCAAGGACGAGATGTTCGACTACTATCTGGCGTTTTTGCTGTCGGCTATTATCGGTATCTATCGCACGTGGGCACTGTCTGACGGCTCGGTTCCTATCGAGCGCGTCTCTGAGGTCGCCAACGATCTGACTCTCAATGGTCTGTCGAGTCTGGAATCTCGCTTGGATTAGGCCTAGTTGGGCTCGTCGGCGTGGAAATCCCTGTTCACGAGGTTCTCCGGCGCCTTGGAGACCTCGCCGGTGTAGGAGCTGTAGCCTGAGGATCCTTAAAAGAAAGTCCAGTTTATTCTTCCCACTCCAAATGGGAATCCTCCGATGCGCCTTCGCATACTCGCATGACCTCGATACCATGCGAGCGTGCGAACTCGACGAGTTCTGCGTTGCGGGCGTTTATGGTGCCGAAGGCGGAGGGGCACACGATAAGGCGCGCGCAGTGGACGAGGAGCTCTTTGGCGCGGGCTATGGTTTTATCCCCGATCGGCTCGAAGGCGCGCTCGGCCACGCATTCCGTCGCCAGGTCGCGCGCGAGCTCGCAGTCGATGTCCCCTTCGTGCAGAACGCCCGCGTAGAACGCCTTGCCCTGTCGGATGAGCTGGCGAAACACAGCCGACCCCGTACCTGCGCCAGCGATGACGAACGTGTGCGCATCGCCGTGTGGGCGCCCAATTTCCACGCTGCCGAAGCGCTCGTTGAAGGTGCCATGTTGAAGGCCGTAGAGCTCGCCAATCGTCTCGCGCGTGAATATGTCCTCGGGTGCGCCGGCGCGGAAGACCCGGCCGTCCTTCACGCAAATCACCTTGTCGGCGCTTTTCTGCGCGAGTTCGAGTTCGTGGATGGACATGATGACAGCCACATTCCGCGATTTCGAAAGGTGGCGAAGTATTCGCAGCAGGTCGATCTGGTAGCGGATATCGAGATACGACGTGGGCTCGTCGAGCACGAGCACACGCGGATCCTGCGCGATGGCTCGTGCGAGCATGACGCGCTGGCGTTGCCCGTCGCTTATCTGCATGAAGTCGCGCTCGGCGAGCTCTTCCACATGTGCGGTTTTCATGGCCTCATCGACCCGACTATGGTCGTCAGGCGAGAGTGTTCCCATTCGCCCGGTGTAGGGATGCCTTCCCGCCTCTACGATATCGCGGCAGGTGAGGAGTTCGGTCCGGGGGCGATCTGTCAGCATAACGGCAAGGTTCCTTGCGAACTCCGCCGTCTTCCATCGGGAAATCTCCCGCCCGTCGAGCTCGACCGCGCCGGCAAGCGGTGCCAGATGGCGTGTGATGGTTTTCAAGATGGTCGACTTGCCCGAGCCGTTCGGCCCGATGAGCGCCACGACGTCGCCCGTGCGAACCTCCAGATCGACGCCTTCGACTACGACCTTCTTGTCGTAGCCCGCCGACAGGTCACTTATGCGGAAAAGCGGCGCTCCGTCAGCCTGCGTTTCGACCGGGGTTTCGAGGTTCGACTCCGCTCGGAGCGTTTTGGGCCGCGGCACAAATTTCCCCATCTACCTCACCCGCTTCTTCAACATGAGCGCGATAACCACCGGCGCGCCGAAGATGGCGGTGACGGCGCTGATGGAAAGCTCGACGGGGGAGAACAGCGTGCGCGCGATCAAATCGCAGCCCGCGCAGAAGATGGCGCCTCCCAAGAAGCACGCAGGAATCACGCGGATGGGCTTCGACGACTTTAGCGCCGACTTAACGAGATGCGGAACCGCGATGCCTACGAACGACACCGGACCAGCGAACGCGGTCACGCAGGCGGAGAGCATGCTCGCTAGAAGGACAAGCACCACGCGGAAGCGTGCGACGTTCACGCCGACGCTTTTCGCGTAGGCTTCTCCCAGCTGGAAGGCGGAAAGGGGCTTCGATATCGCGAATACGCATGCGCTCACGGCGATCACCACAACCGCGATGACCGCGACGTCGTCCCAGCTCGAACCCGAGAAGCTACCCAAAGACCAGTTGTGCAGGTTCACGATGGACTGGTCGTCGGCGAAGGCGATGAGGAAGTTCGTCGCCGCCGAGCAGATGTATCCCACCATGACGCCCGCCACGATGAGCATGGCCATGGAACTTATGCGCCGTGCGATGAGGAGCACGAAGCCGATGGTGATAAGCGATCCCAGAAACGCTGCGGCCACCATGGCCGGCGAGGACATGGCCTGGTTCGCGCCCAGAAGTACGATCATCGTAAGCGCGACGACGAACTTTGCGCCCGAGGAGACGCCCAAGATGAACGGGTCGGCGATGGGGTTGTTGAAAAACGTCTGCAGCAGGAACCCGGAGAGCGAAAGTGCCCCGCCGAGAAGCACGGCTGAAAGCACGCGCGGCAGGCGAATCTCCCAGATGACTTGGCTTTCCATGGAATTGGCCGCGCCGCCCGAAAGGATGCCGGGGATGTGGTCTGCGGGCACGAGCACGCTCCCGATGCACAGGTTGGCTCCGACGAGCACGATGAGGACAACAGCGAGCAGCGCCGTCACGACGCGACACCGCGCGGCGCGCCCCGATTCGTCGTATGTCATGGAAAGCCGGCTTCTCATGACGCTAGCCAAGCTTCCTCAGATAATGGAAGTCGCTCGCGTCATCGCCGGTGAACGCCCCGTGCAGCTCGTCGATAATGTCGGCGGTAGAAGTCATCTGCTGGTACATGTCGGCGCTTGTGACCCAGACGTTGCCGTTCTTTACAGCTTTGAACTGCGACAATAGCGCGTTTTTGCCTACGAAGTCTTTCAAGGTGGCAACCGATTCGTCGATGGTGCCGTTGTAGACGATGATGTCGGCATCCTTCGCCGTCGCGTAGAAGCGCTCCATTTCGAGCGTTACTGACGAACCTGACGTCGACGCCGTCTGCGCGTCATCGAGCGCGTAGTTGCCGCCTGCAAGCTCGATCATCTGCGCCACGTAGTCGCCCGCCCGCCGCGTGACGGCGGCCCCGTTCGAGTTAATGTAGAAATACGCCACGGTTTTACCTGACGACGCGAGCCTCGACGTTTGCTCGACGCGGGCCTTCTGCTCGTTGAACAGGTGCGCGGCCTCGTCTTCCTTGTCGAACAGGACGCCGAAAAGCTTAATCCACTCGACGCGCCCGAGTGCTTCGGGCTCGCTCGACGACTGTTCGGTGAGCACGACGAGCCCGAGCTTCTGCAGCTTTTCCTTCACATCGGGCGTGTGGTTGATCATGGTGTTCTCGATGGCGAGCGTGCAGCCCGAGGCCGATATTCGCTCGTAGTCGGGCGCGCTGTACTTGCCGCCGTAGGTGATCGCCCCACTTTCGAGCGCGCTTTTGAAGCCCGCGACCGAGCAATCGTCGGCCTTCGTGCCCGACATGAGGATATTGTCGTTCGCATCGAGCGCGTCGACCAGGCACATCGTTGCCGACGACACGAGGTACACCTTGTCGGCGGGGCGCCTTATGACCGCGATGTCGGAGCTCAACCCATCAGGTACCTTCGCATCTTGCGGCACCACGAGGAAGCGCTCCCCGTTCGAAATGCAGATAAGCCGCAGGCCGCCTTCGTACTCGTCGACAGTGAAGTGCTTGGCGTATTCAAGCTGAAGCCCCCCCGTCGGCTCCCAGCCGCAGCCCAAATCGGCGTTGTGGAAGTCGGCCGCGGCGCTTGAAGCCGTTCCCGCAGGGGAGCCGCCGCTTGCATCGTTGCCCGATTTCTCCTTCATGGTTGATGAGTCGAAGTGGAGCGTGTAGTCGATGGTGTGCGGCGTCGACATGGCGACGGTCTCGGCCGACACGGCGATGTCCTCGTCGAGCGTGACGGGTATCTCGAACGTGGAGTTGCCGCCGTCGTTTACGGGCGCGTAGTCCACGCCGTCGACGGTCATCTTGTCGTAGTTCGAACTCGACCAGGTGATGGTCGCGGTGTAGGTGTCGCCATCCTTCACAATTGTGGTGGGTGAGGCGATGCTTGCGCGCCCTGACCCACCGGAGAGCGAGACGCTCACAGTGTATTCCTGAGAGCCTGCCGTGCCACCGGTCGCGTTCGGGCTCGCACTGCACCCCGCGAAGGGAAGCGCGAGCAGGGCGACGAGAACGCAGGCGATCGCGCGCGCCGCGATGCTGCGGCGCTTCCTGCTTTCCCCCTTGGGAAGAATCGACCGCATGGCGTTACTTCAGCGCGTCGGCGCGCAGATCGACGCCGGCGGATTCGAACACGAGCGTGCGGTCGTACCACCGCTCCCTTTTAATGCTCCACGCGGCGCAGGCGGTGTCCTCGTCGAGCGCTTCAACGGGCACGTCGTAGGTGTACTTGCCTTCCGCGTTTTCCACATAGGGGATGAAGTCGGCCTCGCTCGCGGCGGCAGCCTCTTCGCCCGTGCCCATGAAGAGCTTGCCGTAGCCCGTGCCGGAAAGCGTCATCACGCAGTGCATGGAGCCGTTTTCCACGATGAGCTGGGCGTCTACAATCCTGAACATGTTCGAGCTGGAATCTACGGTGATCGGATAGGTGCCGTCGGCCACCTTGTCGGCGGTGATGGGGGCAGCACTTGCGCCCTCGGGCGCATCGGCCGCCTGTTCGGTCTTTTCCTGGGAATCGGCATCGCTTGCCTTTGCGCTGTCGATTGAATTTCCGCCGCAGCCGGCGAGCGAGAACGCGAAAAGCGCCGCCGACAGGGCGAAGGCGAGGGTTTTCCTCAACATGGAGGGGTTCCTTTCAATCGGTTCGACCGCCCGCGCCGTGCGGTGGGCGGGCGGGACGCGAATGCAACGGGCATGCGCCGTCGGTCGGGGAAGGCGCATGCCCGTTGCACGGGGACGCGACCGGCGCCCCCGTGCGCGGCGAGTTTACAGCTTGGCGATGGCGTCGTCCACGTGCGAGACGTAGATGTCGTCGACCGCGTCGTTCTGTCCCAGACCCTGGAGCAGGCACGTCACTTCGAAGCCGGCGGCCACGAACTTCGCAGCCCAGCTGTCGGGGTCGGTCTCGTCTGCCATGTCGTTGTTCGCGTGGTCGCCCGCGACCACCATGAACGGCGCGAGCACGGCCTTCTTGTAGCCTGCGGCGCTCGCGGCGGCGATAACATCCTCGCAGGTCGGTTCAGCCTCGACGGTGCCGACGAAGAACTGCGTCAAGCCCTCGTTCTTAAACACTTCCTGCATCTTGGCATAGTCGGCGTTGGAATCGGCTTCGGTGCCGTGGCCCATGAGGCACAGCGCCGTCTTGCCGTCGTCGAAGGACGCCATGTTCTCCTTAATGGCTGCGGCCACCTTCTTGTAGTCGTCGTCGGAGGTGAGCAGCGGGTCGCCGAGCGAGATCTTGTCGAACTTGTCGGCGTACTTGTCGAGCTCGTCTTTCACGTCGGCGTATTCCAGGCCAGCCATGAGATGCGTCGGCTGCACGACGATTTCCTTCACGCCGTCTTCCACGCAGCGGTCGAGCGCCTCGGTCATGTTGTCGATCGTGATGCCGTCGCGCTTCTTCAGCTTGTCGATGATGATCTGCGCGGTGAAGGCGCGGCGGATGTCGTAGTCCTGCCAGTACTTCTCGCGGATAGCGTCTTCGATGGCGCCGATGGTGATGTGGCGCGAGTCGTTGTAGCTCGTGCCGAAGCTCGTGACGAGGATGACCGGCTTCACGGCCTTCTCCTTTTCGCTCGATTTCTCGGAACTCGCGGAGGTGCTGGAGCAGCCCGCGAGCGCGACTCCGGCGAGCGCGAAGGCTCCGGTTGCTGCGGCGCCCATGAAGCCGCGGCGTGACATCTGGTCGGACATGGTTTTTCCTTTCCTCGGTTTGCCGGTCCCCCGGCGACAGTTGCTTGTCGGCACAAGCGAAAGAAAAGCGCACCCCTCGGGGTTCACAAGGAGCTAACGCCACGGCGATGCCGTGAGGAAAAGGCGAAGCAGTCTGGCTTGGGGCGCGAGGCGGTTCGCCCGTGCGTCCTATACAGTAATGTCCCTTGCCCAGGATTCCCACCTGGTTCCCTCCGCAAGCCAGCGCGGGCTGTGCGGGCGCCGCGCCGGTCATTTCCTTTTATCCGATTGTCATATGCTCGTTGCCGAATCTTTTACTATGATAGTGGGCACTTTTGAACGTGTCAAAGCCAGGGCGGGCGGCATTGCGCCTCCTGCCTGCGTATTTGCGCCGATTGCCGCTGCGGGCGCCGTGTTTTGGCCGCTGCGCGAATGGCAGCGTAAACGGTTGCGATGAGAAACGGGAAGGGAAGGCTCGGATGATTCATATCGTTGGCGCTGGCTCGGGCGCCGCCGACCTTATCACGCTGCGCGGGGCGCGCCTTTTGCGCGCGGCCGACGTGGTCGTTTGGGCGGGGAGCCTTGTGAACCCCGAGCTGCTCGCCGAGTGCAAGGAATCCTGCATCGTCTACGACAGCGCGCACATGACCTTGGAGGAAGTGCTCGACGTGATGTGCGCGGCAGATGCGCGGGGCGAGGAAGTGGTGCGCCTGCACACGGGCGACCCGTGCCTGTACGGCGCCATCCAGGAGCAGATGGACGCGCTCGACGCGCGCGGCGTGGACTACGAGGTGGTGCCCGGCGTGTCGAGCTTTTGCGGTGCCGCGGCGGCGCTTCGCCAGGAATATACGCTGCCGGGAATCAGCCAGTCGGTCGTGATCACGCGGCTTTCCGGGCGCACCCCCATGCCCGCGGGCGAGGGCATGCGCACCATGGCGGAAAGCGGCTCGACTATGGTCATCTTCCTGAGCTCGGGTATGCTCGCCGAGCTTTCCGCCGAGCTTTTGGCCGCGGGCCGCAGCTCCGATGAGCCGGCGGCGCTCGTGTACAAGGCGACCTGGCCTGAGGAGCGCGTGGTGCGATGCACAGTGGGCACGCTCGCCGATGCGGGCGCGCGAGAGGGCATCGACCGCACGGCGCTCGTGGTGGTGGGCCGCGTGCTCGGAGCTCGCGGCAGGCTTGCACACAACGGCGCGCAAGCGGAGTCGTACGAGCGCAGCAAGCTTTACGACCCTTCGTTTTCCACGGGGTATCGGAAGGCGAGCAGCTAGCGTGGCCTTCGAGCACTACATATATACCGGGACGACCCGCCTGCGCTGCGGCTACACCACGGGGAGCTGCGCCGCGCTCGCGGCGAAGGCGGCCTGCGAGATGCTCTTGTCACGAAAGCCCGTCGGCCTCGTGTCGATCGTCACCCCCGGCGGGCTGCCCGTCGAGGCGAACGTGGTCGACGCATGCATCGGCGAGGGGTGCGCCCAGTGCGCCGTGCGAAAGGACGCAGGCGACGATGCCGATGTGACTGACGGCGTACTCGTGTACGCGCACGTGGAACATGCGGGGTCGGGCACGGGTGCTGCGGGCAGCAAGGACGTGCCCGCGCGCGAATCGGAAGTTTCCGTCGATGGCGGCGTGGGCGTGGGGCGCGTGACGTTGCCCGGGCTCGAGCAGCCGGTGGGGGCGGCCGCCATCAACGCGACGCCGCGCGCGATGATTACTTCGGCGGTGCGTGAGGTGTGCGCCGCGCACGGCTTTTCTGGAAACATTGCTGTGACGATTTCGGTACCCGAGGGTGTGGCCCTTGCCGAAAAGACCTTCAACCCGCACCTGGGGATAGAGGACGGCATCTCCATCCTGGGAACGACGGGCATCGTCGAGCCGCGCAGCCTCGCTGCCTTGCGTGACAGCATCGAGCTCGAGATTCGGCAGCATGCGGCTATGGGGCGGCGCGGAGTCGTGCTCACGCCCGGCAACTACGGCGGGCAGTTCGTCTCGGGGCATTTCCACCTAAACGGTGCGCCGGTGGTCTTCATCTCCAACTTTGTGGGCGATGCGATTGATTGCTGCGTTCGCGAGGGATTTACCAATGTCCTTCTTGTGGGACACATCGGCAAGCTGGTGAAGGTCGCTGGCGGCATCATGGACACCCATTCGCGTACTGCCGACTGCCGCGCGGAGATTCTGGCCGCCCACGCGGCCTTGGCCGGCGCGGGCGCGAAGACCGTGCGCGAGATCATGTCGTCGGTCACGACCACGGCGGCGCTCGAGGTAATCGAGGCCGCCGGCGTGGGGGACGCTGCGCGCGCCTCGCTCGCTGCGGCAACCGAGGACAGGTTGCGCCGCCGCGCGGCGGGTGCATGCGATATCGCCGCGGTCGTGTTCGACGCCGGGCGCCGCGAGCTTTTCCGTACGTCGGGCGCCGATGCAGTTATCGGGGAATTGGGGGCGACGTATGAGTAAAGGCGTTCTGTACGGGGTGGGCCGCGCAATCGGCTGGCCGGGGACGAAGGTGGTCATGCAGGTGCGCCGCTCGCTTGCGGACACGAAGCGCATTCTTCGCGAGGAGGGCGCCTTCGACGGTGCCGAGCTCGTAGAGGACTGTGGGCTTCCGGGCGAGCGCGTGTACCGCTCGCTCGACGATGTGCCCGATCGGGGCAGCTACTTCTCGACGATGGAGGTGCGCTAGATGAGGGTCTCCTGCATAGCGTTCACTGAGAGGGGGTATGCGTTGGCGGAGCGCACCGCACGCGCGCTTTCCGATTGCGCGCAGACAGGTGAAGACGACCCTGGCTGGGACGTTTCCGTTTCGCGCGGGTTCGGCGAGGGGAAGGTCGACCTGCGCGCATGGACGGCGCTCGCGTGGGAAGCGTCGGACGCGCTTCTGTTCGTGGGCGCGGCGGGCATCGCCGTGCGGGCTATCGCGCCGCATGTCGCCTCGAAGGCAAGCGATTCCGCGGTTGTGGCGATCGACGAGGCGGGGCGCTTTGCCGTCCCGCTTTCGTCGGGGCATTTGGGCGGTGCGAACGAGCTGGCGCAAACTGTGGCACGCGTGGCAGGGGCCATCCCCGTCATCACCACGGCGACCGACGTCCGCGGCGTGTGGGCGGTGGATACGTGGGCGCGCTGTGCGGGGCTCGCCGTTTCGAATCCCGAGGCCATCAAGCGAGTGTCGGCGCGGCTGCTTTCGGGCGGGCGCGTGGCGCTCTATTCCGACATGCCGATTTCGGGACAGCCGCCTGAGGGGGTTGACATTGCGTCCGACCGCGCTCGGGCCGATATCGTCGTGTCGCCGTTTGCTGGCGCGAATGAAGGTGCGTCCGTTTGCGCGGCGGAGACAACGGGCAAGTTCGTGCGCGCCGGTGAGACGGGGAAGCCGGCCGGCGTGCGGGCGCAGGCGCCTGCGCCCAAGCCGCTTCGCCTTGTCGTGCCCTGCATCGTTGCGGGCATAGGGTGCCGTCGCGGTGCGTGCGCCGAAGCGATCGAGGAGGCGTTTCTTCTCGCGTGCGGGCAGGCGGGTATCTCGCCTTCGGCCGTGCGCAAGGCGGCGACGATCGACGTGAAGGCGTACGAGGAGGGTCTGCTCGCCTTCTGCCGCGCGCGCAATATCCCGCTTGCGACGTATTCCGCAGAGGAGTTGTCGCAGGTCGAAGGTAGCGTTTCGCCATCTGATTTCGTGCGCGCGACGGTGGGGGTCGACAACGTGTGCGAGCGCGCGGCGCTCGCGGACGGGGGTAAACTTATCTTTCCGAAGCTCGCTCACGGCGGCGTGACCGTCGCGTTTTCCAAGGTAACTATCAAACTTTCGTTTAAGGAGCGGTGATGGGAAAGCTCTTCGTGGTGGGGATCGGCCCGGGCGGCCCCGACGGCATGACGATTGCGGCCCGGCGCGCGCTCGAGGCGGCCGACATCGTTGTTGGGTACACGAAATACGTGGAGCTCGCGATCGCTGCCGTGCCCGACGCGGCGCATCTCGCGACGCCGATGATGCACGAGGTCGAACGGTGCCGCCTGGCGCTTTCGCGCGCGCAGAGCGGAGAAGCCGTGGCGCTCGTGTGCAGCGGTGACGCGGGCGTGTACGGCATGGCGAGCCCCGTGCTGGAGCTTGCGGAGGACTACCCCGATGTAGACGTGGAAGTTATCGCCGGGGCCACCGCGGCCCAGAGCGGGTCGGCGGTGCTCGGCGCCCCGCTTGCCCACGACTTCGCGGTCGTGTCGCTCTCCGACCTGCTCACGCCGTGGGAGGTCATCGAGCGCAGGCTCGCCGCCGTGGCGAGCGCCGACTTCTGCATCTGTTTGTACAACCCGCGCAGCAGAAAGCGCGCCGACAGGCTCTCACGCGCGGCGAAGATTATGCTCGAATGGAAGGCCCCCGACACGCTCTGCGGCTGGGTACGCAACATCGGGCGCGAGGGGCAGCAGTCGGGCATGTGCAGGCTCTCCGAGCTGGGGGAGATCGACGCCGACATGTTCACCACCGTGTTCGTCGGCAACGCGGACACGAAGCTCGTAGGCGGCCGTATGGTCACACCGCGCGGGTATCGGGAGATTCCATGCGAAAGGTAACGATCATCGGGGCGGGGCCCGGAAACCCCGACTTGCTCTCGCGCGCGGCGCTCGACGCGATCGACATCGCCGACGTGGTCATCGGCGCTCATCGCGCGCTTGCCGGCATCGACGTGCCGCCCGACGTGGTGAGATGCGAGCTCGTGAAGACGGCGGACATCGTCGCCGCGCTCACCGATGCGGCGTCGTGGCAGCGCGCCGTGGTCGTGATGACGGGCGATGTGGGGCTGTTCAGCGGCGCGCGCCGCCTGGTGGAGGCGCTCTCCGGCGACGCGCAGGTGGACGTGCGCGTCATTCCCGGCATAAGCTCAGCGTCGTATCTCGCCGCGCGCCTCGCGCGTCCATGGCAGGATTGGCGCTTCGCGAGCGCTCACGGCGTGGCGTGCGACATCGTGGCCGAGGCCGAGCGCGCAGGTGAGCTCTTCCTCGTCACGTCGGGCGGGGAAGATCCCTCGCGGCTTTCGGGCGAGCTTGTGCAGGCGGGCTTCGGGGACGCGTGCGTGACGGTGGCCGAGCGCCTGTCGTACCCCGACGAGCGCATCACCTGCGCGACCGCAAGTGAAATCACAGGTCAGACGTTCGACGACTTGAACGTGATGCTTATCGATTTCGCAGGCGGCGCCGGGTCGCCTGCGGGCTCTAGCGCAGCCTCCGAGGTGCCGGCCGGCGTGTCTGCGCCCGCGGCGGCTTCTTCCGCGGCGGACTCTGCGGGCGCATCCCGCGCCGCGAGTTCCCGCTGGCCGTACGCTTCCTCGGGCATTCCCGACGAGCTCTTCATCCGCGGCGACGTTCCCATGACCAAGCAGGAGGTGCGCGCCGTCGCGCTCGCGAAGCTGCGCCTTACCGCGACCGACACCGTGTGGGACGTCGGCGCCGGCACGGGGAGCGTGTCGATCGAGGCGGCGCTCGTCGCGCGAGCGGGGTCGGTATGGGCGGTCGAGCGCAACGCGGCCGGCGTGCGGCTCATCCGAGAGAACGCGGATGCATTCGGGTGCGGCAACGTGCATGCGGTCCCCGGTGTCGCCCCCGAAGCGCTCGCGATACTGCCCGTCCCCGACGCCGTGTTCGTCGGCGGGAGCGCGGGCGAGCTTCCCTCCATCGTGGAGGTGGCGCTCGAGAAGAACTCGCAGGTTCGCCTGTGCGTGCCATGCGTCACCGTTGAGACGCTCACCCAGGCGTGCGCGCTCCTCTCGAGTTCGCGCTTTAAGGGGTTCGAGGCTTGCCAGGTGTCGGCCGCCCGCGCCGAGGCTGTAGGCTCGCACCATCTTATGAAGGCGCAAAACCCCGTGTTCCTCGTCAGCGCGCGTGGTGCAGGTGGGGAAGGCGGCGCCCGGTGAGCACGACCATCCCGCGCTTCATGGTCGCTGCGCCCTCGAGCGGGAGCGGCAAGACGGTCGTTACGTGCGCGCTCCTGCGCGCGCTCGCGCGCCGCGGCCTTGCATGCGCGGCCTTCAAATGCGGCCCCGACTACATTGATCCGCTCTTTCATCGTCGCGTCGTGGGCGCGCGCTCGGGCAACTTAGACGGCTTCTTCACCGACGCCCCGACGCTGCGCGCCCTGCTCGCACGCGGCGCCGCGGGCGCGGATGTCGCGGTGCTCGAGGGGGTCATGGGCTTCTACGACGGCATGGCGCCCGGCGTGGCCGACGCGAGCAGCTACCAGGTTGCGCGCGACACGGAAACGCCGGTCGTTTTAGTGGTGAACGGGCGCGGGGCGTCTTTATCGCTCGCCGCCGTAATTCGCGGCATCGCCGAGTTCCTGCCTTGTGCGAACGTGCGCGGCGTCGTGCTGAATAAGACGAGCGCCGCTGCCTGCGCCTACGCGAAGCCTGCGATCGAGAAGCACACGGGCGTCGCGGTTTTGGGTAATATTCCCGCCGACGAGGCGTTCTCGCTCGAAAGCCGGCATCTGGGGCTTGTGACCGCCGACGAGGTCGAGCAACTCTCCGCGCGTATCGACAAGATGGCCGAGCTGGTGGAAAAGAGCGTCGACGTCGACCGCTTGCTCGAAATAGCGGCGACGGCACCCGATATCTGCGAGGAACCTTACCGGTTGGAGCCGATCGCGGGAGCGCGGCCCATCGTCGCCGTTGCGCGTGACGAGGCGTTCTCGTTCTACTACGAGGAGAACCTGCGCGCGCTCGAGGACCTGGGTTGCGAGCTGGCCTTTTTCAGCCCCCTGTGTGATAGCGAGTTGCCCCGGGGGACAAGCGCCCTCTATCTGGGAGGCGGCTACCCGGAGCTCCATGTGCGGCAGCTCTCCGAGAACGCGCCGATGCGCGAGGCGGTGCGGCGCGCGGTGGAATCCGGCATGCCGACGGTTGCCGAATGCGGTGGGTTTCTGTATCTGCAGCGCGAAATCTCCGATAGCGAGGGGCGGCGCTGGCCTGTTGCGGGCGCCCTTGAGGGCGCAAGCGAGAACGGGGGAAGGCTGTCCCATTTCGGGTACGTGGAGCTCACTTCCCAACGCGACGGGCTCTACGGGCCGCGCGGCACACGCATCCGCGCGCACGAGTTCCACTACTGGCAGTCCACCTGCCCGGGCGGCGACTTCTGGGCGCAGAAGCCCCGGCGCGACAAGGGCTGGCCGTGCATGACGACCACCCCGTCCCTGGTTGCGGGCTTCCCGCATGTGTACTATCCTGCGAACCCCGACGTTGCGCGCGCGTTCGCGTCTGCCGCGGCGTCGTTCGCAGAGAGGAGACGGCATGGCTGAAGTAACCGAAACCGCGCTTGCCTGTATCCGCGAGGAAGTCGAGCGCGCGTTCTCGTCGGCGCCGTGCGCCGTGCTCGAAGCCGCGCTCTCCCGGATCGCGCCCGCAGACGAGTGTGCCCGCGCCGCCGCGTACGCCGCGTGGGACTCCATCGCGCACCCCTTGGGGGGATTGGGCGACTTTGAAGACGCCGTCGCGTGTATCGCCGCGGCTCAGGGGAGCGCCGAGGTGGCCGAGTTTCCCCGTGCGCTCGCGGTATTCTTCTCCGACAACGGGGTCGTTGCCGAAGGCGTGTCGCAAAGCGGGCAAGACGTGACGCGAGCCGTCGCGCGCAACATGTGCGAGGGGGCCACGAGCGCCTGCCGCATGGCGGCGTTCGCGGGTGCCGAGGTCGTGCCCGTCGACGTGGGTATGGCCCGGGGCATAGAAGACGCGCGCATGGTGCGCGCGAACGTGCGGCGGGGGAGCGGCAACATCGCGTACGGCCCCGCTATGTCTCGCGATGGGGCCGTGCGCGCGATCGAGGTCGGAATCGCCGTCGCGTGCGGGCTTGCCCGCGCCGGCGTGCGCCTTCTCGCCGCGGGCGAGATGGGCATCGGCAACACGACCACCTCGGCGGCGGTGGCCGCAGTGCTCCTCCGGACGGACGCGCGGAGTCTCGTCGGGCGCGGCGCGGGGCTCTCGGACGCCTCGCTCGCGCGCAAGCGCGACGTGGTCGAGCGCGCTATCGACGCGAACTCGCCCGATCCCGCCGACCCGATCGACGTGCTCTCGAAGGTGGGCGGCTTCGACATCGCGGCGATGTGCGGTTTCTACCTGGGGGCCGCGGCCTCGAAGGCGCCGGCGCTCCTCGACGGGGTCATATCCTGCACGGCGGCCCTGTGCGCGGCGCGCCTGTGCCCCAACGCCTTGGGTTACCTCGTGGGCACCCACACATCAAGCGAACCCGCAAGCCAGGAGCTCCTTCGCGAGCTCGGCATAAAGGCACCCCTCGACGCAGGCATGCACTTGGGCGAGGGCGCGGGCGCCATGGCGTATCTGCCCCTTCTGGATTCGGCGCTGCGCGTGTACCGGGATGGGAAGACGTTCACGGCGACTGGCATGGCTGCTTACGAGCATTTCGAGGCCGGGAAATGACGGTAACGCTCGTCATCGGCGCCGCCGCGAGCGGCAAGAGCGCCTACGCCGAGTCCCTGTGCCTCGGGCACGACGGACCCCGCGTGTACCTGGCAACGATGGAGCCCTTCGGGGAAGAGGGCGCCCGCCGCATCGCGCGCCATCGGGCGCTGCGCGAGGGCAAGGGGTTTTCCACCCTCGAGCGCACGCGTGACGTGGGCGCCGCAGTGTCCGGGCTTCCGCGCGGCTGCACGCTTCTTTTGGAGGACGTGGGCAACCTGGTTGCGAACGAGCTTTTCGCGGAAGGCGGCTTGTCCCCACGTGACCCCGACGCTGCGGCGCGCGAGGTGCTCGGAGGCATCGAACGGCTCGCTCAGGCCGCTGCGTATACGGTGGTGGTCTCCGTCGACGTGTTCGCCGATGGGATGCGCTACGATGAGGGGACCGAGGCATGGAGGCGCGCGCTTGCGCGCGTGAACGCGGGCGTGGCGGCGCTGGCCGACCGCGCAGTCGAAGTGGTGTGCGGGATTCCCGTGTGGATGAAAGGCGAAGGGCCTACAAGGTGAAGATAGCAGAGGCAATCGGCGCGGCGTTCGGAACGTTCTCGCGCATCCCCGTCCCGAAATCGACCTGGACCGATTTCGGATCAACCCATGCGCTTGCCGCGTTTCCCCTGGTGGGCGTTGCGGAAGGCTTCCTCATGACGGCGTGGGGGTACATGGCGAACCTGTTCGGCGTGCCCGCGACCATCGTCGCGGCTGTGCTCGTGGCGCTGCCTGCGGCGGTGACGGGAGGCATCCACCTAGACGGGCTCTGCGACACCTCCGATGCGCTTGCAAGTTGGGCCCCACGCGAGCGAAAGCTCGAGATCATGCACGACCCGCGGGCGGGCGCCTTCGGGGTCATCGGTGTTGTCGTGTACCTTATTCTGCAGTTTTCCCTGTTCACCGCGCTGCCGCTTACGGCGGGGGCGTTCCTCGCGCTTCTGTGCTCGCTCGTGTTCTCCCGTGCGCTTTCGGGGCTCGCCGTAGAATGCTGGCCTGCCGCGCGGGCGGACGGCATGGCCGCGGGACTCTCGCCTGCTAAGAAGCGCGCGGCGATCGTCGTGCCGCTTTGCGCTTTCGCTGCGGCTTCGGCTGCAGGGATGGTCGCGTGCGCTCAGGCCGTCGGCGCCCTTATGGCGGTGGCGGGGCTTTTGGCGCTCGCGTGGTACCGTCATGTTGCCCTGTCCCGCTTCGGCGGGGTGACGGGGGATTTGGCCGGATGGTTTCTGCAATGGGCCGAGCTCGCGATGCTTGCCATGCTGGTGGCGGGGGGTATGCTCCTATGATGCTCGTGGTAGGCGGCGCGCATTCGGGGAAGAGGACCTTCGTGCGCGAAAAGCTCGGGTTCGCGGCGGACGATTTCGTCGACGCGGCGCAGCTTGCGGAGGGCGGCGTGCCCGCGGCTTTTGCCGGCCGTGTCGCGTACCGTGCTGAGGAACTCGTACGCGCGCTCGACGCTGACCGGGCGCTCGAGCGGCTGATTGGCTTCGACGCAGTGATTCTGCCCTTGGTCGGCTCGGGGGTCGTCCCCATGCGTGCGGAAGACGCCCAATGGCGCGAGCGCGCGGGGCGCTTGGGATGCGCGCTTGCTGCGCGCGCCGACGTCGTCGTGCGCATGACGTGCGGGATTCCCCAGGTCATCAAAGGAAACCTTGCCGATGCGCCTCGGGGGACGCAGGACGCGGGCGCGCCTTTGGAAGTCGTCTTCGTGCGCCATGGTGCCACGGCGGGCACGGAAGACCATCGCTACAGCGGGGCGGGCACCGACGAGCCCCTGTCGAGCGCGGGGGAGCGCGCTTTGCGCGAGCTCGCGTGCGATCGTGACGTGTTCCGTGTTATCACGAGCGGCATGGCCCGCACCGACCAGACGGCACGCATCCTCTTCCCGAATGCGGAGCTTATGGCATGCCCCGGTCTGCGCGAGATGGATTTCGGTGACTTCGAGGGGCGAAGCGCCGCCGAGCTTAAAGAGGATGCGCGCTACCGCGCCTGGGTAGACTCCTGGTGCGAGACGCGGTGCCCGCATGGCGAGGGCAAGAGCGATTTCACCCGCCGCGTCGTCGCGGCGTTTCGGGAGGCGTGCGAATCGGAGCGCGCCCAGGGGAGTGGGCGCGCCGTCTTCGTCGTTCACGCGGGTACCGTGAAAGCGCTGCTTTCCGAGCTTGCTGTCTCGAAAATGGAATACTTCGACGTGCATACCGAGCCGGGCGGCGCATGGGCCGCCACCTGGGATGGGCGCTGCCTTCGCGACGTTCGCCCCGCTTCGGGGGGCGATGCCCGGTGATGACGATTCTTGCCGTCGCCGCCGGGTTCGCGGCCGACCTTGCCTTCGGCGACCCGCGCTGGCTTCCCCATCCCGTCGTCGCCATGGGGCGCACGATCACGTGGGCCGAAGGCCGCCTGCGGGGCGCATTCCCGCAAACGTCCGCGGGCACGCGCGCCGCAGGGCTTGTGCTCGCCGTGGCGCTTCCGCTTGCGTGTGGGCTTTTGACCTGGGGAATCCTGCATCTTTGCGGCATGGTTCACCCCGGCTTGCGCTTCGTGGCCGAGGCATGGGCGAGCTATCAGATTCTCGCGACATGCGAGCTGCGCCGCCAGAGCCTGGCCGTGGCCCGCGCGTTCTCGAAGGGCGGCCTTGTCGCGGCGCGCGAAACCGTCGGGCTCATCGTGGGACGCGACACGTCTGTTCTCGACGAGCAGGGCGTTTTGCGCGCCGCCGTGGAAACGGTGGCGGAGAACGCGAGCGACGGCGTCATCGCGCCGCTTTTCTACCTTATGATCGGGGGTGCGCCCTTGGGCATGGCGTACAAGGCTGTGAACACGCTCGACAGCATGGTGGGCTACAAAAACGCGCGCTACATCGACTTCGGCTGCGCCTCGGCGCGCCTCGACGATGCGGTGAACTGGATTCCCTCGCGCTTATCGGCCCTGCTCATGATCGTCGTGTGCCCGATCGTCGGGCTCGACGCGCGCGGGGCGGCGCGCATCTGGAGCCGCGACAGGCGTCGCCATGCGAGCCCCAACTCGGCGCAGACCGAGTCGGCGTGCGCGGGCGCGCTCGGGCTGCGCCTGGCGGGACCCGCGGTGTATTTCGGCAAGCTCGTTGAGAAACCGACGATAGGCGACGCGTCCCGCGAAATCGAGTGGGGCGACATCGCCCGGGCGACTAGGCTCATGCTCGCCGCGTCCGTATGCGCGCTCGTCGTCTTCGGTGCCGCACGCGCAGCGGTCGTGCTCGCCGTGGGGGCGATGTCATGAGGGAAGACCACGCCGCGTCCCGGGCTGCCGGGGGAATCCTGCGCGCCCGTGCGCATGGGGGTAGCACGCAATCGCTCGGCATCGCTTGCGAAGGGGGCGCTTCCGACCTCATCGACTTCTCGGTGAACGTGAATCCGGCAGGCCCCTCGCCGCGCGCCGTTGCCGCAGCTTGCAAGGCGCTTTCTCGAATCGACGCCTACCCCGATAGGGAAAGCCTCGCCCTCGTTCGCGCCCTAGCGCGTGCCCAGGGCATTCCCGAAGATACTATCGTCTGCGGCGCGGGCGCGTCCGACATCATCTGGCGGCTCGCCGCGGCGGTGCGCCCGAAACGCATCGTCGTGTGCGCGCCGACGTTCTCTGAATATGCGGAGGCGGCATCGTACTACGGCGCATGCGTGCAGGAGTTCCCGCTCTCCGAAGCGGACGACTTCGACGTGCCCGCCTCCTTCGCCCGCGCGATCGAGGGGCCGGGAGACGTGGCGTACCTCTGCAATCCGAACAACCCGACGGGGCGCTTCGTCGACCCCCGCGTAATCGATGCCGCGGCTTGCCGCTGCGAGCAGGTGGGCGCGCTGCTCGTCGTGGACGAGTGCTTCCTCGGATTTGCGCCCGACGCCCGCGAAAGGAGCGTGGCCGCACGCGCCGCGTGTTCGCACCATGTGGCCGTGCTCTCCGCGTTCACCAAGCTCTACGGAATGGCAGGGTTGCGGTTGGGGTATCTGATCAGCGGAAACGCCCAACTCATCGAGGGGATTCGCCGGGCGGGACAGGCGTGGCCCGTCTCCTCGGTCGCCGAGGCCGCAGGCATCGCCGCCCTGGAAGACGTCGAATACGTCTCGCGCACGCGCGATGTACTGGCGGGCGAGCGAGCGTGGCTTTCCCACGAGCTCTCCTCGCTCGGGCTTTCCGTCGTGCCGTCGGATGCGAACTTCCTTTTAGTCCGCACGCCGGCGAAAGACATCCCCGAGCGCCTGTATAAACAGGGGGTTTTGGTCCGCACGTGCGACTCGTTTTCGGTACTGTCCCGTTTCTGGTGCCGCGTCGCGGTGCGCACGCGCAAGGAGAACGCCCGGCTTGCGATGGCGTTCAGCCGCGCGCTTCGGGCGGAAGGCGCATCGGGCGAAGGCGAACCCGACGAACGGGGCGGCGCTTCTTGCAGCGACGCTATGGCGGGCGCGGATGGCCGAGGCTCGGCGAAGGAGGTCGATACCCGTGGGTAGGGCGAAGCCCATCATGATCCAGGGCACCATGTCGAACGCGGGGAAGAGCCTGCTTGCGGCGGGGCTGTGCCGTGTGCTTTCGCAGGACGGCCTGCGCGTGGCTCCCTTCAAGAGCCAGAACATGGCGCTCAACAGCGGTGTCACGGCCGATGGGCTCGAGATGGGGCGCGCCCAGATCATGCAGGCCGAGGCGTGCGGCATCGCGCCCGACGTGCGCATGAACCCCATCCTGCTCAAGCCCGAAAGCGACCACCGAAGCCAGCTCATCGTGGCCGGCAAGGCGCAGGGAGCCTTCGCTGCGAGGGACTACTTCGCGCGAAAGAAGGCGTTCATGCCGCAGATTTTGGAGGCGTTCGATTCGCTCGCGGAGGAAAACGACGTCATCGTCATCGAGGGCGCCGGCAGCCCCGTCGAAATCAACCTTGCCGAAAACGACATCGTCAACATGGGGCTCGCGCGCGCCGTGTCCTCCCCCGTGCTGCTCGCGGGCGACATCGACCCAGGCGGGGTGTTTGCCCAGCTCTACGGCACGGTCGCGCTCTTTGCGCCCGAGGATCGCGCTCTTTTGCGGGGGCTTGTGGTGAACAAGTTCCGCGGCGATGTGGAAATCCTGCGCCCGGGTTTGGCTCCGCTCGAGAAAATGTGCGGGGTTCCCGTCGTGGGGGTCGTGCCGTATCTTACGCTCGACCTGGACGACGAGGACTCGCTCGCGCCGCGCCTAACTGCCCGCGAGGCGCGCGGCGTCATCGACGTCGCCGTCGTGCGCCTTCCGCATCTGTCGAACTTCACCGACTTCGACCCGCTTTCGCGCGTGCCCGGCATGGGCGTGCGCTACGTTTCCTCGACGACCGATCTGGGCCGACCCGACCTGGTGGTGCTTCCCGGCTCGAAGTCCACGGTCGACGACGCGCGCTGGCTTGCGGCTAGCGGCATCGGAGCCTGTGTACGCGCGCTTTCGGGCGCGGGCACGCCGGTGCTCGGCATATGCGGAGGCTACCAGCTTTTGGGAGACGAGCTTTCCGACCCGCACGGCAGGGAAGGCGCTGGCACCGCGCGCGGGCTCGGGCTCATCCCTGCAAATACGGTGTTCAAGGAGGAAAAGCGCCTCGCCCAGTCGGAGCTGCGCATCACGGGCGCCCAAGGCGCGTTCTCGGTGTGGAACGGCATGACGGCGCGCGGGTACGAGATTCACGACGGCGATACGACCGTCTCCTGCGCCCCTGCGGGCACGATTGGCGGCAAACCAGAAGGCGCGGCCTGCGGAAACGTGTTCGGAACCTATCTCCACGGCCTGTTCGACGAACCGGGGGTGGCACTCGCCCTCGCGCGCTCGCTCGCGCGCATGCGCGGCCTGCCCGAGAGCGTCGTGGGTGCTGAGGGCGCGGTGTCCGCGGCCGATCACCGTGCGCGCGAGTTCGACCGCCTGGCCGACTCCGTGCGCGGGGCGCTCGACATGGAGTATGTCTACCGCATTATCGAGGAGGGCGTATGATCCACGTGTATCATGGCGACGGCAAAGGCAAGACCACGGCGGCGATGGGGCTCGCCCTTCGCATGCTCGCCGCAGGCCGCCGCGTCGTCGTTGTGCAGTTCCTGAAAGACGGCGAAAGCGGGGAGGCGCGCCTGCTCGCCGAGCATTTCGGCGTGCCCGTGTTCGCGGGGAAGGCGTCGGACAAGTTTACCTGGTCCATGACGTCGGAAGAACTTGCCGCGACGCGCGAGTTGCACGATGGGAACCTCGCTTCCGCGCTCGCCGAGCTCGAGGGCGCGCAGGAGGGGCTGCTCGTGCTCGACGAGGCGCTCGACGCGCTTTCGAAGGGGCTTGTCGACGAGGCGCTCGTGGACCGCGCGCTCGATATGTCCGCGCGCGGCGTCGAAGTAGCGCTCACCGGGCGCGCGCCTTCTCGCAAGATCGTGGAGAAGGCCGACTACATAACCGAGATGCGGTGCGAGAAACACCCCTACGAGCAGGGGATATGTGCAAGGGAAGGAGTGGAGTACTAGATGGATTCCAAGGAGATGGCGCCCGGCGACATCGAGCGGCGCAGCTTCGAGATCATCACCGAAGAGCTCGGCGGTCGCACGTTCCCGCCGCTTGAAGAGCCCGTCGTGAAGCGCGTCATCCACACCACTGCCGACTTCTCGTACGCCGATTCCCTCGTGTTCACCCATAGCGCCGCGCACTGTGCGCTCGACGCACTGCGCGCAGGGGCCACGGTGCTCACCGATACGAATATGGCGCTCGCAGGCATAAGCAAGCCCGCGCTCGCGAAGCTCGGCTGCAAGGCCGTGTGCTATATGGCCGACCCTAATGTCGCCGCGGCTGCGCGCGCCGCGGGCACGACTCGCGCCGTTGCGAGCATGGACAAAGCTTGCGGCATCGAGGGTCCGCTCATCGTGGCCGTCGGCAACGCTCCGACAGCACTTCTGCGCCTCGCCGAGCTCATGGACGCGGGGAAGATCGCGCCCGCGCTCGTCGTTGGGGTGCCGGTCGGGTTTGTGAACGTGGTCGAGGCGAAAGAGGAGCTACTTGCGCGACGCGTGCCGGCCATCGTCGCGAGGGGTCGCAAGGGCGGCTCGACCGTGGCGGCCGCCATTATGAACGCGCTGCTCTACCAGATCACGCGCCCAGGCGGCCCGAAGTGACGGCGCCCGCATCCGCGCCGGCGCTGCGCATCTTCGCCGGCACCACCGAGGGCCGCCTCCTGTGCGAATGGGCGTGCGGGGCGGGCATCCCCGCCCGTGCCTACGCGGCAACCGAGTACGGAGGCGAGCTTTTGGGCGAGCTTCCGGGCATCGAGGTGCATGCGGGCAGGCTCGACGAGGCCGACATGGAGCTCGAGCTTTCCGGCGCGCGCATCGTCGTCGATGCCACGCACCCCTTCGCTACGCTCGCAAGCGGCAACATCCGGGCCGCTTCGCTCGCCGTGGGTGCACGATGCCTGCGCCTTGCGCGCCCGGCCGAGGCGCTGCCCAAAGGCGTCGTGCCGGTCGCGTCGATCGCCTGCGCGGCGCGCTTTCTCTCCGAGAACCCGGGTCGCGCGCTTCTCACGACGGGGAGCAAGGAGCTTGCTCCCTACACGCGCGTCGCCGATTACGCGGAGCGCTTCTTCGTGCGTGTGCTCCCGCTGCCCGGTGCTATAACGAAGTGCATCGACGCGGGGTTTTCGCCATCGCACATCATCGGCATGCAGGGGCCCTTCACCCGCGAGCTCAACGAGGCGATGCTTCGGCAGGTGGGCGCCCAGTGGCTTGTGACCAAGGACTCGGGAACCGTAGGCGGCACGGCCGAGAAGATCGCCTCCGCGCGCGACGTGGGAGCGCGCTGTATCGTGGTCGCCCGTCCCGCCGAGGGAGGCGGGGCCCTTTCGCTTATGGAAGTGGAAGACGCGCTCTTACGGGAGTTCGCGCGCTAGGCGCTCGCCGCGCCTGCGCGCCCTCCCGCCCGCGAAGAGGAGCGCCCCGAGCAAGCTCGACCCGTACAAGCCCGTCATCCGCCAATAGCTCGAGGACGACGCCCGGAACTGGCGCAAGCAGCCCTTCAATAAGTTGCGGTGAAATAGTGTCTGTATTTGCTGCTAGATAGCATATTTAGTCCCTAATTCACCGCAACTTGTTGGTGTTGGCTTACTGGTAGCGTAGGCACTCCACCGGGTCGAGCTTTGCCGCGCGGCGAGCGGGGTAGAAGCCAAAGATTACGCCGATGCCGACGGAGACGGCGAAGGCCAGCAGCACCGTGGCGATTGAAAAGCTCGGTGTGATTTGCCCGCTGGCACCGAGTTCGCCAAGAATCCCGGATTCGGAGGCAAACATCGCGAGGCCCCAGGCCAGCAGATAGCCAATCAGGACACCCAGCAGACCGCCGGTGACGCACAGCGCCGAGGACTCGGCCAAAAACTGCGCGGTGATATCGCGACGACTTGCGCCCAGGGCACGGCGAATGCCGATCTCACGGATGCGCTCAGTCACGTTGGTGAGCATCATATTCATAATGCCGATACCGCCGACAAGCAGCGAGATGCTGGCGACAGCGCCCATGATGAGCGAGAACGCGCCCATAAAGGAGTTGAGTGCATCGATGGCGCTTTTCATGGAGGTCGCCGATACACTGTCGTACTCATCATCTTCCGCGATGCCCTTCATTGCGCGCACCTTGGACTCGATGGTCTTACAAAGCTCGTCCATGTCTGTGCCCTCGGCGGCAAGAGCCGTCACGCTGGGGAATGAAGGATTTTCGTCGCCAAACAGGCCTGAGATGGTTTCGCGCGGCATATACAGCGTGAGCGAGCCCATGGAGTCGTTGCCGCCATCAATCACGCCTATAATCTGCACCTCGCCGTTGGCCACCTTGATGGTTTTCCCCAGCGCATCC
This sequence comes from uncultured Collinsella sp., assembly GCA_937937835.1. GTDB lineage: Bacteria > Actinomycetota > Coriobacteriia > Coriobacteriales > Coriobacteriaceae > Collinsella. Next base: position 31,217 of record CALDBJ010000059.1, read on the forward strand.
TGTTCGTTGCCGTAAAGCTGATCGGCGCCGCCGCGGCTGATGAGCGCCACGCGCGAGCCCGATTGGGACTCGGCCTGGGAATAGGTGCGCCCCGCAACGAGCTTGCTGGCCCCCACGGCGTCGAGCATGTTGCTATCGACACCCTGTGCCATGACGGTATAGCTTTTATCGCCGGTCTTGTACTCGGTGTACGCGCTGTCGACAATTCCGATCTGCTCTATTTTCGGCACCAGTTTTTGAAGCTTCTGAACGTCAGAATCGGTGAGTTCTTGCGACGAATAGATTTGCACCATGCGTGCCGCATTGAGGCCCAGACTGTTGACCAGGCTGTTTTGGATGCCGCCGATGAGCGAAGTCATGGCGATAACCGAGGCAATGCCGATGACAATGCCCAGGATGGTGAGTAGACTGCGCCCCTTGTTGGCCTCGAGCGAGTGAAGGGCTTCCTGGATGAGATCGCGGGCGCTCATGCCATCTCTCCTTTCGGCGGGTTGGCGGAGGCGGAAATCATGGGCAGGCTATCTACGGCGCTGCGCAGGGTCCGCGGTGCATGTGGAATATACGCGCCGTCGTGAATGCGACCGTCGCGGATGGTCACGGCACGGTCGGCCTCGGCGGCGATGCCGGGGTCGTGTGTGATAAGCACGATGGTTTTGCCGCGCTTCTGGAGCTTATGGAAGGTCTCCATCACAAGCGCTCCGGTAGCGGAGTCCAGGTTTCCCGTCGGCTCGTCAGCCAGAATGATGGGCGGATCATTGACGAGGGCGCGCGCGATTGCGACGCGCTGCATCTGGCCGCCCGAGAGCTCGGATATGCGGTGGTCCCAGTGGTCGACGGGCAGCGTGACAGCTTGCAGCGCGTGCACGGCGCGCATCTCGCGCTGGCTACGGGGCACATTGGTGTAGGCCAGCGGCAGCATCACGTTTTCGATAACCGACAGGCGCGGCAGCAGGTTGAAGCTCTGAAAGACAAAGCCAATGCTCAGGGCGCGGACTTCGGTGAGCTCGTCATCATCGAGCTCGGCCACGTTGAGCCCTTGCAGGTAGTAGTCGCCCGCCGTCGGCTTATCCAGGCAGCCTAGGATGTTCATGAGGGTTGATTTGCCCGAGCCCGAGGGGCCAGTAATGGCGACGAACTCGCCGGGATCTACCGCCAGTCTCACGTTATGCAGGATGTGGGCGCAACCTGCCTCGCTTTCAAAGATGCGGTGCACGTTGCGGATGTCGATAACGGGACGCATTACATGCCCTCGTCGTCAGACATGCTGCCCGAATCCGTGCCGTAGCCGCCGTCAGCCGTTGCGTCCGCTCCGGTGTCCATGACGAGGGTGTCGCCATCGCGCAGCTTGGTAATCGGCACGTTAGGGTTGATCTCGTTGCCCTGGTCGTCGCGCTTGACCTGTGTCTTGCCGACTACGGCTTCGTTGTCGTTTTGCGTCACGACGGTCACTTTCACGCGGCGGGTCTGTTTGCCCTCGTCATCGGTTGCCACGTTGACGTAATAGTGTTCGCCGTCTTCGGTCATGAGCGCCATCGTCGGCACCATCACCACGTCGTCGAGCTGCTCGGTCACCACCGAGACCTCGGCCGTCATGCCCGGCTTCAGGCGCGCGTCGGGCGCCTCGATGAGGATGTCGACGTTAAAGGTTACGCTGCCGCCGCCACCGTTAGCGGCGTCGGAGTTTGCCACCGACGCGATAGCCGTGACGGTGCCCTGGCTCACGATATCGGGAAACGCGGGATACGTGACGTTGGCGCTCTGCCCAACGGCGATCTTGGCGATGTCCTTTTCTCCCACCTGTACGGTCACCTTCATCTTGGATAGGTCGGCGATCTGCATGCACTGCTTGCCACCGCTCGTATCACTTTCGCCCATAATCATGCCGCCTGTTACCGTGGCGCCCACCTTGGCGTTGAGCTCCACGATGCTGCCCGAGCTCGGGGCCGTGACCGTACGGCTGGCGGCCTTGGCGTTCGCCTGATCGAGGTTTGCCTGGGCCGAAGCGAGGCTGCGCTGCGCGGCCGATACGGCGTTCGTGTCCGCTGATGCGTCGGAGACGCCAGCCGCTGCGGAAGCTCCATCGACGTCCGTCGTTGGGGTGGCCTGAGCGGCAGCTGCGGCTTTCTTCGCATTAGCGAGGTCTTCTTGAGCGGCAGCAACTGCACGCTGTGCCTCGGCAACGTTGCGATCGAGCTCGTCGTTTTTAATGGTCATAAGCACGTCGCCCTCGTTGACGGATTGGCCCGCCTGCACGTTGATCGAATCGACCGTGCCGTCGACAGAAGGGGAGACCACTGAGGACGAAATTGGTTTGAGCTGGCCTTTCGCCTCGACCGTTGTGGTAAACGTGCCCTCGGTCACCATGTCGGTCACAGGCCCGCTAGTGCCCTGTGGCTGCGCATTGATAACCAGGGTCACGACAACGGCGATGAGCACAATGGCGGCCACGACGCCGGCCGCAATGCCGCGTCGGATGAGCTTTTTGCGTCGACGTTCGGCACGTTTTGCCTTGAGCTTGGCATATGCCTCTTCATCGGAAATCTCGGTCGCATCGTTCGCGCGTCCGCTCTGCTTATCGGCATGTACGTTTGTAATCAGAGGAATCGTTTCGGTGACATCTTCGAGCGTGTGCTCGGTATCATCCGGGCCCGGGGTGGTCGTGGGGACATTCGGCATAGCGTCTCCTTTATAGAAAGTACCTCGATAAGTATATGCGCCCACCGGTTGAGGCGGGCGCATAAGACGGTTTCTTTCGGAACTGTTAGATTGGTCGCAGCGGTTCCACGTTGTATGAATGTGCGCGTTGCACTACGAGTGGACAACCACACACAGGCCGACTTTGATGCAGTCGTGAAGTGCCTTGGCGTCTGCCAGGCGCAGGTTGATGCAGCCGTGGCTGCCGCACCATTTGTACGACTCGGCGTTATCGAAGCTCTTGTCGTTTTGCCAGGTGGCATCATGGAAGCCGATCATGTTGCCCTCAAACGGCATCCAGTAGCTCACCGGACTCTCGTATTTGGGCTTGCCGGTCTCGGGGTCCTTGGCTCCGATCAGGGTGCTGCCGCCGTCGTTGCTGTTGATCTGCCAGACGCCCTCGGGCGTGGCGTCCTCGCCCGGCTTGCCCGAGATAAAGTTGGCCTCCCAAACGATATTTCCGCTCTCGTCATAGTAGCGCGCGTGCTGTTCGGACAAGTCGACGTCGATATACGCCTTCCAGTCGGGCTCTCCCTTTGCGGTAAAGGTGTCGGCCTTCTGGGAGTACTTGATCTCGATTTCGCCAGTCTGCTTGTTGTTAATGGCGTCCTCGACCTGCTTGGCGAGCGAGCTGCTGTCGATGGACCAACCAAAGTCACCGCCTTCGACGGCGCACTGCTTGCTATCGGCGCGCGTCCACCAGCGAGTGGAGCCCACGGTATTAAAGCCGTTAGCGAGCTCGGCTGCCCAGCTGCTGATCTGCGTCGTATCGAGCGTTGGGTTGGCCGGATCGGCAAAGCTGATCCACTGCAATACGGAGCTGCCATCAACCTTGCCAGCATCCTCGCCGTTGAGCTTGAGGGTCACGTTGACGCCCAGGAAGTTGTTGGCGGCATCGCATGCGGCCTGAATCTGATCATCGGTCAGCGTTCCATTGAGCGGCTCATAGGCATCGTTGCCGAGCTTGGAAAGATCTACGGTCTCGGCCAGCGAGGCAAGCTCGAGCTCGGCATATTTAATGACATGCTCGCGGTTGAGTTTTTCGTTGGAGCGCGCCTTCTCGACGGTAAACTTGCCGGCCTGCTCGTCATAGGAGCTATTTGCCTCGAACGTGCCCGAACGGCCCCCGTTAAACTCGTCGATGGCGGCGCCCAGATCCTTCTCAAACTTCTTTTGGTTAAAGGTGTCGGAGAGCATGGACAGGTCGACGTCTTGATCAAGATCGACTTCGTTGGAGGTAGCGGTTGTTTTGGTCTTGCCGCTTAAGGATTCCACAAGGCGGACCGGCCATACAAAGGCTTCGTTGTGGCTGATAATCTCTTTTGCGGCAGCTTCACCGTCGACGATGGGCTCATCGGACTCGGGCTGATAGGTCCAGTTAAAGTCATCGCCTGTCACGGTGAGCTTATAGTGCTTCCATGCCGAGTTGACCTTGGTGGCGGCAGACGAAGCGTTGGAGAACGAGACGTCGACGCCGGCGATGGTGGTGTTGGGGTAGGCTACCTGCGAAAATGCTACGACGCCTACGATATAGACAATGACGATTAGACCCAGGACGACAAAGAGCGTCGTCTTTTTGCCCGACTTATTGTTGCCGGCGGACTTGCGCGCGGGGCCGCGATCGCCTCGAGCGTGCGTGGGGGGCTGCTTGGGCGCATTGCCGTTTGCCTGGTGCTGCTGACGTTGTTGACGCTGCTGTCGCTGTTGGTTCGGGCGTTGAGAAGCGTTTGCCGCACCACGCTGCTGACCGTGGCTCGGCGCGATAGGACGCGGCGACTGAACGCCGCCGGCGTGCCTGCTCGGCTGCTGCGGATCGGGAATCAGTTGAGTTCGATCGTTTTGCGACATCGTATGCATATCCTTCGATTTTCGCCTTGCGGTTCATCGTGTTTTTACTGGGCTTGCATTATAGCGATTGCCCTGCTGTTTGTGGTACGGAAACGGTGGCATTCAAAAGAGGTGGGACATTTGTCCCACCTTTGAGTCGTTCTTTGTCGCTATCCGCACACGCCGCATTTTGCACAGGCCGAAAGTGCGGCCGGAGCCTGCGCGATGCCGCCCTTTGCCGTCTCGCGCAGCGTGGCTGGCAACGCGTGGCCCACCGAGAGCATGACATGTGCCATCTGGTCAAACGGCACCAAGCTCTTAATGCCTGCGAGGGCGAGTTGTGCCGAGCTAAAGGCCGCTGCCACGCCGATGGCGTTGCGGTTTTGGCAGGGCACCTCCACGAGGCCACCGACGGGGTCACAAACGAGGCCCAGCAGGTTACTCAGCGCGATGGAACTGGCGTCGAGCGCCTGCTCGGGCGTGCCGCCGAGCATCTGCACCAGCGCGGCGGCCGCCATGGCGGCGGCGCTTCCCACCTCGGCCTGACAGCCGCCCTCAGCGCCGGCGACGCAGGCGCTTGTGGTGAGGTTGAGGCCGATGGCGGCTGCGCAGTAGAGCGCGTCCATGACCTGCTCGTCGTCGAGCTGCAGGCGATCGGCGAGCGCCAGCACGCAGCCGGGCACAACACCCGCGGATCCTGCCGTCGGAGCTGCGACGATTACGCCCATCGTGGCCGAGCGCTCGAGCACGGCCATGGCGCGGGCTACGGCGTCGGTCTGGACGGCGCCCATCAGGCTCGTGCTCAAATCGTTGCGGCCGGTGGCTTCGACGAGTTTGGCCTCGCCGCCGATAAGCCCGCCGAGCGATCGCTGCGGATTGGCGATGGGGGCCGTGGTCTCCTCGCGCATGACGTCGAGCACGCGACGCATGGCGTCGACGGCGTGGGCTTCGCCGGTCAGGCGCGCCTCACGCACGGCCATGACGGCGCCGATGCTGAGCCCCAGTTCCTCGCACGCATCGAGCAGCTGCTCGCCGTCGTCGAAGATCTCCTTGGCCGAGACGCCGGGGGAGAGCGACGAGGCAGAACCGGGGAGCTCGATAAAGGTCGCGTAATCGACATTGTCGAGCTTGCGTAACATGGGGACGACGGTGTCGTCGGGCGCACCGTCGGTCTCAAAGACGGAGTAGGCCTGGCCGCCCACTTCGGTTCGGTAGGTGCGGCAGAAGGCGATGTTCACGTGGGCGTAGGCGAGCAGGTTCGTGAGCGCGGCGAGCACGCCGGGAACGTCCTTGTGCGCCACGAAGAGCGTGGAATACATGCCCGAGATGTCGACGCCGACGCCGTTAATGCGGCTGATGCGCATCTTGCCGCCGCCCAGGCTCTCGCCGCGGACCTGCGCCGTGGCGCCCGTGTCGTCGACCATATCGATGTCGACGGTGTTGGGGTGGATGGAGGCGTCGTCGCCCTTGATGTCAAAGTGATATTCGAGGCCCTGCTCGCGAGCGAGGTCGAAGGCCTGCTTGATGTTCTCGTCATCGGTGTCGAGGCCCAGGATGCCCGCGACGAGCGCACGGTCGGTGCCGTGGCCGCGGTAGGTGTGGGCGAAGGAGTTCCATAGGCCAAAGGTGACTTTGGCGATGCGGCCTTCTAACAGGCTGGCGGCAACTTGGGCGCACCGCAGGGCGCCGGCGGTGTGCGATGAACTGGGGCCGACCATGACGGGGCCCAAGATCTCGAATGCCGAGGTCGTAGCTAGTGTTTGCGGCTTGCCTGCCATGGATGCTCCTTTACGTGGCTCGTCGTCCCGAGGGGCGGGGCATAAGGTCGCCTGCTCGGACAGTCCTGCTCGCACGGAGAGCACATTAAGTGCTCTCCGGCTCGTGCGGAACTCGCGATCGAC
>CALDBJ010000060.1 GCA_937937835.1 uncultured Collinsella sp.
TCAACGATATGGCACCGTGGGGACACATGTATGTCAATCCTGGTCTAACAGAGCCATTTCTTTTCTCAGAGTCTTATTTCTTGACATTTGTTCAACTTATGCAGTGTTATTCGATTTTTCAGTTTTAGAAAACCACAGGTAGAATTGTTGGCAAATAGAGGTAAATAACACTCTGTTGTTATTTGCACAACATTTTGTTTTAACCCACTCAATCTGTGAACGGTCGATATTTGGCTGTGAGTGGTCGTTTGTTCACCGCATCGATTCGCCACGGGACAAAAAAGCGTCCCGGCAATCGGTTGCCGGGACGCCTGATCGAACCACCACAAAGGTGCCTGTCCCCTTTGCGGTGATTCTCCCCCAGCGCTACAGCAGATGCTCCTCGATAAAGATCGCGATGCCGTCTTCGTCGTTGCTGGCGGTTACAAAGTCCGCAGCGGCGCGGGTGGCATCGCTGCCGTTTGCCATGGCCACGCCCACGCCGGCGTCGGCCACCATGCAGGTGTCGTTATCCGCATCGCCAAACACGCAGATGTTCTGGAGCTCCATGTCGTTGAGCTCCGCCACGCGCACAAGGCCGCGCGTCTTGGACACGCGCGGATCCATGAACTCGTAGAGGCGCTGCGTGGTTTGCAGGGCGGCCGCCTTAACGGTGTCATCGGCGAACGTCGATGCGCGCTCGATGACCTGCGGCATCACCTCGGGCGCCATGGTAAACATCACCTTGGGCTGCGGCTCGCGCAAAAACTCGGCAAAATCGACCACCTTATAGGGCACGCCGTCGACACGCGATAGATGCTCGACGCATGCATTGGTCTCGGGAACGTAGAACACGCCGTCTCGGGGGCAAACGGGCGTTGCCGGAAGGTCCGCCATGTGCTTGCAGATGCGCGCGATGGTTTCGCCCGGCAGCGGGTAGCTCAGCTCGTTGATGCCGTGCGCGCGGTCGATGACCTCGGCGCCGCCACAGCCCACCATCACGTCTACCAGGCCGTCGATGCCCCAGAGCTCGTACATAGCCTCGGTCGCGTGGGCGTCGCGCCCGGTGCACAGGCCAAAGAGCACGCCGCGCTCGCGCAGGGCGCGGATCGCGACCACGGTGCGCGGGGACACCGTGTGCTCGCTTGTGAGCAGCGTGCCGTCGATATCGCAGAACACGGCTTTGATGTGGCCGAAGGTGGCGTCCATGGGGCCCTTTCTGGGTAGTGTGGCGGTGTGGGAAGCGATTGGAAATGGAGTACATGGTATACCAAGGCGCGAGCACGGCACGCAGGAGCAAAAACCACCACAAAGGTGCCTGTCCCCTTTGTGGTGGCTTGTGGTGCTCGGGTCTCAGCGCAATCCATCACAACATTCGACGTTTTTCGGCAAAATCGCGATTTTCATCGAATGTTGTGACGGTTTTACCGCTCTGCAGCACGATCCAGATGCCCGCGTCCAAACAGCAGCAGCGCTGCGGGAACTGCCGTTACGACCAGGCCCGCGCCTACGAGTGTCTGTTGCACGCCAAATGTTGCTGCTAGCCACGGGGCAATCGCCAGCGGGGCCACGCCGGCGAACATGTTGCCAAAGCCCATGACCGAGTTGACGCGACCGAGCTGCTCGAGCGGAGCCGTCGTTTGCACGATCGTGTTGTGGAGCGGATTGACGACGCCCCAGGCCACGCCCAGGGCAATCTGGCCGACGAGGGCCACGCCCACGTACGGCGTTCCCACGTAGAGCAGGCTTCCCAGACCCACGGACATAAGCGCCACGAGCAGCGTTTTTAGGTTGACCAGGTGCGGCGGCAAGCGGAGCGCGGCCACGGCGCCCAGCACCGCGCCCACACCGCTGGCCGACGAGAGCCAACCCATCCATTCGACACCGACGTGCAGGACATCGCGGTAGAAGAACGACTCCAGCGGATCGAAGGCACCGTAGCCAAAGTTTGAAAGGAAAATAATGCAGAACAGCAGGGCGAGGACGCTGTTGGTGAAGACCGTCTTGATGCTGGCTGCGAAGGTAGCGCGGGAAGATGCGTTGGGATCGGGACTTTGTCCCGCACGCTCCCCTTCCTCTGCCGAATCGGCATCCGCATCCCCGGCGACATGGCTGGTCTGCGGCCTAAAGCCCCAACCAGCGACGAGCGCCAACACTGTAAAGATCATCATGAGCACGAACACCGCGCGCGACGACGCAGCCGCCGCGACAAAGCCGCCCAGTGTGGGGCCGACGATAATGCTCACGTTGGAGAACATGGCGATGGCGGAGTTGATGTCTTTGAGCTCGACAGGATCGTCAGTGAGGTAGGCTGGATAGGATGTGGCGATGGGCTGGGCGAATCCCATCACAAAGCCCAGGAGCACCGCGCCGAGCAGGACGATGCCGGTCGCGCTGCCAAAAACGAGGATCGCCGCGCCGGTTGCCAACGTGCACACGATGCTCAGCAAGAAATGACGGCGCGGGCCCCAGGCGTCAAGCGCCGCGCCACCCGCAAAGGATCCCAAGATCACGAATACGTTCATAAACAGGACGGCCAGCGATGTCGCCACGACCGAGGCATCGTCTGCATAGGTGAGCGTTCCGATGACGCCGATGAAGTAGCTGGTCTGAAAACCGGTGTAGATGAGAAAGCGCATCGCCACCAGGCGTTTGGCCTGCACGGACAGCGAAGGTTGAGGCTTTGAGAAAAGAGAGGCGAGCATGGAGACTCCTTGTTTCGTACGAATGCGGACGGCGGGCATTCGCCACCGTCTGTCAAATCAATCTATCCGCATGAAACATTAAGGACGCATCAGGACCCTTCTCTCCGTTTTTCGCCCGTCATGAACTACTTGGTAGATTGTAAGACATGTCCCACACATCTACTAAAGCAAAAACCACCACAAAGGTGCCTGGCCCCTTTGTGGTGGCCGGACTCGCAGGATGGCCTGGCCCGGGGCGCAAACCATCACAACATTCGACGTTTTTCGGCAAAATCGCGATTTTCGCTGAATGTTGTGATGGTTTTTACT
>CALDBJ010000061.1 GCA_937937835.1 uncultured Collinsella sp.
CGGCGTAGCGCCATGAACCCTCAACGGCCAGCTTCCTCACGAGCGCGTTGCCCGCACCGCTGATGCCTCCGAGCCGCACGGAGTCGCCCCAGGGGTTGCCGGGGAACCTCCTCGTCACGGCCTCGCCGGTGTCCGCGTCGAGGGCGCAGACGGTGGTCGACCTCAGGTGGACGTCCATCCCGAACGCGGTAGAATACTTTGGCATGGGAGCCTCCCAACCTCGTTGCGGCGCGGCTGCGCCTATGGCACTTCGACATCATTGTCGCAGCCCCGACCCGCGGTCACGAGCGGGGGCTCCTGTCTTTTTAGTGCCCTCGGATTGGGTCATAGTGTCTGTCCATGAATATACTTCTAAGGCTAATTTCATACCGCTTGTCGGAATGAGGACGCTGCCCTTGCGTATCGGGCGTACATTGAACGTGGTTTTTCGCGTGAATCCACGAATTGGTTGTCGGTCCTGAACAAGGAGGCCCAGCATGACGTTTGCCAAACCCATCAATAAATACATCGACTATATCGATGCCCCCGAGGACACGTTTGAGCAGTATGTCGAGAAGGCGTTAAGGTACAACTTCCGCTGCGTATTTGCGAGCCTGCAGGAGTACGAGACGGGTCGCGCCATGCTCGAGGACTCTGACATCATTCTTGCCGGCGCTATCGACTTTCCCCAGGGCACTATGACGCTTGAGGAGAAGCTTGCGAGGTTTGAGGAATACGCTGCGCGCGGCTTTACCGAGATTGACTACGTTTTGAATCAGGAGTCGGTCGAGAACCGCGATTTTGTTGCCATCGAGCGCGAGATGACTGCCATTGCTGATTTTTGTCGCGCGCATGGCATCACTGACAAGGTGATCGTCGAGATGTGCAAGCTGGACGGCGACGATGCCGCCAAGCGTCGTGTCTGTGAGATTGCACTGGAGGCTAAGCCGGGATTCCTTAAGACATCGACCGGCAGAAGCTATGGCGGTGCTAAGCTCGAGGACGTGCGGCTGATGCACGAGGTGCTCGGCGATGCCGTGGCAATCAAGGCTGCGGGCGGTATCCATAATTATGAAGAGGCTTGCGCATTCATCGAGGCCGGCGCCAGCGCGTTGGGTGCATCGGCGGGCATCGCGATCGTCGAGGGCGCACCGACGGATGAGCGTCGCTAGCAGACGTATTTGACCTGAGCGATAAAGCTTCACGACCACGCGCCGTTCATGTTCGGGACAATATGACATTTTTCCCGTTGCAAACGGCGCCGCCGTGGGTGTTCTGTATGATGGCTCAGACAAGGCTGTTCAATGACAGGGAGGCATATATGGCAATCAAAGCCATCGCAATGGATATCGACGGTACGCTTACCAACGACCAAAAGGTCATCAGCCCGCGTACGCGCGAGAAGCTGCTCGCGGCGCAGGAATCGGGCATCAAGCTCATTCTGGCTTCGGGCCGTCCTGCATGGGGCCTTCGCGCCCTTGGTCAGGAGCTCGACCTTCAGAACCATGATGGTTTGCTGGTGGCCTTTAACGGCGCTCGCGTCGTCGATGCCCAGACCGATGAGGTGCTGTTCGATCAGGCTATGCCTGCCGACGAATTGCATCGCCTGATTGATCACCTGCGTAATTTTGATGTGATCCCTATGATTTCGCTCGGTCGCGATCTGCACGTCGAGGACTCGTACCATTGCATGATCACGCTGCCTGACGGCTCGCAGAAGAATATCGTCAAGTATGAGCGCGATGCCTGCGACCTTAAGATCCGTGAGGTCGAGAGCTTGCATGAGGTCGTGGATACTTATCCTGTGGACAAGCTGCTGACGGCGGGAGACCCGGCCTATCTGCAAGCGCATCACGAGGAGATGTACGCGCCCTTTGCTCAGACGCTTTCGGGTATGTTTACGGCCGATTGGTACTTTGAGTTTACGGCGCCCGGCATCGACAAGGCTCGCGCGCTCGAGGGCTCCCTGTCCAAGTTAGGTATCGATGCTAGCGAGGTCGTATCGTTTGGCGACGGCCAGAACGACAAGTCCATGATTGAGTGGGCCGGCACCGGTGTTGCCATGGGCAACGCCGTCGATGAGGTTAAGGCCGTGGCCCAGATGGTGACCGCCAATAACAACGAAGATGGTATTGCAGCGGCGTTGGATAAGCTGCTGGGTTAGAATCGCCGATTAATGCATGGTTCGGGCGCCTGCTCGCGGGCGTCCTTTTGTTAGGGAGGGTGCCGTGTCCGCATTTCCGTTTGACGCCGTTATCTTTGACATGGACGGCGTTTTGGTCGACACCGAGTTTTACTATCAAAAGGAACTCGAGAAGTTTATCGATTACCTGCAGATTTCTGTGACGCGCGACGAGCTTAATGCGATTGTTGGTTCATCGCACCGTGATTTTCAGCAGGTGCTCGTCGACTGGCATGAGCGTGCGGGTTTGGGCAAGCTCAGCGTCGAGGCTGCCGAGGCACGCTATGAGGTGTGGGCGAGCGCGTATTCCTGCGACTATAGAAAACTGCTCAACCCCGGCGTTGCCGAGACGCTGGCGGGGCTGAAAGAACGTGGGGTTCGCGTTGCGCTGGCATCGTCGTCGCCTCTCAACAATATCGAAGAGGTGCTGGGTACCTGCGGCATTCGCGAATACTTTGAGTTTTTGGTCTCGGGCGAGCAGTTCAAGCGCAGCAAGCCCGATCCTGATATCTATCTGCATGCCATAGATCGTTTAGGATTGCCTGCGGATCGCTGTTGCTGCGTGGAAGACTCTCTGTATGGCATTACCGCAGGTAAGCGCGCCGGTCTGACAGTAATCGCCAAGCGCGAGGAGCGCTTTGGCTTTAGCCAGGATTCCGCGGATAAGATTATCGACCAGTTGCCGGACCTGCTGGAACTCGCGTAGATTCTGGGCGGTACTGCTGTCACAACACTGGCCCCGTTGGCGTAAGAGAGGGACGACGCTATGACATTCAACGTTAACGCTCTTGGGTTTGGCGACAACGTCGTCGACCGCTACGAGCATATTCACACGATGTATCCGGGTGGCAACGCGGTGAACTTTGCCGTGTATGCCAAGAAATGCGGAGCCGCGCGCTCCGCGTATATGGGCATCTTTGGTAATGACGCTGCTGCCGAGCATGTGATCGCGAGTCTTGAGGATGAGGACGTTGAACTTGCCAAGTGCAAGCAGCTTATCGGCGAGAACGGTGCGGCACGCGTTACTGTAGTTGATGGCGATCGTATATTTCTGGGGTCTAACGAGGGTGGCATCCGTGGTGATGCGCGCTAAGTGCTCGACCGTTTTGATCTGGCGTATATGAAACAGTTTGATGTGGTCCATTCGGGTAACTACTGCTTTACCGAGCGTGAGCTGCCTAAGCTGAAGTCAGCGGGTATTACCGTTTCGTTTGACTTCTCGGATGATTCGACCGACGAGTACTACGAACAGATTGCTCCCTACGTTGACTTCGCGTTCTTTAGCGCAGCAGACGCCGCGAGCGAGGACGGGATTCGCGAGCGTCTGGCATGGGTGAAGAGCCTGGGTCCGCGTTTTGTATCGGCCACGGCTGGCGCTGAGGGCTGCATTGCCTATGACGGCGAGCGTTACTATCGTCAGCGTGCCAAGCCTGTGGCAGACATGAAGGACACCATGGGTGCGGGCGACTCGTTCCTGACTTCGTTTCTGATGTGCTATCTCGATTCCGCCAAGCGTGGCGAGGATGGTGCCGAGGCCGTCGAGCGCGCACTCGACTTTGCGGCGGGGTTTGCTTCGACCGTATGCGGTATGGAAGGCTCCTGGGGCCATGGAGCGCCAATTTCCGAATAGGTGAGCAGTCCCGGGGAGCTGTATTGGTGCCTTCCCGTGACTCGGTGGTCAAAAAAAGCCAAATATGAGTACTGTGACTAATTTAGTCGCAGCAAAATCGACCCCTTCAGACGTGATTTGAGCGTTTGGAGGGGTTTAAGATTGCGAAAATACAGGATGAGTGACTGTGAAAGTGTTAGTTAATGGACAATCGTAGATTAATCTGGTGGCCGGAAAGCTCAAAGTAATGTATCCATTTCGCTAGCAGTACTCATATTTGACGTTTTTTGACCACAGGGGTCAGCGAAGGCTAAAAACAGAGCGTGCATTTGCTAAAACCGCTGACTCAATATGCTTTGCGTCACAGTTTTTGAGTGAGGCGATGCGTTCTGAGGTCCATGCAAGCGATCTGATGAGCGACTGCGCGCTTGTTTCTGTGTTTGGCTCGGTCGGCGCATCGGTCTCGAGCAGTAAACGGTCGAGTGGAATCTGTCGTGCGTATTCGCGTCCTCGTTTGGACGCGAGCATGCGTTCGTTGACAGAAAAATAGCAGCCCGCATTACGCGCGCGGACGAGCTCGTCTGAGGTGCCGCTAAACCAGTGGAAGATGATAGCGGGGGAGTCGGGGTTTGGGATGAGTAGCCCGTGCGATTCTAGGGCGTCCAGCGCAGTTCCTGCCGAACGAACGGCGTGAATTGATATCACGCGCCCGGCAAGAGGACGCTGCACGAGCACATCGCAGAGCCGGTCAAGTGCCTGTATTTGCAGCGACTCGCTTCCGGCAAAGCGCTCGGAAAAGTCGAGTCCGACTTCGCCGATGTGGCGCTCTTGGGCGGTAACTTCGCAAAGCAGATCGACTTCGGTAGAACCACAGCGGCCGTCGGCGAGCCACCAGGGGTGAAGCCCAATGCCGGCGATGATGCCTGGTTGGCGACGGGCACGCTCGTTTGCGGCCGAAAAGTCGCGTGGATCGACGCCGCAATCAAATAGACCCAAGCCCAGTGCCGTCGCCTCATCGGCAACGGCGTCCGGGTGAGCCATTAAATCAAGATGGCAGTGTGCATCAATTAACTGGGGCCCCATCTCGGCGCGCTCCACTAGTCTAGGCGCTGGCCATCGGCGCGCACGCGTTCGGTACCACGCCCACTGATCTGGCGGATAACCTCGCCGGCGATCATCTGGCCCATGATGGGCGGCATAAAGCTGGCGGTGCCCAACTCGGTACGCTCGTGGATATTGGACGGGTCGCGGGGTTGGGTCTTAACCGATTCCTCGCAGCTAAACAGCACGTGCAGGCTCTTGATTCCGCGCTTCTTGCATTCTTTGCGCATGATGCGGCTCATGGGGTCACGTACCGTATCGAAGATGTCGGCAAAGCGGAGGCACTCGGGATGGAGCTTGTTGGCCCCGCCCATGGAGCTAACCAAACGGATGTCGTGGTCCTGAGCATATTTGGCAATGGTGAGCTTGGCCGAGATGGTGTCGATGGCGTCGACGACGTAGTCGAGCTTGCCGTCCGTCTGCTCCAAAACGCTCGCAAAGAACTCGTCGATGTTATCGCTCAACAGGTATTCAGTTCGCTTGATGACGGTGGCGGCAGGATTGATATCGTGGATCATGGCCTCCATCACGTCAACCTTGCGCTTGCCGACGGTGCTGTGAAAGGCGATGGCCTGGCGATTGATATTGCTGGGCGCGATGATGTCCTTATCCAGAATGACGAAATGTCCGATGCCGCCGCGGGCGAGTGCCTCGCAGCAGTTGGAGCCCACGCCTCCGCAGCCGAGCACCAGTACCGTAGCATCGGCGAGCTTGTCGAGTGCCTCGCGGCCCATGATGATTTCGAGCTTGGTATCGCGCGTCTCGACGAGAGCAGTAGCGTTTTCGGTCATAGACATCCTCCGATGGGGAAGCGAATCGTGTTTTAGCTATCGTCATTATAGGTATTATCGCGATTTCATTTGAGCCCTTGGGGTTTGTTGAAATGGGATCGGGATTCGCATAAGATTGAAGCAGATGGCACCCGTTGCAGCGGGTTGGCCAACTCCGAAACACGTTTATGGCGTGAGAAGTGGCCGTCTTCGCATTACGCGGGGGCGGCTATTTCATTCGACCTCCAATGTGGATGCCGAGCTCCACAGCCGCGATTACAAGCAATAACAACGTCAGGACATCGTCAATACTCATAGTCCATCTCCTTCTTGGGTAGAGGGAGCTGGCCCATCTGCTTCAACTTCCATTGTAACTAAACACGAACGAATGTTCTATAGATGTTACTGTATTAGACAGTTAGACAAACATCTAAATATCGAGTATAGTGTGCACGTCATGAGAGATGATGAGAGGAGGTCTTATGCCGGGAGAGGGTTTTAAGGCGCTTGCCGATCCAACGCGACGGCGCATTTTGGAGTTGCTGCGCGAGGGCAATTGCACGGCGGGGGAGCTTGCCGAGCATTTCGATATCAGTAAGCCGTCGCTGAGCCATCACTTGGCGACGCTCAAAAACGCCGGGTTGGTGACCGACGAGCGCCATGGCCAAAACATCGTATACAGCTTAAACACCACCGTCATGCAGGATTTAATTGGCTGGTTTATGGGTTTTACAAACAATGAAGGTGATAAGGATGAATAACGAAAACAAGGGCATTCACCCCACAGGGGTATCGTCGCGCGTGTGGATTGCGCTGGTCGCTCTGTGCGTCGCCAATGTCGTAGCGCACCTCATGGTGATGCCGAGCTTGCCTGCGCAGATTCCCACGCACTGGGGCGCGAACGGCGCTGTCGACGGTTGGGGTCCTAGCTGGATGGCCTCCGCGCTCGGCGTGCTGCCTCTGGCGCTTCTCGCAATGTTCTGCGTGGTGCCGCGCATCGACCCCAAAGGTGAGGCATATCGAACCTCGGGCAAGTTCTACCAGGGCTTCGTAATCGCCTTCACCTTGTTCATGTGCGCCATAAGCTGGCTGGGAGAGCTTACGGTCTGGGGCGTGGTGCCGGTGGTCGGTTCGGTTAACGTGCTGATTTCCGGTGTTGTCGGTTTGCTGTTCATCGGCGTAGGCAACTACTTGCCGCGTGTGAAGCAGAACTATACGCTCGGTATCAAGACACCTTGGGCGCTTGCCGATCCCGAGAACTGGCGCCGTACGCAGCGTTTTGGCGGCGCCTGCTTTATGGTGCTGGGTATTGGCCTGATTGTGATGGGCGTGGCAGGCAGCGTGCTTTCGAGTGAAGTCGTCGCCGCGGTGATTGCGGTTCTGGCGTTTGGTTCGGTCGGAGCCGTCTACGTCTACTCGTATCTGCTGTGGCGCAAATCGCAGCGGGCCGTTCGCTAAGGTTGCGGAAAACTAGCGTACGCAGTTCATAGTATGTTCCGGGGGACTTTTCCCAGGTAGTATTAGGGGGTGTGGGCAACCATGCCCCTTTTTCGTTACGTTTCAGAGCTGATTTCCTTATTTCGTTTCCACTAAAGCGAATCAAGAATAGGGAAACAGCAGGTAGAAAGGATAGAACAGGCATATGGCGGAGTTTATCTACCAGATGTATCAGGCTCGCAAGGCCCATGGCGACAAGGTAATCCTTGACGACGTGACCTTGAGCTTCTACCCCGGTGCCAAGATCGGCGTCGTGGGCCCCAACGGTATGGGCAAGTCGACCCTGCTCAAGATCATGGCCGGCATCGAGGAGGTCTCCAACGGCGATGCCAGGCTCACCCCCGGCTACACCGTGGGTATCCTGCAGCAGGAGCCGCCGCTCGACGATGACAAGACCGTCATCGAGAACGTGCGCATGGCATTTGGCGACATGATCGCCAAGGTCGATCGCTTCAATAAGATCGGCGAGGAGATGTGCGACCCGGATTGCGACATGGACGCCCTCATGGCCGAGATGGGAAAGCTCCAGGACGAGATCGACGCCGCCGACGGCTGGGATATCGATTCCAAGCTCGGCCAGGCCATGGACGCCCTGCAGCTGCCCGATTCCGACATGCCGGTCAACGTGCTTTCCGGCGGCGAGCGCCGCCGCGTGGCCCTGTGCAAGCTGCTGCTCGAGGCTCCCGACCTACTGCTGCTCGACGAGCCCACGAACCACCTGGACGCCGAGTCGATCCTGTGGCTCGAGCACTTCCTGCACAACTATCAGGGCGCGGTGCTTGCCGTCACACACGATCGCTACTTCCTGGATAACGTTGCCGAGTGGATCTGCGAGGTCGACCGCGGTCACCTTTATCCCTACAAGGGCAACTACTCCACGTATCTGGAGACCAAGGCCGCCCGTATCGAGGCGCAGGGCAACCGCGACGCCAAGCTCGCCAAGCGCATGGAGGCTGAGCTCGAGTGGGTACGCAGCTCGCCCAAGGCTCGCCAGGCCAAGAACAAGGCCCGTCTGGCTCGCTATGAGGAGATGGAGGCCGAGGCCCGCGCAAGCCAGAAGCTCGACTGGACCGACATCCGCATCCCTGTGGGCCCGCGTCTGGGCAACAAGG